>CBFHJI010000006.1:9415-43846 GCA_965656255.1 Alphaproteobacteria bacterium
GTGCCCGATGGTGCATCGACCTTATGGCGATGGTGCATGTCCAGAATCTCAATATCCCAATCGACATTGAGGGATTTGGCCGCCTGCTTGACCAGCACTGCTAATAGGTTAACGCCTAAGCTCATATTCCCAGATTTGACAATGGTTGCATGGCGCGCCGCTGCTAAAAGTTCGGTTTCTTGATCGGGCGTAAAGCCAGTTGTGCCAATGATATGGGCGATGCGGGCCTGAGCGGCGATTGCGGCAATTTCCAGAGAGGCTTGCGGGATGGTAAAGTCGATAACCCCATCTGCGTCTTTTAATGTTGTCAGCGGATCATCGGTTACCAATATACCAAGGTCTGGGCCGCCCATGAGCGTGCCTAGATCCTGCCCAATTGCAGGGCTTCCTTTGGGCTCAAGCCCACCAACAAGGTCTATGTCATTATGTGCTGTCGCAAGGTGCAATAAGCTACGCCCCATACGACCCGCACAACCATTAATTACGATTTTCATATTCTGTTTATATCAGTGCGCTGGCCTGCCTGTCACCCAATGATTTTAAGTTTACTTATCGGGCGCCAGTTTGTTTGCGGAATTGAGCCGTTTCGGGATAAGTATCCTCACCGCTTGCTGCCTCAAATTTCTTTAGAAGTTTTTCTTGTTCACGTGTTAAATGCGCCGGCATTTCCACTGTGAGCTGGACATAAAGATCACCCGTTGCCCGGCTACGTAAAACAGGCATCCCTTTTCCACGCAAACGGAACTGTTGGCCAGGTTGGGCGCCTTTTGGAATGGTTAATTTAACGCGTTTGCCATTTAAGAGGGGGAGCTCAATACTACAGCCCAAAGCAGCCTGGGTTAGCGTGACCGGCAGGTTGCAGAAAATATCAGCGCCATCACGTTGGAGAACGGGGTGTGGGTCAACGCTGACAAAGACATAGAGGTCGCCAGATTGCGCACCATTGGGTCCACCATCACCTTCACCTGAGAGGCGAATGCGTGTTCCGTCCTCAACGCCCGCCGGAACTGAAACGGATAATGTTTTTGTTTGCGGTATTTGACCACGCCCCGAACAATCTGAGCATGGATCTTCAATTTTTTGACCCGCGCCATGACAGGTCGGACATGGCCGTTCAACCATAAAGAAACCCTGCTGGGCGCGAACTTTTCCGTGGCCTTTACACGTATCACATTTTTTAGGCGATGTGCCTGGCTTTGCGCCAGAGCCTGAACAGGTCGTGCATGGCGCGTTTCTGTTTAATTTTATTTTGCGTTCCACGCCTGTGAAGGCTTCTTCTAATGAGATGGAAACATCGGTTCTAAGATCATTGCCGCGTTGTTGACGTTGGCGGCCACCACCTTGTCGCCGCCCACCAAAGAATTCTTCGAAAATGTCACCCATCGAGCCAAAGCCTTCAAAGCCCCCGCCGCCAAAGCCGCCACCTTGTTGGCCACCCTCAAAGGCTGCGTGCCCATATTGGTCGTAGGCCGCTCTTTGGTCAGGGTCTTTTAGAATATCATAGGCATTGGTGATTTCTTTGAAGCGCTTCTCAGCAGCGTCATCACCCTGATTAACATCAGGGTGATATTGCTTGGCGAGCTTTCGGTAAGCAGATTTAAGCTCAGCGGCTGAAGCCGACCGGTCTACGCCCAATACTTCATACAGATCTTTTTTTGACACGGTCTAGCTCTATCTATTTAAAAGTTACGATGCTTTCGAATTATCGTTATCGTCAACTTCTTCATAGTCGGCGTCAAGGACATCATCGTCATGACCAGCGCCATCTGCACGGGCATCACCCGCGGCAGCTGCATCTTGTTGCTCTTTATAAAGGGCCTCGCCGAGCTTCATAGCAGCCTGACTGAGCGCTTGTGATTTTGCTTCAATTTCTGCTTTATCATCTGCTTCAAGTGCGGCTTTAAGATCAACAATGGCTGCTTCGGCTGCATCGACATCACCTTGATCAAGCTTCTCAGCATTTTCTGAGATTGTTTTTTCAGCAGCATGAATGAGGCTTTCTGCATTATTTTTGGCTTCAACATTAGCGCGGCGCTCTTTATCAGCTTCCGCATTTGCTTCAGCTTCTTTAACCATGCGTTCAATGTCTTCATCTGACAAACCACCAGAGGCTTCGATACGAATTTTTTGTTCCTTACCGGAAGCTTTATCCGTTGCAGACACATTAACAATACCATTGGCATCAATATCGAATGAAACTTCAATTTGAGGTGTGCCGCGTGGTGCAGCTGGAATGCCCTCAAGGTTAAATTGACCAAGCAATTTATTATCAGCTGCCATTTCGCGCTCACCTTGGTGCACGGAAATAGTCACGGCTGATTGGTTGTCGTCAGCGGTTGAGAAGACTTGTGACTTCTTGGTTGGAATTGTTGTGTTGCGATCGATTAAGCGCGTGAACACACCACCCAATGTCTCAATACCCAATGACAATGGTGTTACATCCAGCAATAGAACGTCTTTGACGTCGCCTTGCAAAACACCCGCTTGAATAGCCGCTCCCATAGCGACAACCTCATCAGGGTTAACGCTCATATTGGGTTCTTTGCCGAATACATCTTTCACAAATTCACGAATACGTGGCATGCGTGTTTGACCACCGACAAGGACAATTTCGTCAATCTCGGACATGCTAATGCCGGCATCTTTAAGCGCAGCTTCGCAAGGTTTGCGCGTGCGTTGAACAAGTGTTTCTACCAATTTCTCAAGGTCTGTTCGTGTCATTTTAAGGTTCAAGTGTTTTGGACCTGACTGATCAGCTGTGATGAATGGCAAATTAACTTCTGTTTGGCTTGAAGAAGAGAGCTCAATTTTTGCTTTCTCAGCAGCTTCTTTTAAGCGCTGTAAGGCAAGACGATCACCGCGAAGATCAATGCCATTTTCTTTTTTGAAACCATCGGCGAGGTGATCTACAATTGCACTATCAAAGTCTTCACCGCCCAAGAATGTATCGCCATTGGTTGCTTTAACTTCAAATACGCCATCGCCAATTTCAAGGATCGACACGTCAAATGTACCACCACCAAGGTCATAGACGACGATGGTTTGGCCGTCTTTTTTATCAAGACCATAGGCTAGAGATGCCGCTGTTGGTTCGTTGATAATCCGCAAAACCTCTAGTCCGGCAATTTTGCCGGCATCTTTTGTGGCTTGGCGCTGTGCATCATTAAAATAGGCCGGTACGGTGATCACGGCTTTGTCCACTGTTTCGCCCAGATAGTCTTCTGCCGTTTCTTTCATTTTTTGTAAAATAAACGCCGAGATCTGTGAGGGCGAATATTTTTCGCCGCGTGCTTCGACCCATGCGTCGCCATTATCGGCTTTTACGATTTCGTAAGGAACGCTCTCTTTATCCTTTTGGGTCGCTGGATCTGCATAAGAGCGACCAATCAGGCGTTTAATAGCGTGTAATGTGTTGCCGGGGTTTGTGACCGCTTGACGCTTGGCGGGCTGACCAACAAGCCGCTCGCCATCTTCTGTGAAGGCAACCATAGACGGGGTTGTGCGGGCGCCTTCAGCATTTTCAATTACACGTGGCGTTGCGCCATCCATAACAGCGACACAAGAATTTGTTGTTCCGAGGTCAATTCCAATTACTTTTCCCATTTTATTCTCACTTATGTTGTTTCGCGTCACGACAATTATCGTTTGGCTTTAAACTTTATTATAAATGGCGTTTGTTTAACGCCGGTTGAGCTTTATATAGGTATCTCTGCAAGGAGCTACAAGCGTTAGCGATGAATTATTTGAAAAAGCCACATGTTGGGTGATGGAACATATTATACCCCAGAATATTGGGGGTCGCAGCAACAGCTTGCTGTTATGGCGTCGTTACGCGCGCTTATTGAAGCCGCACCACTGTTTAAGCCAACAATGCCGCGGACGGGACAGCCATGGTCCATTTGGATGACCAATCTTGGGGATCTCGGGTGGGTTTCTGATCGAAATGGCTATCGTTATCAAGACCATCACCCTATTTCAGGACAAAAATGGCCAGCCATACCTGATATTTTATTGCAGGCCTGGGATGACTTGACTGGTTACCCAGCGCCGCCGCAGTGTTGTTTGATCAATTATTATGACCAAGCCAAATCCAAAATGGGTTTGCATCAAGACCGCGACGAAGAGGCTGTTGATGCGCCCGTGCTCTCGTTTTCGCTCGGTGATAGTGCGGTGTTTCGCATGGGAGGGTCACAGCGAAAGGGGCCGACACAGTCTCTAAAGCTCCATTCTGGCGACGCTTTTTTATTTGGCGGCCCTGCGCGGCATTATTTTCATGGCATTGACCGGGTTTTATATGGTTCGTCCACTTTGCTTAGCCACACGCCCGACCCAGACAGTCCTTTTGCCGCCGGCGGTCGTATTA
This sequence comes from Alphaproteobacteria bacterium, assembly GCA_965656255.1. Classification (GTDB taxonomy): domain Bacteria; phylum Pseudomonadota; class Alphaproteobacteria; order RS24; family RS24; genus JAYODZ01. The sequence continues at coordinate 13,779 of CBFHJI010000006.1, forward strand.
ACCTTACTTTGCGGCGCGTGACAAATCCTTAGATCAGGTCCTTGGATCGACGTGTTTTGAGCGTTATTCCGGTTTAGTCTTTAGCCACGCCAACACGCGCGGGTCGTAATAAACGATCCCCAATGCGGTAACCCACCTCGACAACCTCAATAATAGAGCCTGATGGCGCGCCTGTTCCTGGGGCTTCAAACATGGCTTCATGAAAATTGGGATCAAATTTATCTCCCAAAGGCGACACGCGAATAATGTTATGGCGCTCAAATATTGCGCTTAATTCGCGTTCTGTTGCGTCAATGCCTTCAAATACGGCGGCTACGGCTTCTGGCAGCTCAGCGCGGGCTTCCGGAGAGAGCGCGGCCATCGCGCGACCAAAATTATCGCTGACAGAGAGCATGTCACGCGCAAAACGCATCATACCATATTGTTGGGCCTCTGCCCGATCACGCTCAGCTCGGCGGCGCGTATTTTCCAATTCTGCCAATGAACGGAGTAATTTATCATTTAATTCTGTAATTTGGTCTTCTAATGATACGGGTTGAGGCGCGTCTTCGGTTGCTTCACCTGTCTCTGGTGCTGCATTCGTTTGGGCATCATCAGCAGCATGATCATTATTTTGATGATTGCCGGCTTGATTTTCAGATGGGGTCTCATGGCTTTGATCTTGAGGCGATGCCGTGTCGTCGTGGACAGAAGTGTGCTCTGACGCTGTCTGGGCGGATGGGTTTGGTGTTTCGTTCTCAGTCATTTAATGTCCTCGTTGCAATTTGCTCTTTATTTGGATTCTGTTAGGCCCAGCGCTTTAGAGACGATGCGCGCCGTATGATCAACCAGCGGAATAAGCCGCGCGTAATTACTGCGCGTCGGCGCAATCACACCTAACACACCAATGATTTTCTGTTCTTTATCTCGGTAACCGCTGACAATCAAGCTTGAGCCAGATAATGAAAATAATTTTGTTTCTGAGCCAATGAAGATTTTCACGCCGCGTCCTTGTTCGGCGCCAGATAAAAGACCAATGAGATCTTTCTTGCGCTCTAAGTCATCAAATAAAATTTTAACCCGATCAAGATCTTCTGCCGCCTCAATATTGTTTAGCAAATGGGCTTGGCCGCGAACAATAAGTGACTTATCCAAAACGGCATCATTGCGGCCAGTTGTTGTTTGTTGATACTGATCGCCTGTCCCGCTCCATTCGGCCAGGCCCGCCTCAACAAGCCTTGCCGCACGTGCGTCTAGCTCTTTTTCGGCGGTCTCAATTTCCATTTGTGTGGACTGACGAATGTCGCTCAAGCTTCGCCCGCGTAAGCGGGCATTGAGATAGTTATTGGTCATGATCAAGCTTGATTGGGTCACGCCTGGCGGGCGATTGATAATGCGGTTCTCCACATGATCGCGCTCATCGATAACAATAACCAGCAAGCTTTCTTTAGAAATGGGCACAAACTCAATATGTTTAATGGTTTGCGCGCGATTGGGCACAACAACCAGGCTCGCACAATTGCTGAGGCCTGTTAGGCTTTCAACGGCTTGGGTGACGACATCACTTAATTGAGCATCGGCTTTAATGTCAGGTGTGATGTTTTTGCGCTCTTGCTCATTTATTTCTCCAGCCTGTAGCAATCCATCGACAAATAGCCGCAAACCGATTTCGGTCGGCAAGCGACCCGCGGACACATGCGGCGCATATAGCAAGCCCATCGCTTCGAGTTCGGACATTGTGGTCCGGATAGTTGCAGAAGAAACAGACGCGTTCATTTGCTCGGCCAAGGTTTTGGACCCTACAGGATCACCTGTCTCGAGGTAATTCTCGACGATAGAGCGAAAGACGAGTCTTGCGCGTTCATTAAGTTCTGCTAACTGGCTCATGCGTTATATGTAGGTGCTTTATCTTCAAAATCCTAGGGGCGTATAAAAGACGCACCTATAGGGTTGCGACTATTGCCTGACTTGGCTACATGTGAAAGTTATAAAATGAGGAAAATAAATGTCAGTTCAACGTCCATCTGGCCGTCAGGCCGCCCAGCTTCGTGAAATTTCAATCGAGACCAATGTCTCTAAACACGCCGAAGGCTCATGCTTAATAAAGTTTGGTGATACACATGTCTTATGTACAGCAAGCCTGGAAGAGCGCGTGCCACCCTGGCTTCGTGGCCGCGGCGAGGGTTGGGTAACCGCTGAATATGGAATGCTGCCAAGGGCAACGGGCGACCGTATGCGCCGCGAGGCATCGGCCGGCAAACAGTCTGGCCGAACACAAGAGATCCAGCGTTTAATAGGTCGTTCGCTACGCGCTGTTGTTGATCTTAAGGCGCTCGGCGAGCGTCAGATCACCGTGGATTGTGACGTTATTCAAGCCGATGGCGGCACACGTACCGCCTCGATTACTGGGGGTTGGGTTGCTTTATGGCTTTGTGTCGAGAAACTCAGAGCATCAGGCGCGATTACAGCGCCTGTATTGACGGATCATATTGCAGCCTTGTCTTGCGGTATCTATCAAGGACTTCCCGTGTCTGATTTGGATTATGATGAAGATAGCACCGCAGATACTGACGGCAATTTTGTGATGACGGGCGATGGTAATATTGTCGAGATTCAAGCAACAGCTGAGGGTGTTGCGTTTAGTCAAGATGAGTTCCTCTCCCTGCTTGACCTTGCGCGTGCTGGCATTGCAGAGCTGGTGGCGCATCAGCGTAAGGCCATTGCTTAGAGAAAAGAGGTGCTCATGACGCGAAAAATTGAGCAAGGCCGGCTTATTGTTGCCAGCCACAATCAAGGTAAGGTCGTTGAAATTGGCGATTTATTGCGTGACTTTAAGGTGGAGCCCGTTAGTGCCGGCGCGCTTGGGCTCCCCGAGCCTGATGAAACGGAAGATAGCTTTATCGGCAATGCACAATTAAAAGCCTTGGCGGCGGCGCGTGCGGCTAATTTACCGGCCTTGGCTGATGATAGTGGGCTTTGTGTTGTTGCGCTCAATAATGACCCCGGCATTTATTCGGCCAGATGGGCTGAAAAGCCCGACGGAACCCGAGATTTTTATTTTGCCATGGAGCAGGTCGAGGCGGCGCTTGCCAAGATGACGGCGCCGACACGGGAAGCCTTTTTTGTTTGCGCTTTGTGTTTGGCGTGGCCTGATGGCCATTGCGAAACCTTCGAAGGGCGCGTTGATGGTACATTGGTTTGGCCACCGCGTGGGGATAAGGGCTTTGGCTATGACCCAGTATTCTTGCCGGCAAAAGGTAACCTGACATTTGGGGAAATGGAGCCTGAGGACAAACATGCCATGTCACATCGGGCTGACGCTTTTGCGCAACTCGTAGCGGCGTGTTTTGAATAGTCTTTCGTCAGCTGAGCAAAGGGCAACGCCCACAGGGTCTGAACAGGTCCCGCCCCTGAGTATTTATATCCACTGGCCATATTGCGCTACAATTTGCCCTTATTGCGATTTTAATGTGCATAAAGCCCGCGCGGTTGATGAAGGTTCGTGGCGTGAGGCCTTCGGTAATGAAATGCGGTTTGCAAAAACCTTGCGACCGCATGGTCCCGTTGAGACAATATATTTAGGCGGCGGCACGCCATCGCTTATGTCCCCGAAATTAATTAATCAAATTCTAACCGATATTGATCAAACTTTCGGGATCTTGCCCCAAGCGGAAATATCAATGGAGGCCAATCCGGAAAACCTAACCGTTGACGCATTGAAGAATTTTTATAATGCGGGCATTAATCGGTTCTCTTTGGGTGTGCAGTCTTTGGATGATGCCGCTTTGGCTTTTCTAGGAAGGCGGCACGATAGCGCCACAGCAATAAAAATATTTGAGGCGGCTCAAATAATTTTTCCCAAAACATCGCTGGATCTTATATATGCCCGGCCGGCGCAAACACTGGCCATGTGGACAGAAGAGTTACAATTGGCACTGAGCTTATCGCCCCAACATCTCTCGCTTTATGAGTTAACCATTGAGCCCGATACAGCGTTTGGACATAAAGCCCGGCGCGGCGATTTGGTGCCGCTCGATGAAACCCCAGCGACTGCACTTTATGAATTAACCCAAGATATGTGTCACGCACATGGCCTGCCAGCTTATGAAGTGTCTAACCATGCTGCGAATGGGCATGCTTGCAGGCATAATGTCGCGAGCTGGCAAGGGGGAGATTATATTGGCTTGGGGCCAGGTGCCCACGGACGCCTGACAAGCCAAGGCCGTCGATTGGTCACGCAAGCCATTGCAAGTCCATCTGCTTGGCTGGCAGCTGTGGCGGATATGGGACACGGCTGGTCGCATATCGAGCCTCTTGATGATGATGAAGAGCAAGAAGAGAAACTGCTTTTGGGCTTGCGTTTAGCCTCTGGGCTTGGTGCGGATGATGTTGCTATGCTTGCACCGCAACTCAATCTCTCGGTGCTTCGTCAATTTTGTGATGATGGTTATTTGATCAATGACGCCGCAGGATTGCGCGCGACCGCCAAAGGTTGGCTTGTCTTGGATTATCTGATTGGGCAGTTGCGCCGATCCGATTAACCTATGCGCTGTTGATAAAATATCTGTGACTATTCTGCAAAAATAGAGAGATTAGGCCGTGTGCGGTCCTGCCAAGAGAGGGCAGAGGTTTTTGCATTTTCTTCGGCCATGGCGCGTGCCGTCTGGCGCATTTGATTTATTTCAGCAAAGCTTGTTGGTGCAGGGCTGATGACCTGCGCCTTTTTGCGGGCAATTTGCATAATGGCAAATGAGCGTTCATTCGTGCCGTCGGGAGATAGTCGGAAGGGTCCATCAATACCGATAAAGCCATCTGGTTGGATCATGTTTTGGAAGGCGAAAGGTGTTGCCTGATCTTGCGCCAAGAGCGTGCCGACAAGACTAACGGCATCATAAACAAGGCTCACCAGGCGTGGCGGTTCGGCGCCATAGGCTCTATTATAATGTCGGCTAAGCAATTCCCATCCTGCTGGGTTGGGTGCAGGATACCAGCCGCCGTTTAGCGGTGGTTCATTCAATAAAGATACGTCATCCCATAAACCCGATCCAAGAAACTGGACAAATTTTGGGTCAATATCAAAATAGGGCAAAAGCGGTGAGACATTTCGCAAGCTCAACCCACCATCTGGAATGAGCACAGCGTCATAGGGTATTTCGCCAATAGTTTCTGTTCGCTCGAGTGCTTGTATCGCGTCGAAGAGAGGCTTTGCGTCAACCTTCAATGTTTTGATGAGTGTCGCTTCATCCTTAATCTCGGGCAAAATCAGCCGCGCCTGATTGAGCAATCGTTCACGCTCGTTCTTATGCGCAGTTTTGCGCTGCTTGAAGAAGGCAATTTTTTGTGCCGGCTCAAACATTTTTTCTGCGTCATTCGGGTATGTCTCAAGAGCAACAAGGGTCCCGCCATATTCATTAATGACGGGTTCGATATATTCACTCAAGCGCGTGCCATATTCATTATTGGGCAGAAGAGCTGCAAAACGGGTTAAGCCATTCTGAGTGGCGTATTGAATAATCCGATCGAGCGTTTGTTCTGGCAATTGCCCGATCACCCAAACGCCGGGCTCTGCAACACGTCGGTCATTTGAAAGAGCCAAGACTGGAATTGCGGCCCGTGTTGTTTCATCGGCAACTGCGCGAACCGAGGCGCTGAAGAGCGGCCCAATTATAATTTCAGCCCCTTTGCGAATAGCAATTTGGGCCGCAGCACGGGCACCGTCGGGCGTGCCCTTTGTATCTTCAAGAATGAGAACGAGGTCATCACGGTCAAGGTCAAACATCGCAAGCTCGATTGCACGGAAGAGTTCCATGGCTAAATTTCTTACGCTTTCGTCCTCGCTGGAAATGGGCAATAAAATGGCCACGCCGTGTCGGCCGTCAGCGCGTTTGTTAATATCGGTGCTGGTGCCTTTGCCAAATCGATTGATGGATTGAAAGCTCGGCTTTTCAAAATAAGAGGCTTGCGGTTTCGTTATTGTGGTTTGCGCTGGACCACATGCTGTGACAACAAAAACCATAGCCATTAAGCTCAGAAATATGCGCGGCATAATATGGGGCTCTCTTTCAATCTTTTTGTCATCACTGCGACCTCTTCATTATATAGACTGTGCATCGCCTGAAATAAAGCCGTCGGCACAAGACTTGTTGCGTTCTTATTTTGCCGAAGGCAAAAGCGAGACTTGCTATCTGCGAAAAATTGGCGTTTTGTTGCGCTATGAGTGATGATTTAGAGCAAACAGATCTATCGCCGTCGGGTCAGTTGGCGCCGGGCCTTTATGTTGTGGCGACCCCTTTGGGTCATGCCCGTGATATAACCTTGCGCGCGCTTGAGGTTTTAAAAGCGGCAGACCTCATATTGTGTGAAGACACACGGGTAACGCGCAAGCTTGCACAAATCTATGGGATTAAAACACCCTTGCGCGCTTATCATGATCATAATGAGGGGGCTGCCTCTCAGGCTGCTTTGGTCGAACTTTCTGCCGGCAAAGCGGTTGCGCTTGTGAGTGATGCTGGCACGCCCGTTGTCTCTGATCCGGGCTTTCGCCTCACCCGGCTGGCGAGCGCAGAGGGATATAATATTTTTCCCATCCCAGGTGCCGCTTCTCCTATTGCGGCTTTAAGCGTCTCTGGATTGCCCAGTGACCGCTTTCAATTTCTTGGGTTTTTGCCATCTAAAGCACAAGCGCGCCAGCGGGCCCTAAAGGGGTTGGTTCCCGAAATGGGTACTATTATTTTATTTGAAAGCCCCAATCGCTTATGTGCGCTTTTACAGGATTTATCCCAAATATTTGGCGATATTGAGGCAGTTGTTGCCCGTGAGATGACGAAGAAATTCGAAGAAATTCAACGCGGCACGCCCGATGCGCTTCACACGCATTTTGCAAGCAAGACCGTTCGCGGTGAGTGTGTTGTTCTGTTCTCAATGCCAGAGGCCAAAGCGCCGACTGAAGATGCCGTTGATCTTGCGCTGAGCGCGGCCTTGGCAACTCATTCTGTGCGTGACGCGGCGTCTCTCGTGGCGGAAACATTAAACTTACCTCGCAAGACCGTTTATGCCCGCGCGATTGCGCTGAGTAAGTCAGATGAACCTCCTACATCACAAGATGAATAGAAAGCGCAAGGCTCATAAATGGGGCGCAATGGCTGAGCATATTGCGGCTCTTTTGCTTATGCTTAAAGGCTATCGGCTTCTTGCGCGTAATTATCGTCGGCGCGCCGGTGAAATTGATATTGTTGCGTGCCGTCATAAGCTGCTTGTTTTTGTCGAAGTTAAATTTCGAGCTGATCCGTCGACAGTTTCTTACGCTATCGCGCCGAGACAATGGCGACGTATTGAGGCCGCTGCTATGAGATTTGTGGCGGAACACCCAACCTATCAGTCATACATGTGGCGTTTTGATAGCATTTTGTTGGCGCCTTTTCCGCGACATCGAAAAGACATATATCGCAACTTTGATTGATTGCGCTTACAATGCTTTAAGGTAAAATGCTTAAAAAGCTCGGCCTAGAGCTCTTAAGAATTTGTCTTTGATGAAAAATATATTGAAAGTTAAAGAGGTAAAAATGGGTTTGCGTGTTGCTGTTCAAATGGACCCCATCCAATCGATCGATATTACGGGTGACACAAGTTTTGCCTTGGCGCTAGAAGCCCAAACCCGTGGGCATATACTTTATTATTATGAGCCAGATCAGCTCGCGCTTTTGAATGGCCGCGTGCGTGCGCGTATGAAACCTTTAACTGTGCAAGATGTTGTCGGCGCTCATTTCACACTCGGTTCAGAAGATACAATTTGGCTCGAAGATATGGACGTGATTTTACTCCGGCAAGATCCGCCATTTGATATGAACTATATTACAACCACACATTTTCTTGAGACGGTCAAGGACACGACGGTGATTATGAATGACCCTGTATCGGTTCGAAACGCGCCTGAAAAAATATTCGTGACGCAGTTTCCAGACCTTATGCCGGAAACCTTGATCACCCGCGATCGTGCTGAAATTAAGGCATTTCGAGCTGCTCATGGCGACATTATTTTGAAGCCTGTCTTTGGCAATGGTGGTGCTGGCATTTTTCGGGTGCGGGCGGATGACGAGAATTTTGGCGCCCTCCTCGATATGTTTTTGCAAACAAGCCGCGAACAGATCATCGCTCAAAAATATATGCCTGCTGTGCGCGCGGGTGATAAGCGGGTTATCTTGGTCGAGGGCGAAGCGGTTGGTGCATTAAATCGTATTCCAGCCGAAGGTGATGCACGCTCTAATGTGCATGTTGGTGGTCGCCCAGAAGCAATCGCGCTTGATGCTCGCGATTATGAAATTGCTGCAAAAATAGGTCCTATTTTACGCGATATGGGCATTATCTTCGCTGGCATTGATGTGATTGGTGGTTTGCTTACGGAGATTAACGTGACGTCGCCAACATGTATTCGAGAAATTCAGGCCTTTGGAGGCCCTAATATTGCGGCACTGATTTGGGATGCTATTGAAGCGCGAGTTGGGGCACTGTAATTTATTTTATAAAGCCCAGCGTAGCGACGGCCGTTACCTAAAACGAAAAAGAAAAGCTTCGCGACCTAGCTTTCCTGTGTTTCAGCTTGAATTTTGAGATATGTTTTTTGTTCTTCCAATATTGAGATTGAAATAATCCGCATTTCGCCTGTTTCAGGACAATGTAATCGGGCATGTGGCAAATCGTTAAAATTAAGAAGGTCAGCAACTGTCCATACTTTAACCAACATGTCGCTAGGCGCGTTATTGATGTTGAGCTGTCGAAAAATTTTTCCAGCACCCTTTAAGGGTTCGTGAAATATGTCTCCTTGGAGCACATTAATGGCGGCTCTTTTTTTAAACATATAATCATTACTCAGCAGTCGACTGGTTGGTGGTAAGCAACAAAACTCATATTAACTCTAACATTTTTCTTTTTTTTAGCAACCCTGGCGGGTCTGGCTGGGAGGCGGCAAAATTTCGTCCTAGAAATAGGCTTTTGTGATGGTGAATAGGGTGATAGGCTAGCCCTAACTTGTCGCCCAAATAATAAAGAAAAAATGGTCGCTCTTATCAAAACACTCGCCTTTCGTGGGCTTGATGCCATTAGCGTTGATGTTCAGGTGCATCTGGCGCCGGGCCAACATGCCTTTAGCGTTGTAGGTTTGGCGGATAAAGCCATTGCGGAAAGTCGCGAACGCGTTCGTGCCGCCTTAAATGTTGTGGGCTTATCACTTCCTTATGATCGCATAACCATCAGCTTATCGCCGGCGGACCTCCCGAAAGAGGGAAGTCATTACGATTTAGCGATCGCTCTTGGCTTGCTGGTGGCTATGGGGGTTCTTAAACAAGACGATGTTGCTGGTTATTTTGTGGTCGGTGAATTGGGTTTGGATGGGAGCTGTCGTCCAGTTTCGGGAGCCTTACCAGCAGCGATGGCCGCTTTGGCAAATGGCTTTGGGCTTATCTGCCCAGCTGTAAATGGGCCCGAGGCGACGCTATCGGGTATTGCGCGGCCTGATGCTCCCGGGATTGTTGCCGCCCCGCATCTTTTGGCTCTTCTTGCGCATCTTAATGGCACGCGCTTATTGCCAATGCCCGAGCCCGCCTTGCCGCTTACTGCCGATCCGTCGCCTGACTTAGTCGATGTGCGGGGCCAAAGTGAAGCAAGGCTTGCGCTTGAGGTGGCTGCTGCTGGCGGTCACAATATTTTATTCATTGGTCCGCCGGGCGCTGGAAAATCTATGCTTGCAAGTCGTCTGCCGTCTCTTTTGCCACCTTTAACGCCACAAGAGGCATTGGACATTAATATGATCTCAAGCTTTGCAGCGCCTTCTGGTTTGACACGACTATCGGCCCAGCGCCCATTTCGTGCCCCGCACCATTCAGCAAGTATGGCAGCGCTCATTGGTGGCGGACGCACGGTGCGCCCTGGCGAGGTGTCCTTGGCTCATAATGGCGTTTTGTTCTTAGATGAATTGCCAGAGTTTCCGCGACAAGTTTTAGACGCATTGCGCCAGCCGATTGAGGCGGGAGAAGTGCATATTGCACGCGCGGCTGTGCATGTCACTTACCCCGCACGCTTTCAGCTTGTCGCCGCGATGAATCCATGCCGGTGCGGTTATGCCAATGACCCTGATCGGGCATGCAAAAGGCTGCCTGCTTGTATGCAAGATTATCTCGGACGCGTTTCGGGCCCGATGATGGACCGGTTTGACATTATTCTTCAGGTCCCTCCTGTTCCGCTTGGCGATATGCTAACAGCTCACAATAGTGAGCCCTCGGAGAAAGTGGCGGCACGCGTTCTCGCTGCTCGCAAATTACAATTTGGGCGTCAGGGGAAACTTAACCGAGATTTGAGCAACACAGGCTTTTTTGCCGCGTCTCATATGTCACCTGGAGCCCAAAAATTGCTGGATCAGATTGTCGCGAAAAATGAAATATCAGCCCGTGGTTTTGTTCGCTTATTACGCGTTGCGCGCACATTAGCGGATATTGAAAACAGCGCGATGATATCGGAACAAAGTTTAGCTGTGGCAATGAACTGGCGCTATCGTCCTATTGCACGCCACCTGTAAAGGCCGATGGCTTTGCAAATTAAGTCATGTGCATTTAGTCATTACAGCAGTCTTAATTGATCGTCTCCAAGCCGTAACTTGCAATTGCAGCCGTGTTGAGAATTTCAGTTGCGGTTGCTCCGATGCGCGCGATTTGCACAGAATGTTCCAGCCCAACAAGAATTGGTCCAATCATTGTTGCACCACCGAGCTCCTCCAGGAGTTTGGTGGAAATGGATGCTGAGTGAATGGCTGGCATGACCAAAATATTAGCTGGCTCGCTGAGGCGACAGAAAGGATATAAGCGCATCGCGTCACGGTTTAGGGCAACATCGACAGCCATTTCGCCTTCATATTCAAAATCAACCTTGCGTTCGTCTAAAATGTGAACAGCTTCGCGGACATAAACCGAGCGGTCACCCTCTGGGTGTCCAAAGGTTGAATAAGCGAGCATGGCAACACGCGGCTCATGGCCGAGCGCGCGGGCTGTCTTTGCCGATTGTACGGCTATATCGGCAAGCTCTTCACTGGTTGGCATGTCAATCACATTGGTATCGGCAACCATAATAGTTCTGCCGCGTGCAATCATCATGGTTAGGCCCATGACACGATGGTTGGGGCGCGGGTTAATCACCTCGCATACTTCTTCAAGGGCAATCGAATAACTCCGCGTGACACCCGTGACCATGGCATCGGCATCGCCATTTGCAAGCATGCATGCGCCATAGATATTGCGATCATTGCTGACCATGCGGTGGCAGTCGCGTTGAAGATGGCCTTTGCGTTGTTTGCGCTGATAAAGATAGTCTGCATATGCGTCTTGGCGCGTTGAATTGCGCGTATCGTGAACGATTAAGTCGGTGCGATCACTTAAGCCAAGTAATTCCATTTGCTCGCGAACGATTTGCTCTGTGCCAATTAATATGGGCTGGCCGAGTCCTAAATCCGCATAGGCCGCGGCCGCGCGGATCACCTGTTCTTGCTCGCCTTCGGCAAAGATCATGCGTTTGGGTGATTTTCGGGCTTTATTAATGATGATCTGGAGCGAGCTCGCGGCGGGGTCAAGGCGTGCCGTGAGCTGTTCGCGGTAGCGATCGACATCAATAATTGGTTTGCGTGCAACACCGCTATCCATTGCCGCTTGGGCAACGGCAACGGGAATATCTCTAATAAGCCGCGGGTCGAAAGGCACGGGAATGATATAGTTAGGACCAAATCGAGGGCGTTCGCCGCTATAAGCCGCGGCAACTTCATCCGGCACGTCTTCGCGCGCCAGCATGGCAAGCGCATTGGCGCAGGCAATTTTCATCTCTTCGTTAATGGTGCTGGCGCGCACGTCGAGAGCGCCACGGAAAATATAGGGAAAGCCGAGTACATTATTGACCTGATTAGGATAATCAGAGCGCCCTGTGGCCATGATTGCGTCATCACGCACTTTGGCGACTTCTTCTGGTGTAATTTCTGGATCCGGATTAGCCATGGCAAAAATAATCGGCTGGTCGGCCATTGATTTAACCATTTCAGGAGTAATCGCGCCTTTAGCAGATAATCCAAGGAATACATCAGCGCCAACCATGGCTTGTTCAAGCGTGCGCGCGTCAGTGGTCACGCTATGGGCAGATTTCCACTGATTCATGCCTTCACTGCGGCCTTTGTAAATCACGCCTTTGGTGTCGCATAAAATAGCACTTTCAGACGGGAGCCCCATTGCTTTGATCAGCTCAAGACAGGCAATACCGGCAGCGCCCGCGCCATTCACAACAATTTTTACGTCTTTAATGTCGCGTCCAGTTAAAAAGAGGGCATTGATAAGACCGGCTGCGCAAATAATGGCTGTGCCGTGCTGGTCATCGTGAAATACTGGAATATCCATTAATTCGCGTAAGCGCTGTTCAATAATGAAACAGTCTGGCGCTTTAATGTCTTCAAGGTTGATGCCGCCAAATGACGGCCCGAGATAACGGACCGCGTCGACAAAAGCGTCAGTATCTTCTGTGTCGATTTCGAGGTCGAAACTGTCAACATCGGCAAAGCGCTTAAATAAAACAGCTTTTCCTTCCATAACCGGCTTGGAGGCAAGGGCGCCAAGATTGCCAAGGCCTAAAATGGCCGTGCCATTTGATATAACACCGACCATATTACCGCGGGTTGTGTAGTCGTAAGACGCGTCAGGATTTTCAGCGATGGCCTTTACTGGCGCCGCAACACCTGGTGAATAGGCGAGCGAGAGATCCCGCTGGGTTGCCATTGGTTTTGTTGCTACGATCTCAAGCTTTCCTGGTTTTCCGCGTGTGTGGAACCGAAGTGCTTCTTGATCAGTGAAAGATTTATCGCTCGTCATTATTGTAATCCTAAATTTCTTTTATTTCTTTTAGGCCTTTGAGGTCGATATAACAAGGAGCAGTCATGTTTTCATTAAAATAATTTGGGTTTTAGCGTCTCGCGCCCTTTCCCAATTACGCGGCTCTGTTAGACTGCGTCCATGACCGCAAAATCTATTTCTGAACCGATGGCCTTAGATGGCGTAACGCCGATGATGGCGCAATATCTCACCATAAAGTCTGCCCATGAGGACTATTTGGTTTTTTATCGTATGGGCGACTTCTATGAATTGTTTTTTCAGGATGCGGTGACCGCCGCCAGTGCACTAGATATTACATTGACCCATCGGGGCAAGCATCTAGGTGCGGATATACCGATGTGCGGTGTCCCGTTTCATGCATCCGAAGCCTATTTGCACCGTTTGATTAGGCAGGGGTTTAAAGTTGCGGTTTGTGAGCAAACAGAAGATCCTGCCGAAGCAAAGAAGCGTGGCAGTAAGTCGGTTGTGCGTCGAGAAGTTGTTCGGCTGGTAACGCCTGGCACGTTGAGCGAGGAAGGCTTGCTTGAGGCCCGCGCTCATAATTTCTTATCCGCAATTGCGGCCATTGGTGGGGCTTCGGCGCTGGCCTGGCTGGATATGTCGACAGGCGAGTTTTGGGTGAGCGACGTTCATCCCGATGACCTTCCTGGCACATTAGCCCGCCTTGCGCCGAGCGAGCTTTTGATGATCGATGATGCGCGAGATGAGGCACTCAGCTCAATCCATCAAGTGGTTCAAGATGTATCCCCCATGACAACCATAACGGGCCGCGCTCTGACCCAGAGCCTTTCAGACATGGCGCCCAGTCTGATTGCCCAGTGTTTTGAGGAAAAGCTAGATACTACACCGCTATCGCGACCCATGTTGGGCGCGATTGCACTTTTGCTCGACTATTTGGTGACAACGCAAATCACGAGCATCCCTCGCTTGTCTGTACCTCAAATCTTTAACTCACACGCTTATATGGATATTGACGCCGCGACGCGCCAAAATCTTGAGCTTGTGCGGACGCAGTCCGGATCTTTTAAGGGTAGCTTATTATCAACAATCGACCGCACCTTAAGTGCAGCAGGTGCCCGCGTTTTATCGCATTGGTTATCAGCTCCCTTGTTGAAGCGTGCGGAGATTGAGGCTCGTCATAATGGTGTTGCCTTTCACCTCGATCAAACCAATGCAACCCATGACATTATGAATGCCTTAAAAACCGTACCTGATGTTAGTCGTGCTCTGAGCCGCCTTGCCTTGGATCGGGGAGGCCCGCGAGATTTATTGAACATTGGGCGTGCCATTCAAGCGGGGCAATATATCCGACGGGTTTTGGCGCCCTTAGAATTGCCGCAAATTCATCATTACTGGGCGGTTGAGATAGAAAGCCAGCTCAATGCATTGCAGGATATCGTGTGCCGCGCAGTAGAAGAGCAGCCCCCACTCATAACGCGTGATGGAAATTTTATTCGATCTGGCTTTGATCCTGCGCTCGATGATGTGCGGGCCTTGCGCGATGAAAGTCGACGTATCATTGCCGCGCTTCAGGCACGATATATTGAACAGACCGGCGTCAAAGCGCTCAAAATAAAATATAATTCTGTTCTCGGCTATCATATTGATGTGCCGGCTGGGCAAGGCGACAAATTGGTGGCGCCGCCCTTTAATGAGACCTTTATTCACCGCCAGACCTTGGCAAGCTCGGTGCGGTTTTCAACCACAGAACTCGCAACGCTTGCCGGCGAAATTAGTCGCGCAGGTGAAACCGCACTTCAGCGCGAGCTTACCTTATTTTCTGAGTTACGTGAGCAGGTCTTAATTGTTGCCCCACGCCTTGAGGTGCTTGCGGGTGCCTTGGCCGGACTTGATGCTATTGTATCTTTGGCGGTTTTGGCGCGGGAGCAAGATTGGACGCGCCCGCATCTGCATGATGATATGCGGTTTGATATTGAAGGGGGCCGTCACCCTGTGGTGGAGGCGGCGTTGGACAAAACCCGCGCTCGATTTGTTGCGAATAATTGTAGTCTAACCGACCCTGAGAAAGATGCGGCGCGGCTTTTATTGCTCACGGGTCCCAATATGGCGGGTAAGTCGACCTTCCTCCGTCAAAACGCCTTAATTGCTATTCTAGCTCAGATGGGCAGCTATGTGCCGGCAAAGTCAGCGCATATTGGCTTGGTTGATCGCGTGTTTAGTCGGGTTGGCGCGGCCGATGATCTTGCGCGCGGGCGGTCTACATTTATGGTGGAAATGGTTGAGACGGCGGCTATTTTGAAAAATGCGACACCGCGTAGCTTAGTTATTCTCGATGAAATTGGGCGCGGGACAGCAACCTTTGATGGACTTTCTCTTGCCTGGTCTTGTGTGGAATATTTACATGAAGTGACGGGGTGCCGGACATTATTTGCAACCCATTATCATGAGTTAACAGCGTTAACGGAACGAATGTCGCGCATGTTTAATATGACCATGCGGGTGAGAGAACACGCTGGAGAGTTGGTCTTTTTGCACGAAGTTGCGCTTGGTGCCGCAGATCGATCTTACGGCATTCATGTTGCCGAGCTTGCTGGATTGCCGACTTCCGTCACCGAGCGCGCCAAAGTTATTTTGGAGACCTTGGAGGAGAGCCGTTCGGCCAGCCCGCTTGCGCCGACACTGGATGGTTTGCCATTGTTTGAGGTAGGCGTTGTGCGACAGCCGGAGACAGATGCTTTGCGAGATGCGTTAACAGATATTGACCCCGATCGTTTATCGCCGCGGGACGCACTCGATTGGCTCTATCGATTACGCAAAATGCTTTAGCGCGTTTTATTTTTAAATGACGCGCATCTCAGATGCGTTCAAGCGTGCGGTGTGTTAGACTAAGTCAGACGGATGATGGAGACGATATGGCAAAATTGCCTATTCAACAAGAAACAGCCAAGAAGCCAGTAATTCCACCCAAGGTGCTTATTGAGGGAAACCAATTGCGGGTTGCGCTGAGTGCAATAGCGCGCGCGCATCAAGGCAGTGAAATGACCTTGCGCAATGAAGCGCTTGCCTTGTTAAAGGAAACGATGAGCGATGGTCGTGCCTATGTCCAAAAAGAATTTGAAAGCGGGAAAATTAATGGCGAAAAATGCAGTATTTTTCTTTCCCATCTCATGGATGAGTTACTAGGCGCCATTTGTGACTTTACACTCATACACGTTCTGCGATTGGCCAATCCAACGGACGCCGAAAAAGTTGGGGTTGTTGCTGTAGGCGGCTATGGCCGCGGTCAGCTTGCACCCTATTCCGATGTCGATTTACTGTTTTTGCTCCCCTATAAAAAGAATGCTTCATCCGAGCAATTTGTCGAATATGTGCTCTATATGCTTTGGGATATGGGCCTGAAAGTTGGGCACGCCACACGCACAGTTAGTGAATGTGTCAGCCAAGCGCTCGATGATATGACGGTCCGCACCTCTATGCTCGAGGCGCGCCATTTGTGGGGCGAAGATGCTCTTTACGCTGATTTCTTAAAAGCTTTTAAAACGAAGGTTAAAAAAGGAACTAGTCGCGATTTTGTAAGCGCTAAACTTGAGGAACGCGATCAGCGTCATAATCAATCGGGTCGGTCGCGTTATTTGGTTGAGCCAAATCTCAAAGAGGGTAAGGGCGGGTTGCGAGATTTGAACACGTTGTTTTGGGTCGCTAAATATTGTTATGACATTGATGATATTGACGCCCTTATTGACCTTGAGGTTTTGCAAAAAGACGAGCTTGCTTTATTTAAGCGATGCGCTCGATTTTTATGGTCTGTTCGGTGCCACTTACATTTTATGAGTGGTCGTGGCGAGGAGCGCCTCAGTTTTGATGTGCAAACAGAGTTAACACGCCGCATGGGCGTTAAGCCAACCAAAGGGCTCAATGCCGTTGAGCGGTTTATGCGCCAATATTTTCTTGTCGCAAAAGATGTTGGCGACCTCACGGCTATTTTTTGTGCCGCTCTTGAAGAAGAGCAGACAAAGAAAAGCCGCCTTGTGCGCTTGCCCGCCCTGTTTCGTCGCCAAAAAAATGTGCATGGATTTGCAATTAGCAAGGGACGGCTTGCCCCAGCGCGCCCTGATGTATTTGAACAAGACCCCGTTAATCTTATTCGGGTTTTTAACCTGGCTGACAAATATGGCCTTGATATTCATCCCGATACGATGCGTGAGCTTACGCGGTCATTGCATTTAATTGATCGTAAATTGTGTCAATCTGAAGAAGCAAATACGCTCTTCTTAGAAATTCTAACATCGCGAAAAGACCCTGAGCGCGCCCTTCGCCGTATGAATGAAGCGGGGGTCTTGGGGCGGTTTATTTCAGACTTTGGACGGATCGTTGCCCTCATGCAATTTAATATGTACCACCATTATACGGCCGATGAGCATTTGCTGCGCGCCATTGGTATATTGTCTGAAATTGATCGCGGCCTACACCAAAAGGATCATGCCTTGGCCAGCCAGCTGATGAGCGGCGCGGTGAACCGGCGTGTCATTTATTTGGCCATGCTTTTACATGATATCGCAAAGGGACGCCCGGAAGATCATTCTGTGGCTGGGGCTCGGATTGCCCGCAAGCTCGGTCCGCGTTTAGGGTTTAGTGCTGAAGAAGTGGAACTTACGGCCTGGTTGGTTGAAGAGCATTTGGTCATGAGCGATGTCGCCCAACGTCGTGATTTAAGTGATCCGAAGACGATTGAAGCTTTTGTTTCATTCGTCCAATCGGCCGAGCGGTTAAAACATTTATATGTTTTAACGGTGGTTGATATTCAGGCGGTTGGGCCGGGGGTTTGGAACAGCTGGAAGTCACAGCTGCTGCGTGATCTTTATGAAGAAGCTGAAGCCATTCTGACGGGTGGGGGATCAATGGCTAAGCGTAGCATCCGGTTAGATCGTGCCCGTGCGGCGCTAAAGGATTTGCTCACCGGACAATCGCCGAAAAAAGTTGAGGCTTATCTCAAGCGCCACCAAGATGCCTATTGGCTCAATTTCGATTTGGCAATTCAGCGACGTCATTATGATCTATTAACCCAATCACATGACGATGAGATGGTTGTTGATTTCTATTTCGATGATTTGCGTGGAGTAACGGCTGTGACATTTATCAGCCCCGACCACCCTGGTCTGTTTGCCCGCCTCACAGGTGCATGCGCTGTGGCCGGGCTTAATATTCTTGATGCGCGCATTACGACCACGCGTGATGGTATGGCGGTTGATACGCTCTATGTGCGAGATCCCGAAACGGAAGGCCCGCTTAGTAAGGCACGCCAAGACAGATTGCGCGAGACAATGCGAGGCGTTCTCTTGGGTGAAATCAGTGCCCCAGATAATTTTGCCCCAGTACGTGTCGCGCGCCGGTTAAATGCATTTAATGTTCCGGCTCGGGTTATGATTGACAATGATCTATCCGATCAAGCAACGGTGATTGAAGTCAGCGGACTGGATCGCCCGGGATTGTTGCATGCTTTATCGCGTGATTTGTTTAATGATAATGTGTCAATTACGGCAGCGCGAGTTGCCACATGGGGTGAGCGCGCTGTCGATGTTTTTTATGTTACTGACCTCATGGGTTATAAAATAACAAGCACGGCAAAACTGACAAAATTAACAAACCGGTTAAAAGCGGTTATTGCCGATCCAGCGGCGAGCGCGCGCCCCGCGGCGCGGCGCGATAAGGTTTTGTCATAATGTCACGATCAAACCAACAGGCTGCCCCAGATATTTCGCCCGCTAAACCCAATGTGTTGCGCGCGGCCTTATCGGTAGGCTCGGCGACACTAATCAGTCGTATTACAGGATTGGTGCGAGATATATTTGTTGCCGCGGCTTTGGGTGCAGGTCCGATCTCTGATATTTTTGTCGTGGCATTTCGATTGCCAAATTTATTTCGACGGTTATTTGCCGAAGGCGCTTTTAGTGCTGCTTTTGTGCCGCTCTATTCTGAGCAGCTTGAAAAAAATGGCGAGACAGATGCGCGGAATTTCGCATCTTCTGTTTTTGCTGTTTTGTTATTGGCGCTTGTCTTATTTACGGCCATCGCGCAAATCTTCATGCCTTATTTGGTTATGGCCATCGCGCAGGGTTTTATAGCGAATTCAGAACAATTTGACTTGGCTGTTTATTACACGCGTATTGCATTTCCTTATTTATTATTCATGTCGCTTCTTGCTTTTTACTCAGCTTTGTTGAATGCACGAGGATCTTTTTTTGCGCCAGCCTTTGCCCCTGTCTTATTAAATATTGTGCTCATCTCTGCCCTAACGATTGCATTTATCACTGATGGCATTGCGATTGATTATTTGATTTGGGGGGTTGCTATTGCGGGCGCGGTTCAATTGGCCTGGGCTGTGATTGCCGCTTTTCGGCGGGGCATTACGATTGATCTAACCTTGCCGCGACTAACCCCGGATGTGCGCAAATTATGGTGGCTTGCAATACCAGGTATTCTGGCGGCAGGTATTGGGCAAATTAATTTGCTTGTCGGGACCTCAATTGCAACCGCCCAGGCGGGCGCGGCCTCATGGCTTTATTATGCTGATCGCTTATATCAATTGCCAATGGGTATTGTGGGTGTGGCTTTGGGTGTTGCTTTATTGCCAACAATGTCGCGGTTTATTTCCGCAGGAGATCTCAAGGGCGCGGGGCAAAGCCAGTCCAATGCGATTGTGAGCGGTATGGCGCTGACCATCCCGGCAGCCGTAGGTCTTGCGGTTTTAGCTGAACCGCTTGTGCAAATCTTTTTTGAACGAGGCGCTTTTACGCCCGAAGATCGATTGGCGACAGCCGCCGCGGTTCGGATTTTTTGCCTTGGCTTGCCGGCTTTTATTTTGATTAAATTATTACAGCCGGCGTTTTTTGCGCGCCAAGACACGCGCACGCCATTGATCGATGGCGCCATTGGTGTTGTTGTTAATATTGGTTTGTCACTGCTCTTATTCGACGATTATGGCCATCTGGCCATTGCATTTGCAACTATTTGCGCTGGCTATGTTACGCTTGCCTTAACTATTGTGCGGGTCTTGGTGCTTGGCTATTGGCGTCCAGAGTTGAATTTAATTTGGCGTCTCATTGCGCAAATTTTATCGGCATTGACAATGGGGTTCTGTGTTTATCTTTTTGTTGAGCGGCTAAACCCGGGCACGTCTTTGTCTCTTGTGGGCGTGACCTTATTGGCCGTTGCGATTGGGGCGTGCATTTATGGCATTTGCCTTTGGGTTTTGCGAGGCTTTACGCGGGCAGATCTCACACGCTTGCGCCGGCGTTAATAATTCGTCATAAATGCCAGATACTGAGGGAGGCACAATTATGTCATCACACCCAAGCGATGGTTCGACTACAAAATTACAGGGCGCGACTGTTGTGCCGCGTGTTTTGTCAGGTGTGCAGCCAACTGGAAATTTACATCTTGGCAATTACCTCGGCGCTATTCGCAATTTTGTCGCCCTACAAGAAACACATGAATGCTTTTATTGTGTGGTTGATCTTCATGCCATTACTGTTTGGCAAGACCCCGCTGAGCTGGCGCGTAACACGCGCGAAGTGGCGGCGGCGTTTATAGCGTCGGGGGTCGACCCTTCAAAACATGTCATTTTCAATCAGAGCCAAGTCTCTGAGCATGCCGAACTTGCGTGGGTTTTAAACTGCGTTTCTCGCATGGGATGGTTAAATCGCATGACCCAATTTAAAGAAAAGGCGGGCAAGCAAAGAGAAAACGCGTCTGTTGGTTTATATATTTACCCAAACTTGATGGCGGCTGATATTCTTTTGTATCGTGCGACCCATGTTCCGGTCGGCGATGACCAAAAGCAACATTTGGAACTTGCTCGGGATATTGCGCAGAAATTTAATAATGATTTTGATCATGCCGAGGGTGGCCCCGGCTATTTTCCTTTGCCAGAGCCCCTCATTCAGGGGCCCGCGACACGCGTGATGTCGTTGCGGGATGGGTCGTCTAAAATGTCCAAATCGGATGTTTCGGATATGTCGCGGATTACCTTATCCGACGATGCTGATACGATTATGCGCAAAATTAAAAAGGCTAAAACAGATCCTGATGTCTTGCCTGACTCTATCGAGGGACTTGAGGGGCGCCCTGAAGCATCTAATCTTTTAGGTATTTATGCTGCCCTCGCCGAGGTCTCTCTAACCCAGGCTGTTGATGGCTTTGCTGGCCAGCAGTTTTCGGCACTTAAAAATGGGTTATCCGATCTATTAATTGAGAAAATGGCACCCATCACAAACGAAATGCAGCGTTTGATGGCTGATCCTGGCCATGTGGATGATATTCTTGCCCAAGGCGCGGCGCGCGCGCGCGCTGTTGCAGCGCCGATTATGGCGGATATTAGAGAAAAAGTTGGTTTTTTGGGGGCGCGCCGTAAATGAGGCTTGCCGCCTCGGTGCAGTAGTGTCACGATAGCATTATGGATATAAATAAACATTTACAACGAAAGTTTTTAGTTGTTGTCGACGGAACGCCCGAAAGCCATTCCGCTGTTTATTTTGCAGCGCGACGGGCCCATGGCACCGGCGGAAAAGTCACGCTATTGTTGATTTTGGATAAAGAAAATTATTCTCATTGGCTCGGTGTTGGCAATCTCATTCAAGAAGAGGCGCGCGCTGAAGCTGAAGCCGTTTTACGCGAATTGGCGGTTTTGATTGAAGATCTTGGCGGAGATAAGCCTGAACAACATATACGCGAGGGGCAGGCGGTCACAGTTATCCGCGAGCTTCTTGCTGAAGATTCCACAATCTCGACCCTTGTTTTGGCCTCTGGCACAGATCCATCGGGCCCAGGCCCTCTCGTCTCAGCGCTGGCGCGGGGTAAAACTGAATTTCCAATTCCTGTGACCGTTATTCCTGGCGGCCTATCTGATGAAGAAATTGATGCTCTAACCTAATAGCCTTTTTCTTTTAGCGTTAAGAGCCTATATCAAGAGACATATGTAAAATAAGATGCGTGCAGCAGAAAGGGTTTCTCATGTTCATACAGACTGAAGCAACACCAAATCCGTCGACCTTAAAGTTTATGCCTGGACGTGAAGTCATGGGCACACAAGCGCCGATGGATTTTCCAAATGAAGATGCTGCCACTGCGTCGCCTTTGGCCGTAAGCTTATTTCGCACAGGCCTCGTCGAGGGTGTTTTTTTGGGCTCTGATTTTATTGCCGTTACCAAGAAAGACGGCGAATGGCAGCATGTAAAACCGGCCTTGCTGGCGGCCATTATGGATCATTTTGTTGCCGGCCTACCGGTTATGAATGAGCAGGCGCTCAGTCAGCCAGGTGGTGACAGTCAAGACGACCCGACGGTATCAGCCATTAAGCAGTTAATTAATACGCGCATTCGTCCTGCTGTTGCGCAAGACGGGGGCGATATTGTGTTTCATGATTTTACTGATGGTGTTGTGTCGCTTCACATGCGTGGTGCCTGTGCGGGCTGTCCCAGTGCAACCGCGACCTTAAAGCAAGGCATTGAGAATCTATTGCGGCATTATGTGCCTGAGGTCATAGAGGTTCGCGCCGTTATCTAAGGTTATACTATTTATATTATAATGAGTTTTAGGAGTCAGACGTGACATCAGTAATTTCAGATCAGGCCTTGGATCAACTTTTTCGTCAGGCGCGTTCTCAGAATGCATGGCACGACAAGCCCGTAACCGATGATCAGCTTGAAGCTATTTATGATTTAATGAAAATGGGCCCAACCAGCGCGAATTGCTCCCCTATGCGCCTTGTTTTTGTGCGCACGCCAGCTGCCAAAGAAAAATTGGCGCCGCTCATGATTGAAACAAATCAAGAGAAAGTCCGACAAGCACCGGTGACGGCGATTATTGCCTATGACACGAAATTCTATGACCGTATTCCAGAATTATTTCCGCATAATCCTGGCGCGCGCGACTGGTTTGCGCATGTTCCTGAGCTTGCTGCTATGACAGCGATACGCAACAGCACTTTGCAAGGCGCTTATTTTATGATTGCTGCGCGTGCGCTTGGTCTAGATGTTGGCCCCCTCTCAGGCTTTGATGAAGAAGGTGTGAATAATCAATTCTTTTCCGATGGTGCATTTAAAACCAATTTTATCTGTTGTCTTGGACATGGCGATGAAACCGCTGTTTTTGAGCGCAGTCCCCGTCTAGCGTTTTTGGATGCCTGTCAGCTTGTCTAAGGCCGGACCGTTTTTGCTTGCTTGTGACACGACACAAGGCGCCTGTTCTGTTGCCATAACTAAGGGCGATGAACTTCTCAAAGAAATAATCACGCCTATGGCACGTGGTCATGCCGAAGCAATTATGCCTATGATTATTGAGGCGCTGGAAGAGGTTGGCGTTGCGCCAGCGCAACTTGAGCGGCTTGCCGTTACGACAGGTCCTGGCACATTCACGGGTGTACGTTTGGGGTTGGCGGCGTGTCGCGCATATGCCGTTGCTTTGGATGTGCCGCTTATGGGCATACCCACCATGCAGGCTATGGCACAGGCTGAGGCAGCGGATCATCCGGTTTTTGTGGCAATTGACGCCCGGCGTGATGAGCTCTATTGCCAGTTATTTTCGAAAATCCAAAGCCCTCAGGGGCGCGCCGGACTGACCCCGCCATTGGTAATTGCACGCGATGCACTAGCCCAATATTTGCCAGATGAGCCCTTCGCCGTTATTGGAACAGGCGCTTCTTTTGTTCTTGATCAATCATCCATTGCTAATTTGTCAGATGCTCCGGAATATCCGCAAGCACGATATGTTGCCAGTATGGCTGGCGCCCAAAATTGGTCGGATTTGTCGGCTCAGACTTTACCTGAGCCAATATATCTCCGCGCTGCAGATGCCACACTTCCTGATCCGAACAAACGGCCAGCACATGCCGTTGTGCAAGATTAAATGCACAGCTTAATGCCGACGCACGCAGCGGTCTGTGCCCAATTACACAGTTTGTGTTTTGATCGACCATGGTCTGAACAGAGTTTCCTCAACACGCTGTCTGATCTCAATGTTTTTGGGTTTTATGCAGAAGAGGAAGGTTTTATTTTGTGCCGTTCGGTGCACGATGAGGCTGAAATTCTAACGCTATGCACTGTGCCGCAAAAGCGACGCTCAGGGCTTGGGTCCTATCTTGTTGGTGCTGCGCTTGAAGCGTGTCGAGGCCGCGGCGTTCTAAATATTCATTTAGAAGTGGCAGAGACGAATCTCGCGGCGCGGGCGCTCTATATTAAATTTGGGTTTCGTGAGACAGGATGTCGTCCAAATTATTATGGGACAGAGACCGCAGTTTTAATGCAGTTTGATTGTTCTGACTGAATGCAATATGTTTAAACTGTGCTTTGAAAGGCGACGGGTAAGAGATAGTAATGAGTAATAAGAATGAAAATGCGCGGAGCCTAAAGGCCGAGAATATCGGTGACTTTGAGAGCAAGGCACAAGAGGCGGGCATGCGTATGACGGAGCAACGCCGAGTTATTGCTCGTGTTTTGGCTGAAAGCGATGATCACCCAGATGTCGAAGAGGTCCACCGTCGTGCGGCGGAGCAAGATGCAGGTATTTCAATTGCGACCGTATATAGAACTGTCCGCTTATTTGAAGAAGCAGGTATTTTAACCCGCCATGAATTTGGTGATGGCCGTGCGCGTTATGAGCCCGTTTCGGAGGGCCATCACGACCATTTGATTGATATACAATCGGGACAGGTTATCGAATTTATTAATGAGGAAATTGAGCGCCTGCAGCAAGAGATTGCAGAAAAGCTTGGCTATCGCCTTGTTGATCATCGCCTAGAACTTTACGGCGTGCCAATTAAAAAAGGGTGATAGATTTTGAATGAAGGTCTCAGATAAGGCGTTGGGTTGGGTATGAAAGTACTATTGCGGATGGTGGCCTTTGTTTGCCTCACGATTGTGGTGGCCCCTCTTCAGCTCATCTTTTTATTCGTCTTTCCATTCGGTGCGCGCTGGTTGCCGGTCTATTATTTTCGAACCTTGCTTTGGCTTTTTGGCGTGCGCGTTGTGTTGCAAGGCGATCACCCAACCGATCAGACATTAATTGTCTGCAACCATATTAGCTGGTTGGATATTTTGGTTTTAGGGGCACAACGCCCTGTGCATTTTGTTGCGAAGGCGGAAATCTCGTCCTGGCCTTTATTTGGTCAAATGGCCAAGCTTCACCGAACAATCTTTATTGATCGCACCCGCCGCCACCAAGCGCGCGCCCAAAACACGTCAATTGTATCACGACTTGAGAAAGGCGATTGCCTCGTCCTTTTTCCTGAAGGCACAAGCAGCGATGGATTACGTGTCCTGCCGTTCAAGTCTGCTTTGTTTGCAGCTGTGATGCCCGATAAGGGTCAAATGCAATATCCGGTGCAACCTGTTAGCATGGTTTATACGCGCAAATCAGGTCTGGCGATGGGGCGTCGGCAGCGCTCGGCTTATGGTTGGTATGGTGATACAGAGCTTGTCCCTCATTTGCTCTATGTTCTGGCCTCGCCATCCATCCAGATTGATCTCTATTACCATACCGTTCCAAGCCAAGATGTGGCAGCGCATCGCAAAGAGCTCGCGCTATATTGTGAGTCTTTGGTGAGAGACGGCATGGAGCAGATTGTAAGGCAAGGGCTTGCTCCGACGCCAGAAAATGGATAAGCCAATTCTATGGAAAAAATACAAGACCAGACCGCTAAGCAGAATCTCAAAGGTTGCTATATAAAAACCTACGGATGTCAGATGAATGTTTATGATAGCGAGCGCATGGCCGAGGCAATGGCGGCGGCGGGCTATCGTTCTGTCGACACGCCCGAGGCGGCCGACATGATTATTTTAAACACATGCCATATCCGCGAAAAAGCCGCTGAAAAAGTATATTCAGAATTGGGCCGACTGAAACCTTTAAAGGATAAAAACCAGGATCTCATATTTGGTGTTGCCGGTTGTGTGGCGCAAGCTGAGGGTGCTGAGATGATCCGTCGGGCACCAAGTGTCGATATGGTGTTTGGGCCCCAAACCTATCAAGCTCTGCCAGATATGTTGAATGAGTTGGCGCAGACGCGCGCAGCAGGCAAACAGGCGCGGATTGTGAGAACCGAGTTCCCCGCCGAAGAAAAATTTGAGGCTTTGCAATTGCAAGAACGTAAGCCGATTACGCGCTTGCCGACAGCTTTTGTTACCATTCAAGAAGGGTGCGATAAGTTTTGTACATTTTGCGTTGTGCCATACACGCGCGGTGCAGAGGTTTCCCGCGCTGCGCTTGATATTGTGCAGGAGGCCGAGGCTTTGGCGGCTCAAGGCGTGAAAGAAATTACGCTACTTGGGCAAAACGTTAATGCTTGGCATGATCGTGAAACAGGTACGGGACTGGCTGCTTTGCTAAGGCGCTTATCTGATATTAATGGCCTTGCGCGGTTGCGTTTCACAACATCACACCCAAATGATATGGATGAAGACTTAATCGCTGCCCACGGGAATTTACCTAAATTAATGCCTTATCTGCATTTACCTGTGCAGGCTGGTTCTAATAAAATTTTAAAGGCAATGAACCGCCACCATACTGCTGAGCATTATATGGATCTGGTCAGCCAATTTCGCTTGGCGCGCCCCGACTTGGCTTTATCGTCGGATTTTATTGTTGGTTTCCCTGGTGAGACAGATGATGATTTTGAACAGACAATGGCACTTGTTGCCAAAGTAACATATGCGCAAGCCTTCTCTTTTAAATATTCCCCCCGCCCGGGCACGCCAGCAGCAGAAGAAAACCAGGTGGATGAGGACGTAAAGTCCAAACGTTTGGCGGCGCTTCAAGATTTGTTGAACAAACAACAAAAGGAATTTAACGAAAGCCTGATTGGCCGTGAACTGCCTGTTTTGTTTGAGCGTAAAAGTAAAATAGAAGGACAAATTACCGGACGCAGTCCCTATTTACAGCCTGTTCATGTTTATATGAACGAAACTGCATTGGGTGAGCTTGTTACTGTTCGGGTAACTGGCGCGCATGCAAATTCATTAAGTGCGGTTGCGCTTGATTAAGCAAAAATCACATATAGACAAATGGCAAGATGGCCTTGTTTTTTTAAACAAATATAGAGATAGTTATCGGTAATGATATTCGTTGAGATAAATTCTTTGCAAAAAAACTATAGCGAGGCGTTGCGTGGGATCTAGCCGAAGTGAGTTAGAAAAATTGCAGCCGAAAGCAAGTGATGCAAAGCCACTGATCATAGACTTTGATGACAATTCATTGCTCATTGAGTTATACGGCGCGCAAGGCCGCAATCTCTTGCGTATAGAAGAAAAATTAGGTGTGAGCATTGCCAATCGCGGCAATCGGGTTGTCGTAACGGGCGATCAGGCTGACTGCCATCGCGCGGAGAAAGTGTTAACAATGCTTTATGCGCGGCTAAGCGGCGGCGCTGAGTTGGTTTCTGGAGATGTTGATGGAGCTATTCGTATGAGCGCGGCGAAAGAAGAAAAAGTAAAACGCCGGGAATTTGGCCCGATGATTAAGACGCAAAAAAGAGAGTTATTACCTCGGTCCCCAAACCAAGCTGATTATATCTCAGCTCTTTTATCTGATGAATTGGTTATTGGGACGGGGCCTGCGGGCACGGGTAAAACATATTTGGCGGTCGCAGCGGCTGCCGCCATGCTTCAAGATGGATTAATTGATCGCATTATTTTATCCCGCCCAGCTGTCGAGGCGGGGGAGCGGCTCGGGTTTTTGCCTGGCGATATGCGAGATAAAGTCGACCCTTATCTCCGCCCTCTTTATGATGCGCTTTATGACATGTTGCCCGGGCCACAAGTTGTGCGCGGTTTGGAGTCTGGCGAAATTGAAATTGCACCCCTGGCCTTTATGCGCGGCAGGACGTTGCGCAATGCATTTGTAATTCTCGATGAGGCGCAAAATGCGACACCTATGCAGATGAAAATGTTTCTAACGCGTATGGGCGAAAATAGCCGCATGGCGATTACGGGCGACCCAACACAAGTCGACCTTCCTTTTGGTGCAAAATCGGGCCTAAAGGATGCTTTGGAAATATTGCCGTCTGTTGCTGGCGTTTCCATTATTCGGTTTGCCGAAGAGGATGTTGTCCGCCACGATATGGTGACACGTATTGTAAGGGCATATAATAAGCGAGACGGACAAAGGCTTCGGCTGTCTGATCGTGAAAAAAATGAAGATCATGACAAACCTGCGGATGACCAATAATTATGCCTAAGGATCCCGACAGGCCGCGTGCCGATCATTCCAACAAACTGCCTGCGGCGACTGTCGAGATGACCCAGGACCATGAAGAGTGGCAAGCCCACCACTCTTTTGTTTTATCTTTGTTGCAAGAACTCATTCAATTGTTAGAGCTTCACTATGGTGAATTGAGTGTGGTCCTCACCCATGACAGACGAATTGCGGAATTAAATGCGCAGTACCGTCATCAAAACAAGCCAACCAATGTGTTGAGTTTCCCTGCTTTGTCATTAGAGGGTCCCATTGATGTGGCGGGCTTGCCACAAAGGCCATTTTTATTAGGAGATATCATATTGGCATTCGAGACCATAACCCGCGAGGCTGACGCGCAGGGCAAATCGTTTGAGGCCCATCTAGCGCATTTGCTAACGCATGGGCTTCTTCACATATTGGGACATGACCATATCGAAGATGGTGATGCAGAAATCATGGAAACGCTCGAGGTCGCGCTTATGCAACAGCTCGGCTATGATAATCCTTATAGTCTGGAGGAGGCGTGATGGCGAACGCAGAAGGTAATCAAAATAAATTAGGTTTTATGCCCAGTTTATGGAGCAGGATACGCGGCGTTTTTGGTCTCGCGGACCAAGATTGGCGCGAGAGTATCAATGATATGTTGGTTGAGGCTTCAGAAGGGGAAAGCGACTTAAGCAATGAGGAACATCACATGATCCGAAATTTGCTGGGTTTTCGTGATGTGCGTGTTGAGGATGTTATGGTGCCGCGGGCGGATATAACGGCGGTTGAAAGCAATATTGGTTTTGATGAATTACTCGAACAATTTGTTGAATGCGCGCATTCGCGAATACCAGTTTATAATGAGATGCTCGATAACCCAGTTGGCATGGTCCACATTAAAGATATATTGCCTTTTTCGCGCACGGGTGCGTCTGAATTTGAGCTTAAATCTGTGATCCGTAATGTTTTGTTTGCGCCGCCATCAATGCCCGCGCTCGAACTTCTTTTGCGCATGCAAGCAACACATACGCATATGGCACTTGTCATTGATGAATATGGCGGCACGGATGGCCTATTAACAATTGAAGATCTGGTTGAAGAGATCGTCGGCGAAATCGAAGACGAACATGATGATGATTTAGACGATCCGGTCATTGTTCAAAAAAGTGCGGGCAAATGGCATGCCGATGCCAGACTTGAGGTTGAAGAGCTAGAGAAGGCGTTATCGATCACTTTGGCCGATACAGATTTTGTGGATGTCGACACAATTGGCGGTTTGGCGTTTACGATCGCTGGTCGCATTCCACAACGCGGAGAGATTTTACACTGCCATCTTGCTGATAAACGATTATTGGAGATGCTGGTTCGAGAAGCTGACCCAAGGCGAATTAAAATGTTGGAAATCAGCCTTATCGAGGATGCCAATCTTGTATCGGCAAATTAAATCATTTTTCTATCATAATCCACGCTATGCGGTTTTTGCATCTGGGGCGATCTTACCGTTTGCATTTGCTCCGCTAAACTTTTTGCCCATTGCTTGCTTTAGTTACTATGTTTTTTGGAGGCATCTTCTGCGCTCTCAAACATGGCGCAGTGCTATAAGCACAGGGTGGTGGTTTGGTTTTGGACAATTTGTTTTTGGTCTTTACTGGATTAGCAATGCGGTTCTGGTCGAGGCTGAGACATTTTGGTGGCTTGTGCCATTTGCTTTATTTGCCTTCCCCGCTTTTTTGGCCATTTTTATCGCGCTTCCGAGTGCGATTTGGTTTGGCCTAAGAGAAAAAATAGGTCGAAATAAACATTGGCTCAATGCTATTTGCTTGGCGGCACTTATAGCATTTGGCGAATTTGCTAGAGGCACCGTTTTAACAGGACTTCCATGGAACAATATCGCAATGACGTGGGGGGGCTGGTTGTGGTTATCACAAAATATTGTTTGGTCCGGGTTTTATGGATTAAGTTTTATCGTCCTTTTGTGGCTGATTGGTCCAGCAAGTTTGTGGGAGCAGG
>CBFHJI010000007.1:0-38791 GCA_965656255.1 Alphaproteobacteria bacterium
TTCGGATACCCCAAAAAAATAAAAATAAGAAATAAAACCCGATCTCGACACGCCCCATAGACACAAAAACGCCCTTACTTGCCATAATCGATAGGACGAAGAGACTTGCAAGTAGAAAATTATAGGGATCAATTCTTGATATATTAAAGTTGAACATGGGGCATGCTTTAATTCTGTAAATCGCGTGGTAAGCCAATCACCCCTTCAGGTGGCTCTGGCTGACGCGCCGAAACAATTCGAACCACATGCAACTCACTTGGGTCTTGGGCTAACCTGACCAGACCATTTTCGTCTAAAAATCCAACAAGTAGTCCCGCGGGGATTTGTCCGCCATCTCCAGAGGTCAAGACAGTATCATTGACCTCAACCCCTGCATTCTTGGGCAAAAACTCGAGCCTTGGCTGATTATCATTGCCCCCTGTTAAAATACCACGCGCGCGTTTTGATCCGACAACAACAGGTATATGACTGTTAAAGTCAGTGCTTAACAAAATACGGCTTGTCTGAGTTCCTACGGTCACGACGCGTCCAACAAAACCACGCGCACCCATAACCGCCTGCCCAACCAAAACACCCTGCGATAATCCAACATCTGCCAAAACTGTTCGAGCAAAGGCACTGCTAGTATCGGCCACCACGCGCGCACCAACAAATGAGATATCATCGTCCAATGGCATCGATAAAAGCTGACGATAGCGCTCACCCAAAAGCTCTTGTCGGATAAGTCGTGCCTCAACATCACGAAGCTGTTCTAATTCTGATTTAAGCTGAGAGTTTTCAAATTTTAAACTTTGATAACCTTGCAAACGATCGAGCCCACTATCAACCGCTTGTCCGGGTAAGTTTAATATGCGGATAAAAGGCAAGACCGCTTGATTGACGGCTTGGCGAAATTGAGCAACTGCAGGATCGTTCTTTGGAATAAACAATAAAACAAGAACAGAAATAGCAACACTCACCAAAGCGATGCCAGCGGCATTTAGGATCGTCTTTCGGTTATTAAATCGTCCGCTCGACCCAACCACTCACTATCTCCCAGAACGCGTCTTGTACAAACCTAGCTTAATAGGCGACAGATAACACGTGGCGCATCGTATTAATGTGCTCTAACGCACGCCCAGTACCAAGTGCAACGCAAGATAGTGGTTCCTCGGCAATACTGACAGGTAGCCCCGTCGCATCTCTCAATACAACATCAAGGTTTTTGAGAAGTGCGCCACCACCAGTCATCACGATACCTTTTTCAACAATATCAGCAGCTAATTCAGGCGGTGTTGATTCCAACGCAAGACGCACACCTTCAACAATTGCAGCAACGGGCTCGGCAAGAGCTTCAACAATCTCATTTTGGTTGATTGTTACTTCGCGCGGCACACCATTCATCAGATCGCGGCCTTTCACTTTAACGTCGCCAGCCGTCTCGCTAGACAATATTTTAGCAGCGCCAACTTCTTTCTTGATACGCTCAGCGCTCGACTCACCCAAAAGTAAATTATGATTGCGCCGGATATGAGCAATAATAGCCTCATCCATCTTGTCCCCGCCAACACGGACAGAGCGTGAATATACGATACCGCCAAGCGACAAGACGGCAACTTCAGTAGTACCACCACCAATATCAACAACCATAGAACCTGTCGGTTCGGTCACAGGCAGACCCGCGCCGATAGCTGCTGCCATTGGCTCTTCGATCAAAAAGACACGACGCGCGCCGGCAGATAGCGCGCTTTCTTGGATGGCACGACGCTCAACAGCTGTGGCACCCGACGGCACACAAACAACAATTTGCGGGTTGGCAAATGAACGACGGTTATGCACTTTACGAATAAAATGTTTGATCATCTCTTCTGTGACGTCAAAATCAGCAATCACACCATCGCGCATTGGACGAATAGCACGAATATTGCCAGGAGTACGCCCCAGCATCATTTTAGCATCATCACCAACCGCAAGCACACGATTACGGCCATTTTGTTCATGAATAGCCACAACAGAAGGTTCATTTAAAACAATCCCGCGACCTTTTACATAGACGAGCGTATTAGCTGTCCCGAGATCAATCGCCATATCCGCTGAAAACATCGCAAGCAAGCTATTAAACATAATATTCCTCTCTAAGTCCTATAATCCCTATGCCGAAATAGCATCGGGCGCTGTTTTTTGTCTTTTGACAAGCAATTTATTCAACGCACTAATATAAGCGCGTGCAGACGCAACCAATGTATCAGTATCCGCGCCGCGACCTGTTACGGTTCGACCATTCTCGGCAAGCCTGACACTGACCTCAGCCTGAGCATCTGTCCCCTGTGTAACCGCATGCACTTGATATAATTGCAATTCGGCCTCATGTGGGAACAATGCTTTAATTGCATTAAATAATGCATCAACTGGTCCGTCACCAACGCTTTCGACGTCGACTGTTTTATCCAATATTTCAAGGACCAAATGCGCCTTTTGTGGGCCCGTCGTACCCGCAACAACACTTAAAGACACGAGCCTTATTGTATCAACACTCTTTGCCACTTCATCATCAATCAAAGCCACAATATCTTCATCAAAGATATGTTTCTTTTTATCAGCCAAATCCTTAAAGCGACCAAAGGCAACCTGCATCTGGTTATCAGATATTTCATAGCCTAAAGACTTAATTTTATCTTTAAACGCATGGCGCCCAGAATGCTTTCCCATAACCAAAGCACTTTTGGAAATACCAACACTTTCGGGTGTCATGATTTCATATGTTTGATTATTCTTAAGCATGCCATCTTGGTGAATGCCGCTTTCATGCGCAAAGGCATTTTGACCAACAATCGCTTTATTATACTGAACTGGAAATGCCGTCACCGACGAAACAAGTTTTGACGCGCGCGCCAATTCGGTTGTCTTAATTTGTGTCCATTCTGGCATTAAGTCACCACGAACATTAAGCGCCATGACGATCTCTTCAAGTGCAGCATTACCTGCACGCTCTCCCAAACCGTTAATCGTACACTCAATCTGACGCGCCCCGGCCTGAACACCTGCTAAAGAATTCGCAACAGCCAATCCTAAATCATTGTGACAATGGGTTGATAAAATCACTTTATCAATATTAGACACATTGTTACGGAGCATCGAGATAATCTCAAAATATTCCTGAGGCATTGTATAGCCGACCGTATCCGGAATATTAATTGTGGTTGCACCCGCTTTAATTGCCGCCTCAACGGAAAAACACAAGAAATCTCTGTCTGTCCGAGTTGCATCTTCTGGTGACCATTCCACATTATCCGTGTGCTGCCGCGCTCGATTAACTGAAAAACTAATTGCTTCGAGCACCTGCTCGGGCTCCATTTGCAATTTATGCTTCATATGGACAGGGCTGGTCGAGATGAATGTGTGAATACGTGGATGAGCGGCAAATTTGACAGCCTCGGCAGCGCGATCAATATCTTTCTCGCTCGCCCGAGATAATCCGCAAACTTGCGCATTTTTAACAACCTTAGCAACTTCACTCACCGCCTCGAAATCACCATTAGAGGCAACAGGGAATCCCGCCTCAATAACATCGACGCCCATATAGTCGAGCAATTCAGCAATTTGTAATTTTTCTTCAAGTGTCATAGACGCACCTGGTGACTGCTCACCATCGCGCAATGTTGTATCAAAAATATAAACGCGGTCTTTCGAGTCGCCTGTTTTAATTATGTTATGTGTCATGTCTTAGTCCTTTTCAGGCGCTGACTAAAACGCCTCTGATGTTTGCTTATTTGTTTAATATCCTCTGAGGTAGCGCCATATAGTCATTGGCTGCCTGTCTCAGAGGCAAATAAGGAGTAGCAGGACGTCTGATTGTGTGCGGAAAGTGTTTTGAGGGGCATAAACGCACGCATGCAAAGCAGGAGCAACAGACAAAATGCCCACCCCATCACTTTCCATCAATGTCGTTTTTGTGAAATCCACCACGAAACACGCCTTCAAAAATAATATTATCTTTTAATATTTATCTAAGCTTTCGAGGGAAAGCAAGGGTTTAGTTAGATTTTAAGCATCCCTTGAAGTGCTTCATTTTGACTTTGAACTTCATTGACCAGAAAATCCATTACCTGCCTAATTTTGGGCATTTTCGCCATATCATTCCGGACCAAAAGCCAGATTTCAAGCATCCCAATCGCGCTAGGCGGCAAGACTTGCACCAGGCGACTATCGGCCTCAGCTGCAATGACAGGCAATGCCGCGACCCCCAAACCCGCCGCTACCGCCACTTGACGGGTCTGCGCACAAGAGGCGCGCATAACCACTTCACCTGTGCGCTCCATGCGCGACAACCACCAGACAGGACCGACCGGCATTTCATTATCTAAAAACCCAATGATCTTGTGACCAGACAAGTCACGCGAGGACAGAGCTTCCTTATGCCGCTCAAGATAAGACTTGCTCGCATAAAGCCCATAAGCAAGATCCCCAAGCTTGCGGACCAACATATCCCCTTGTGTGGGGCGTACAAGCCGCAAGGCTAAATCAACGTCGCGCAAGTGGTTCAAGACACGCGGTGCCGCTCCCGGCCCTGACAAGCCGTGATCAATCATCATATCAAGAATAGTATCTGGAGCCTGGTGATGAAACCGGGCAAGCGACGGCGCTACCAATACAGATCCAAGCATTGCACTTAGACCTAACCTTATAACGCCCTTTTCATCTGCTTTGCCTGACTGAAAATCGCGCTCAAGCGCTGATAAACGTTCATCGACCGGGTCTAAAGCCTGAAGCAATCGCGCCCCTTCATTGGTCAGGGCATATCCGCTCCTGAGGCGCTCAAATAAGCGCACATCTAATGATTGCTCCAAATGTCCTATGCGACGCAAAACCGTTGTCGTGTTTACGCGCAAAGCGCGCGCCGCCGCAGACAAGCTACCAGCCGCTGAAACGGCCAGAAAGAAACGGTAATCATCCCAATCCGCAACCCGCATAGGTGCCTGTTTTATCTTTTCATCGTCCATTCAACGCCTCTTACCGTCTTGCCTTTATGCAAAATAATGTTGCGTAATGCAATAAACATAAAAAAAGCCGCCCTCACAAATGTGAAGGCGGCTTAGAATAGAGGGATTATCGAGACTAATTTTTGCTTTGGTCAACCAAGCGATTAGCTGTAATCCAAGGCATCATGCCTCGTAGGTCTGAACCAACTTTTTCAATTGGATGGCTCTCACATGCTTTGCGCATGACCTTAATTTCTTCCTGACCACCTTGCATCCAGCGATCAACAAAACGGCCGGACTGAATATCCTCAAGCACACGCTTCATCTCAGCTTTGGTTTCAGCTGTCACAATGCGTGGACCCGTTACATATTCACCAAACTCGGCTGTATTTGAAATAGAGTAATTCATATTTGCAATGCCGCCTTCATAAATAAGGTCAACGATCAGTTTTACCTCATGCAGACATTCAAAATAGGCCATTTCAGGGGCATAACCTGCTTCAACCAATGTCTCAAAGCCGGCTTGAATAAGCCCAACAACGCCGCCACACAAGACAGCTTGTTCGCCAAAGAGGTCTGTTTCGCACTCTTCACGGAAAGAAGTTTCAATAATGCCAGAACGTCCACCGCCAACAGCCGCGGCGTATGATAGACCAAGCGCATGCGCATGACCTGAGGCATCTTGATGAATAGCAATCAAACACGGCACACCGCCACCGCGTGCAAATTCACTACGAACCGTGTGACCAGGGCCTTTAGGCGCAACCATAAACACGTCCATGTCAGGGCGGGGCTCAATAAGGCCAAAGTGAATAGCAAGACCATGCGCAAACATAAGTGCAGAGCCTTCTTTCATATTGGCATGGAGGTGGTTGTTATAAATGTCCCGCTGAAGCTCATCTGGTGTCAACATCATAACGATATCGGCCCATTTCGCGGCTTCCTCAACAGTTTTAACCTCAATGCCTTCGGCTTGAGCTTTGGCAGCAGAAGGAGACCCCTCACGCAATGCCACGCATAATTCAGTTACACCACTATCGCGCATATTCAGGACATGCGCATGACCTTGACTACCATAGCCGACGACCGCGACTTTTTTACCTTTAATAAGCTCAATATCAGCGTCTTTCTCGTAATAAACCTTCATGGTGCGTCTCTCCTCTAGGACAATCTTAATAGGTATATTGTAATTGGTATTCGTTTTATAAAGGTGTTGGGCCACGGGAAATGGCAACAACGCCCGTACGTGATACTTCCTGTAACCCAATAGGGCGCATTAAATCAATAAAAGCATCGAGTTTTTCTTTGCGGCCCGTCAACTCAAACACAAATGACTGCGGTGTGGCATCAACAACCCGTGCACGAAATGCTTCAGATAAGCGCAATGCCTCAACGCGGTTTTCCCCCGAGCCGGTCACTTTAATCAAAGCCAATTCACGCTCAACACTCTCCGCCTCGATCGTTAAATCTACCACGCGATGAACGGGGACAAGACGCCCAAGTTGCGCTTTAATTTGCTCGACCACCATGGGTGTCCCCACCGTCACAATGGTGATGCGAGAAAGATGAGATTGGCCATCCACCTCAGCAACCGCCAAACTATCAATGTTATAACCACGACCAGAAAACAACCCGATGACACGAGCCAAAACACCGGCTTCATTATCCACTAATATGGCAATGGTGTGGCTAAAAACTTGCTTTTCCGTCATGGCTGCATTCTCCAAAAAGATGGCCCTTCTATAGTCGATAAATTTGCTCGTGACTAGACGAGAACGCGTCCTTCATCAGATACAGCAATCGCTGCCGAGTCACTGCCGAGGATCATTTCATTATGTGCTGCACCGGATGGGATCATCGGGTAACAATTTTCATTCTTTGTAACAACGCAATCAAAGATGACCGGACCTGGCGTTTCTATCATTTTCTTAATAGCATCATCAAGCTCAGCAGGGTTTGATGCGCGAATGCCTGTTGCACCATAGGCCTCCGCCAACTTCACAAAATCAGGCAAAGCTTCAGAATATGAGCTTGAATAGCGACCATTATGCAATAATTCCTGCCACTGACGCACCATGCCCATATATTCGTTATTTAAGATAAAAATCTTGATTGGGAGCCTGTACTGAACAGCCGTTGATAATTCTTGCATAGTCATCAGCGCTGAAGCCTCTCCTGCAATATCAATCACCAAAGCATCAGGATGAGCCACCTGCACACCAACAGCGGCTGGAATGCCGTAGCCCATAGTGCCCAATCCGCCAGAGGTCATCCATCTATTGGGCTCTTCAAAGCGATATAACTGCGCCGCCCACATTTGGTGCTGACCAACTTCGGTTGTGATATAGGTATTGGGGCCTTTGGTTAATTCATAAAGGCGCTGGACTGCATATTGCGGTTTAATCTCGTTCTTATCTTCTTTAAAGCCCAAGCAGTTAATACCGCGCCATTCATTAACTTGCGACCACCATGCCGCCAGCACATCTTTTTCAGGGTGGCTTGCGCGCGATTTATAGACGCGGATCATATCTTCTAGAACATGGCCGCAATCCCCGACAATACCAACATCAACCATGACCGTTTTATTAATCGATGACGGATCGATATCAATATGGATTTTCTTTGAATTTGGCGAGAAAGCATCAAGTCGACCTGTAATACGGTCATCAAAACGTGCACCAACATTGATCATGACATCGCAATCATGCATCGCCATATTGGCCTCATAAGTGCCATGCATACCAAGCATACCAAGCCACTGATCATCAGCGGCTGGAAATGCCCCAAGCCCCATAAGCGTGGAGGTGATTGGAAACCCTGTCATTTTGACAAAGTCGCGCAAAAGCTGGCAAGCCTCAGGTCCAGAATTAATCATCCCGCCACCCGTATAGAAAATAGGCTTCTTCGCACTCATGATAAGATCAACAGCGGCATTAATTGCCCCCAAGTCGCCTTTCACACGCGGATGGTAAGTTTTATGACGCACAGATGCTTTGGGCACGTAAGTGCCTGTCGCAAACTGAATGTCTTTTGGAATATCAATCACAACAGGACCAGGGCGACCCGTGGTGGCCACATGAAAAGCCTCATGGATGATGCGCGAGAGATCATCAACTGACTGCACCAAATAATTATGCTTGGTACATGGACGGGTAATGCCCACAGTATCAGCTTCTTGAAAAGCATCATTACCAATCATATGTGTGGGCACCTGACCTGTAATGCAGATCATGGGAATAGAGTCCATTAAAGCGTCTGTCAGACCTGTCACAGCATTGGTCGCACCAGGACCAGAAGTCACCAAAACAACCCCCGGCTTGCCCGTTGAGCGCGCATAGCCTTCAGCTGCATGAGTTGCCCCTTGCTCGTGCCGCACCAAAATATGTCGCAATTGCTCTTGTTGAAACAATTCATCATAAATTGGCAAAACAGCGCCGCCTGGATAGCCGAACATATGCTCAACGCCATGCTCCCCAAGCGCTTTTAATACCATTTGTGCACCGGTCATCATTTCAGACATATCTGTCTCTCCTCGGTCGATTTTCTAGGCAAAACCCTACTCTGTAAAACTGGGCCCAGCCTGTAAAATAAGAATAAATGCCAGACCCAGAAGGGCCCAGAAAAACGGCACAATAGCATCGTTTGATGATGGGTCAACCCCTTTTATGAAACTAATGAAAAGAAAATACCTATATTATTGTAATAATCTTGCTCAGAAAGGTGCTTAGACGTAATCATCTGATTCCGAAACCATGTCATCTGGCGCTTAGCATAACGTCTTGTCTGCATTTTTGCCTGCGCGAGAGCCGCATCTTGCGTCATGCTGCCATCGAGAACAGCGCTCAGCTCGGTAAGTCCAAGGGTTTTCCCCGCGGCACCTGAGACGTTCTTATGGTTTGCGCGAAAAGCTGCAACTTCCTCTAGAGCCCCCGCTGCCATCATGCCCTCAAATCGGGCATCGCATCGCTGATAAAGCCAGTCACGGGAGGGCATAAGACAAAATGCATTCTCTGTCTGGACGATAGGGGCGCGCGTCACCTCCTTTTGCCACAGACTTAACGCCTTGCCAGTCGCACGATAGACCTCAAGCCCTCGCAACACCCGTTGTTGATCATTTATATGCACGCGGGCGGCTAGTTCTGGATCAACGGCTTTCAGCTCATCGTGAAGAGCCGAACACCCTTTAAGACCAAGCTCATCTAAGAGCTGTTGCCTAAAGGCCTCCTCAATAGGGGGAATCTCGACCAACCCATGAGTAAGAGCTCTAAAATATAAGCCTGTACCACCGACAAAAATAGGACGTTTACCCTGCTCCACTATATGCGCTAAGGCTGACTGCGCATCCCTTAGCCAATCGCCAACACTATATTGGATATGGGGATCAACATGGTTAAACAGATAGTGAGGTACTAAGCGGCGCTCTTCTTTTGTAGGACTTGCACTCAACAATAACAGCCCATTATAGACTTGCATTGAGTCTGCATTAATAATCGCACCATCTAGTTTTTGGGCAAGCTCGACTGCTAAAGCGGTCTTGCCACTTGCTGTTGGGCCTGCGATAAGAATTGAGCTTTGCATGATCAACGCATTTCTTTGAGTGGTAACGAATAATGTCTCATATACTTACACTGATTAGTGACGCAGCCAAAGGTTTGGTTGACGACAATTTAATGAGCGATATTGCCTCATTTCTTGCCCTACCCCCTGAATGGCAGGTTCTGGCCCCATCCCATGCCGCTCAAATAAAGCTACCTACCTTATCGCAGGTTGCGCAGGAGAAATTACGCGCACGATACGCAGATACCGCGATCGACCTTATCATCACCACGAATAATGATAAGAAACAGCTTCTTGTTGCAGATATGGAATCAACAATTATCGAACAAGAATGCCTTGATGAGCTTGCAGATAAAGTCGGAATTCGAGATAAAATCGCCGACATAACAGAACGTGCAATGCGCGGCGAGCTTGAGTTTGAACCTGCATTACGCGAACGCGTTAAACTATTACAAAACCTTCCGATTACCACACTCGAAGAGATTTATAATGAACGCGTAACGTTAATGCCTGGCGCACAAACCCTGATCGCGACACTCAAACAAAACGGCACCTATTGCGCTTTGGTTTCAGGTGGTTTTACCTTTTACGCGCAACGCATAGCCGAGTTACTTGGGTTTGACTTTTATCAAAGCAATAATCTCGGCATTCAAGACGAGCGGCTGGATGGAACCGTTATCGACCCGATACTTGGTCGCAGCGCTAAAGCTGAGATTTTAGAAAAAATTTCTGAAACCCGGGGCCTAGCTCTCAGCCAGACTATTGCTGTTGGAGACGGGTCAAATGATCTTGCAATGATCGACATTGCTGGTTTTGGCGTGGCTTTTCGGGCAAAGCCTGCCGTCGCCGCGGCCGCAAATATTTGCGTGAACCACGGCGACTTAACAGCATTATTATATATCCAAGGTTATCGAAAAGCTGACTTCGCTAAAGTCTAAAAAGGATAAGATTTAGTTTTTGCTATCGAGCTTAAGTGCGACAAAACGAGAGCCGTTGGCATTTCGCAAGAGTAACAAAACAGACCCTTCCTTTTTAGCCTTAAGCGCCTCGATTGCTTTGACAACATCCGAACCATTCTGAACACTAACGGCACCAACCTTCGTAATAATATCGCCAAGCCGCACGCCACTATCATAGGCAACAGAATTATTATCGAGGTCGCTAACAAATGCCCCTTGAAGGTTTTTATCCAGACTGAGTCCTTCACGGATTTTTTCATCAAGTGCAACAAGGGTCATCCCTAAAATAGACTGCTCGACAGCACCACTTTTGGTTGTCTTACTCTCGGGCAATACAGAAGCCTGTTCCGTTTCATCTAGTTTTCCAGTCACAACCTTAAGTTCTTTTTTTGCACCCTTACGGAAAACAATAACACTGACACGCTTATCAACTGTCGTCTCCGCGACAATTCTTGGTAAGTCGCGCATCTGAACAATATCTTGACCATCAAAGGATAGAATAACGTCGCCGGCCTCAATACCACTTTTATCGGCTGGTCCACCCTCAGACACTTCCGACACTAAAGCACCCTGTGCTTTTGGAAGACCGAGCGTTAAAGCAAGCTCATCTGTGACTTGCTGAATGCGAACACCAAGCCAACCGCGGCGCGTTTCGCCATATTTTTGTAATTGTTCGATAACATTTTGCGCAAGGTCTGATGGAATAGAGAATCCAATACCAACTGACCCGCCTGATGGAGATATAATAGCTGAATTAACGCCAATCACCTCACCATCCATATTAAACAATGGACCACCTGAGTTTCCGCGATTAATAGCTGTATCCGTCTGGATAAAGCTGTCATATGGGCCGGCATTAATATCACGGTTAATTGCCGAAATAATGCCCGCAGATAATGAACCGCCAAGACCAAATGGATTGCCAATCGCAATCACCCATTCGCCGACACGAGACTTCTGAGAGTCACCAAACTTAACGAACGGAAATTTTCGTTTTGCTTTAATCTTAAGGACAGCCAGATCTGTTTTGGAATCTCGCCCAATAAGCTCAGCTACATATTTTTCGCCATCTGCTAAGTTAACCGTAATTTCATCGGCGCCCTCAACAACATGATTATTTGTAACGACAATACCCTCGGGGTGAATAATGAAACCTGAACCAAGAGAGCCAATTTCTCGTTCACGCGGAGGGTTTTGGCGAGGCCCCGCATTTGGCCCTTGCTGAGGGAACTTACGCATGAACTCTTCAAACATATCATTAAAGGGACCTGGGATCCCGCTATGCGGGCTTTCCCCAGAAACCTTCTGAGTTGTTGCGATATTAACAACTGCTGGCATAAGACGTTCTGCCAGATCAGCAAAACCATCAGGCGCACTTCGCGCAGAGACAGTCTGAATAGTCACGAGTAAAATTAAAGCAAAGGCAGCATTAAATACTTTTAGCATAATAGCGTTCCCAATTTTGTTTCTAAATCGTTAGCCAAACCAAAATAATACCGATTAAAAGAGCCGCTAACCCGCCAAACCTCAAATCGTTATCGGACATTTGTTTAACTGCTGCCAACATATTTTTTAAAAGTGACGGAAAAAGGGCATAGGCTGCTCCTTCAAGAGCTAAAACCAAACCTATCCCCAAAATCGCCTTCTCAAACATGGTTTAATTTGTTTTAGATGGTGCGAGAGCAATTTCCTTACAAATAGTTTCGCTTAGGCTTTTGCCACTTTTCAATAACCTATCCAAATTCACATCTGACTTTGTTCCTGATGTCTTGGTTTTTTTCTCTGACAACAAGCTATTTGGGTCATGCAAAAATTGGAAGAATGCACTATCGGGAGACAAAACCATCATGGTCT
Organism: Alphaproteobacteria bacterium; assembly: GCA_965656255.1. Lineage (GTDB taxonomy): Bacteria > Pseudomonadota > Alphaproteobacteria > RS24 > RS24 > JAYODZ01. The sequence goes on from CBFHJI010000007.1 coordinate 12,329, forward strand.
GATTATCTTGCAATGCTTTCTCATATGCCTGCATTGACCGATAGAAGGCGAAGAAGTCTGGGTCTTTCCCATACACAGTTGCAAAGACACGGTTACGACAAGCATCACCTTGACCGCGAATAATTTCAGCATCCCGCGTCGCTTCCGCTAACAAGACTGTCACGGATTTATCCGCCTCAGCCCTGATTGAACGAGATACTTCCTGACCGCGCGCTCTAAACTCAGAGGCTTCCTGCTCACGTTCTGTTTGCATCCGGCGATAAATCGCTTGCGAGTTGGCTTCAGGTAAATCAGCACGACGAATACGCACGTCAACAATTTGAATGCCAAAATCCATTGCCTGCGTATTTACGAGTTCACGAATACGTGACATCAGCTCGGCACGCTTGTCACGCACAACAGCTTCGAACTCTTCCGCACCGAGAACCGACCGCATAGAAGATGTTACAATTGCGGCCAAACGCGAACGTGCGCGCGACTCATTTTGGAGTGATTTATAAAACTGCAAAGGATCAACAATTTTATATCGTGTAAAGGCATCCACAACCAAACGCTTTTGGTCAGAAGCAATAAGTTCTTCTGCAGCACTATCAAGAGCCAGTATCCGCTTGTCGAGATAAACGACGTTTTGCACAAATGGTGTTTTAAAGTGAAGGCCTGGTTCAGTAATAACAGCTCTGGGATCACCAAACTGCAGCACAAGTGCTTGTTGCGTTTGATGGACCGTAAAGATAGATGCACTTGCTACAAAGCCAAGGCCAATCAGAATTGCTAAAACGATAAGACTAATAAGTCGTTGCATTATTTTATCTCCCGGCTTTTGTTTAACTGATCAAGCGGAAGGTAAGGCACAACGCCATTGCCACTTTTTTGATCGATCACCAAAGTATTAGACTTGCTTAATACACGCTCAAAGGTCTCTAAGAACATGCGCTGACGGGTCACCCCTTCCGCGTTCTTATATTCTCCCAAAACCGCAGCAAAGCGGGACGCATCACCATCGGCTTCAGCAACAGTTTGAGCGCGATAGGCTTCAGCTTCACGACGAATACTAAAGGCTGTACCCTGAGCTTCCGGCACAACGCGATTGGCATAACTATTAGCTTCATTTCGGGCGCGCTCTTGGTCGGCGCGCGCGGCTTGCACATCACGGAAGGCATCAATAACAGCGGCAGGCGGATCAACCTTTTGCATCTTCACCTGTGTGATACCAATACCTGCACCATAACCATCAAGCGTGGCTTGCATCAAATTGCGCACCATTTCTTCGTTTTTCTGACGTTGTTCGGTCAAAATCGGTTGAATGTTGTTTTGCCCAATAATTTCACGCATCGTGCTTTCTGCGACAGCTTTGACGGTTCCCTCGGGATCTTGAATATTAAACAAATATTTCGATGCATCCGTGATCAACCAAAATACTGAAAAATCAACATCCACAATATTTTCGTCGCCCGTCAACATCAGGCTTTCTTCGGGCACATCGCGCACAACAGAATTACCACCAGAACGGTCAGCCAACCCGCCGCGCAGACCAATGTCCACACGGTTCACGGTCGTTACCTTTGGGGTAAAGACGGTCTCAATTGGCCATGGCAAGTGATAATTCAAACCGGGAGAGGTTTGCGCTGTGATTTTACCAAACCGCAAAACAACACCCTGTTCGTCAGCTTGAACGCGATAGAAGCCACTCAAACCCCAGACAACAAGAATAATAGCAAGAATGAAAACGATACCAGATGCACCGCCAAACCCGCCTGGCAATGCGCCTTTTATGCGCTCTTGCGCACGGCGGATAACCTCATCAATATCAGGCTCATTGGGTCCTGAAGGGCGTTTTGGTCCCCCACCCCATGGTCCGCGGTCGTTTCCTCTATTATCTTCCCAAGGCATATATGGCCCTCCTAAAAATTTATTTAGCAAATTGAAAATTTGCACTTGAAAGGTTATAGGCGAGGAGATTACGAACAGCAACGCTCCTTGCTTAGTTTACCTATGCTTTCTATAAGGATGTGGGCATGCGGGCGCAAAATTTCAAGCCGCAATCACGTCAGAAATCAACAATAGGGGCAAATTATGAGCGAATTATCCGAAAATGAGATCAAGCAAGCCTTGGCCGGCCTTAAAGACCCATCAAAGCCAGGTTCAATCTTAGATAATAATCGCGTCAGCGGCTTTGTTATTCGCGGGGGTAATATTGGGTTTTCAATTGAGATCTCACCTTCTGAGGCTTCACTCTTCGAAGCTATTCGCTTGGAGGCTGAAACCCTTGCCCGCGCAATTCCTGGCGTTCTCTCTGCGACAGTCGCCCTCACCGCCCATTCAGAAACTCCCTCACCGAGCCCAAAGGCACCCGAGCAAAATGATGGCAATGCCCAAAAGCGTGCACCCAACCAGGAAGTGCCGCCTGTTTTACAAAAAATCAAACGTGTTATCGCCGTTGCAAGTGGCAAAGGCGGCGTCGGCAAATCCACCATCGCCCTTAATTTAGCCCTGGCTTTAAGTAAGTCTGGCCTTAAGACTGGCTTATTAGATGCAGATATTTATGGCCCATCACTTCCAGCCTTACTCAATGTAACAGACAAACCCGAGGTCAATGACAAGAAAAAATTGTTACCGATTGAACGCCACGGCCTTTATACAATGTCGATTGGATATATGGTGCCGCCCGAGCAGGCTATGATATGGCGCGGCCCGATGGTCCAAAGCGCCCTTGTGCAATTATTGAACGATGTTGACTGGCCAGAACTTGATATTCTGGTTATGGACTTACCTCCTGGAACAGGCGACATCCAGTTGACCATCTCACAGCGGATTCCATTAGATGGCGCCATTGTTGTATCCACGCCCCATGAACTTGCATTAGCTGACGTCAAACGCGCGCTTGGTATGTTTAAACGCGTAAACACACCCGTCCTCGGCGTAATCGAAAATATGGCCTATATGGATTTAGCAGATGGCACCAAAGCTTATCCATTTGGCGATGGCGGTAGCCAAGATTTAGCGACTGAAATGGGCGTTCCGTTTTTAGGGCAATTTCCATTAAGCCCGACCCTACAATCGGTCATTCGCGATCACACCACTATTTTTGATCATGCCGACAGCGCCAAGCTTGCAGAACAATTTGAAGCCCTCGCTAAAGCCGTCAGGGCTTAAACAAACCCAGAAAGAGAAAGAATATGAGCGAAGCAGAAAAAAAAGCCTATAAACTCTTAACAGGCCCAGATGATGCAGCTTTTTGCCAACGCGTGTCTGATGCGCTTAAAGATGGCTATGTATTATATGGAAGCCCAGCCATAACAACAAAACCTGATGGCACGCATTGTGTCGCTCAGGCTGTTGTTTTACAGTCATTTATGCTGAAATAAGCCCAAGGGTAATAAAGCTATAATCATAAGTCTCGCCCGCATCCGCTTGATTCAAGACGCGGTCTAATTCTTGCCATTTATCGGGTTGAGTTAGGGTAAAAAATGTATCGCCCTTAGGCGCGGCATGAACACGCGTTAAATGCACAATTGAAGCATAGGCTTCAAACATTTTATAAATTTCACCACCGCCAATAATCATCACGCGGCCACCACCTGATAATGCGAGGGCAGATTGCATATCAGCAACAACCTCCGCACCATTCGCTGAAAAAAGAGGATCTCGTGTCATAACAATATTAAGACGATCGGGCAGCGGTCGCCCGATAGACTCCCAGGTTTTTCGGCCCATAATGACGCTATGTCCGCGCGTTATATTTTTAAAATGCTTCAAATCTCCCGAGAGGCGCCAAGGCATCTCACCATTTAAACCAATCACATCATTTTCAGCCGCAGCGACGACAAGTTCAATCGACATATCAGGTGAAAGATCATTCTGCGTCATTTCACGAACTTAAACAGCAACGGGTGCAGAAATATGCGCATCTGGTTCATAACCTTCGAGCTTAAAATCCTCAAATTTAAAGCTAAAAATATCAGGCACATCACGATTAATAATCATTTTGGGCAAAGCACGGGGCGTGCGCGATAATTGTAATGCCACTTGATCAAAATGATTGTGATAAATATGGGCATCTCCAAATGTATGGATAAATTCACCAACCTCATAATCGCAAACCTTGGCAAGCATCATTGTGAATAAAGCGTAAGAAGCGATATTAAAGGGAACTCCGAGAAATATATCGGCAGAACGCTGATAGAGCTGGCAAGACAGTTTTGGGCGTCCCTTCGATTGGGGGGCAACATAGAACTGGAATAAGCAATGGCATGGCGGTAATGCCATATTGGGTATGTCGGCAGGGTTCCATGCCGTGACAATATGACGACGCGAGTCGGGATTGGTCTTTAACTGGTCAACAAGATCGGCTATTTGGTCGATCGAGTCGCGCCCCTGCTTTTGATGAGCCTTAGGCCAACTCCGCCATTGATGGCCATAAACAGGACCAAGATCGCCCTTATCATCAGCCCATTCGTCCCAAATCGATACGCCATTATCTTTGAGATATTTAATATTTGTATCGCCCGTTAGAAACCACAAAAGCTCGATAATAATAGACCGCAAGTGAAGTTTTTTTGTTGTGAGTGCCGGAAACCCGTCCTGAAGATCGAAACGCATCTGATATCCAAAAACGCTTCGCGTGCCAGTGCCCGTTCGATCAGCGCGATCGATCCCGTTTTCCATAACATGTGATAAGAGTGCGTGATATTGCTCCATAAGCTTATTATTCAGATTCGAGCACGTCGCGCGAGGTAAAAAAGAGAAACCAAACTGACAACTCACAGCTTTTGCGCACTACCCATGCGGTTCGTTCGGTGGTATAGTCTTCGTGCTGGTTTTCCAGCTATGGCGATACACGGCCTGCGCAATAAACCTTTCGGACCCGGGGGCGGTACCCGGCGCCTCCACCATTTACCCGTCCAATATGCATTTTTGCTTTATTCATTGGACCTTTTATGGGGGCGAAATAGGATCGACGAGGGCGTAAAGGTAGGAACCGTCGCTCGGTATGGTACCGTCGTTATCGGGCCGTTTTGATAGTTGCAAATGACAACTACGCGGAAGCATCACTTGCTGCGTAAGCAGTACGTGACTTCAATCTAAGTCCAGTTCCGTCGCAGGAACTGGCGGGGTTCGGGCAGCACCTGGCAACAGAAGCTGCCCACTTCTTTAAATGTCATTGCCCGAGTTTTAGAAACGATCATCATGCGATGCGTGAACACAATTATGACAAGTTTATTTCGATTTTATTATACCTAGAAACGAACCCTGTTAAAATAAGCAAGAATTTAGCCTCAACCAAAGACAAATGGATACATCGTGACGGAAGACCTTATGCAATATGACCGCTTAACAGAACGCGCAATGCGCTTGGTTATTCGAGAAGCACTAGAAATTGTTGCTAAAGATGGATTGCCCGGTGAGCACCATCTCTTCATTACATTTGATACAAACGCCCAAGATGTTAGAATTGCCGAGCGCTTGAAGGCCGATCACCCCAAAGAAATGACCATTATTTTACAGCATCAATTTCGTGACCTGATTGTGCGCGACGACTCGTTTTCTGTTGGTCTGAGTTTTGGGCAAATACCTGAAAACCTGCATATTCCTTATGATGCAATCACAAGTTTTTATGACCCCCATGTTGAATTTGGATTACGCTTTCACGGCGAAGGGGATGACCAGGACGACGAGGATTTTGACGATAGTCTATTCGACGGCGAGACTAATATTCTTGACACATCAATGCATGAGCCCAAAAAAGAAAGCCAACCGAACAAGTCGGAAACCGAAAAGGGTGGCGATAATGTCGTTCGCATTGATCTTTTTCGCGATAAATAATTAACATAGTTGAAGGCAGCAACAGTTGGCACAAAGGCCATGTGCGTGCTAAAGCAATGCGCATATTGTGACTTCGAGAAGGATAACGGTCATGTCAAATACGCGCACGGAAACAGATAGTTTTGGACCATTGGATGTGGACGCAACCAAATATTGGGGCGCCCAGACGCAACGCTCATTGGGGAACTTTAAAATTGGCGGCGAAACTATGCCACTTCCATTGGTGCGTGCACTCGGCATTGTTAAACTTGCTGCCGCAAAAGCCAATAGAGCGCTCGACAACCTAGAGCCGCATATCGCAGATGCAATAGTTGAAGCAGCCAATGAAGTTGCAAATGGTGCTTTGAATGATCACTTCCCATTGGTCGTTTGGCAAACGGGCTCAGGCACCCAGAGCAATATGAACGCCAATGAAGTTATCTCTAATCGCGCCATTGAAATATTAGGCGGCGTTATGGGCAGTAAAGAGCCTGTTCATCCCAATGATCATTGCAATCGCAGCCAATCCTCAAATGATACATTTCCAACTGCCATGCATATTGCTGCAGCCGAGCAGGTTGCAAATGCATTGGTGCCGGCATTAACGCATTTGCACGATGCGCTAGAAAAAAAATCAAAGGAATGGTCGGATATTGTAAAAATCGGTCGGACACATTTACAAGACGCAACACCTCTCACATTGGGCCAAGAGTTTTCTGGTTACACCACTCAAATTCGCTACGGTATTGAACGTGTAAAGCAATCACTCCCGCGCCTTTTGGCACTGGCGCAAGGCGGCACAGCCGTCGGAACAGGTTTAAATGCCAAACCCGGTTTTGCAGAAAAATTTGCTGATGAGGTTGCTTCTTATACCGGCCTTCCCTTCATCACAGCAGAAAACAAATTCGAAGCACTCGCAGCGCATGATGCCTATGTTGAAATGTCTGGCATGCTCAACGTGATCGCCGTCAGCCTGAATAAAATCGCCAATGACATTCGCTTACTTGGTTCTGGTCCACGGTCAGGCTTAGGAGAACTCAGCCTTCCTGAAAACGAACCTGGTTCTTCGATCATGCCTGGCAAGGTTAATCCAACCCAATGCGAAGCGCTGACAATGGTATGCGCACAAGTTATGGGCAATCATACCGCGATCAGCTTTGCTGGTGCCCAAGGCCACATGGAGCTCAACGTTTTTAAACCTGTCATGGCTTATAATCTCTTACAATCCATTCGCTTAATCGCCGATGCCAGCGTCAGCTTTACAGACAATTGCATTGTCGGCATTGAACCAAACCGAGATAACATAAACAATTTGATGCAACGCTCGCTCATGCTGGTCACAGCCCTCGCCCCTAAAATTGGCTATGACAATGCAACAATCGTTGCCAAAACTGCGCACAAAAAAGGCACAACACTGAAAGAAGAAGCCGTTGGCCTTGGATTTGTTACCGAAGAAGAATTCGACGCAGTTGTGCGACCAGAGGATATGATTACACCAAAGTAAGGCGCAACATGTATCAGCATGATTAAAAAACGCTCTATCAAAATTGCCGGGCACGCAACCAGCGTATCGCTCGAAGAGGAGTTTTGGTCATCCCTGAACGACATTGCGCATTCACGCAATCAATCGCTTGCACAATTAGTTGGAGACATAGATACAACACAACGCAATGGCGGCTTATCAAGCCGGCTTCGCTTGTTTGTGCTCGATTATTATAAAAGAGATATTACCAAGTAACACAAACTCATTAAGGATTTTGGCTCATCGTCAATGTTGTGATCGGCTTTATCACCGGTCCACCGACTTGAATTTGCAGCACATCTTCCGAACGTGTCGGAACAGTGAATTCAATATCATAGTTACGGGTTAACACATTAACGCCACCCTTAAGACCAAGCGCCGGTAAGTTTAAACCCAAAAACTCGGCTTGATCGACCATTAGACGGCCATCGCGCATCGCCAATAATAACAGCACATTAGAAAAAGGGGTTTCGCCTTCAAAATCGGTTAATGCGGGGGGCGGTTCTGCCGTCACTGTTGAAACGGCGCCCTCTAAGAGAGAAAATGGTTTATTCACCTTGCGCGCGTCCATAAATAATAAACGCCCAGCCCCAATATCAAGATTAAACGCACCTACCAAACTCGACATAAATTCGAATGACGAACGACCACGCCCACGAATATTAAAGCTGCCGGATAATGACGCATCTAAAAGCTCGGTCCCCAAAATACTGCGCGTTACCTCTGCTAGTTTCACCCCATTAAGACGTGCATCAATCGTCACGCTTGGTAATAAACGCCCACCCCCAGCATTAACATTTGCCGTTATATTTCCGCCAGCCATAGCAGCCTGTAGATCACTAATCTCTATCACGCTATCGACAAGTTTCAGGCGCCCTTTCGCGGAGCTAATCGCTAAGTCGTTAAATGTCACATTATCAAGCTTTAGTTCTAAATTGGCATCAGCCAATTCAAGCAATGACCACGAAACAGGCGCCTTTGACCAACCATCTTCATAATGAGGAAAGAAAGGCATAATATCCATGTTAGCGAAGGTTAAGTTCGCAGTCAGTGTCGACCGCACAGGGTCAAAAACATACACTCCTTCCCCAGCAACCTTACCGCTCCCAAAGCCAGCATCCAATGCTGAGAATGCATATTGCTTAGGCGACAATGTTGTATTGGATGTGCCTTTGAGACCAAGGCGCGGGGCGGTATCATCCCAACCAAGATAGGTTCCTATATTGGCAATATCTAATGTGGTTATTCCCTCAATCTGCTTGGTATTACCTACCCCGCGCAATAGACCTGATATTTTTATTAAATCTTGTGCAAGCCGAACTTCCCCCGTGAGGCTTGCAACCTGATTGTTTGGTGCGGTTAATGTTAATAGCAGTTGTCCATCTCTTTTACCTGCAGATTGTGCCTTAGGTTTGATTTTCTGGAGGTTTGAATTTCGTGCAAGGGAAGCGGAATCGTCAATGTCGCCGCTTATGTCACGCGTCATTTTACCCGCCTCGGCGTCTCCGTCTGCTCCCGTCAAAAGTGCCAAAACGGACGGAGATGGGCCATCAACACGCAACCGCATTTGGGTATCTTTTGAGAAAAACCCAAACCCTCGGCTTGGTGAAAAAAACGAGAATGTACCATCCAAATCCCCATTCGTCACAACGCCAGCCAACGACATGGAGGGCCATTGCGGATCAGAAGCAGAGGTCAAATGCCACTTTGTTGAAATCTGAACACTCTCATGAAATGCGAATTTTAAAGGAGATGCAATCCGCTGCAATTGACGCGTAAATATGCTATTTGCGGGCGCATCAATAGACATATCGATATCCCCAAATGCATATTGGTTATCATGAGCCATATCTCCTTTGACTGACAAATTTGCACCATTAAAATTGCTTAGCTCAAGGCGCTGGATGGTAAATTGGTTATCCGAAATTTTGATATCTGAAATCAGTTTTCCTAGACGAACAGAACCAACATTAAAATCATCAGAGGCAAATTGAACTGAAAATTTAATATCATTTGGCGCAACTTGCAGAATTTCTTTGAGCCAATCCCCTAACGGAATGTCGAATAAACTGGTTTCTCCTTTTGGGATGAGCTTTGCATTGAGCAACCCCCATTTGGCAACATCCATATGCTCGGCTGTCCACTTGATGCTGAAAGCCTTATCTGCGCCATGATCATAACGAAGAGCTATGAGTTGTTCTGCACCATCTATATGGCCAATAAGATTAGTGACATCAATTAGCGTTTTCGAAGCCCGAACATTTGCCGAGAACCCAATACGTTGAAGCGCGCTCGTTTCCATAATGTTGGTAATGCGCTCCAATCCCATATCAAAAGTATTAAACAGCCAATAAGCCGTTGCTTGCGCATCTGAGGAGTTCGCGGCTAAAGACCCTTCAAAAACAGGTGCGGTTTCTTCAAATGCAACATTCCCAGACAGAAAAAAGGAACCACCATATGGCAAATCAGCCCGAACCTGATTAACCCGCAACCCGTTATCTTCAAAACCTATATAACTTACTATATTTGTGACAACCTCATCATTGATCATCAAATTATCAATGCGTATTGCAGCATCAAGCTTAGGCTGTTTTGGAAAAAGCAAATTAAGCGCATCCCCAAAAGGCAATTGCTCAAGACGCGCAAAGGCACCATCAAAATAGAGACCAGAAACATCAAACTGATCCGCTGTTAAACGCATGAAAATCCGATCTGCCTCAATATCTGGATCCTGAGCGAAATCGACATTCACCTGCATCGCGACATCTTGGCCAAGCGCTGTAAACCGAACATTATCCGTTTGAATTCCCGTTGCATTGGCAAATATAAGGCCGCTCAATGATAAGCGTTGGTCAATTACATTTGTGGTTTCAAACCCAATAGAATGAAGAAGCGGCGCCAGTAAACGGCTACCATCAAGCGCGAATTCGCCGCTCACCTCCATGGTGCGACCAGGTGCAACAAATCCATCAAAATCAAGGCGAATTTCCGGCTCCGCCTTGAGCGATAATATTAGCGGCATGCGCGCCGCTGTTGGGCGAGATGATCTGGCGCTGAAGGTAAAAGGCACATTCTGATAGTTGAATTGCGCTGCTAATTCCACGGGAGACAACCGATCTTCAATATCAACCGAAACAAAGACATCTTCTAAAACCATCTTATTGTCTTGATCATTAACATCGATCACCATCGTACTTTCAGAAATACGTATACCTATATTTTCCAATTGCGATGATCCGCCCTGCATAAACTTTAGAATATCAGCCGGCTTTGAATTGACGTTTAAGCCAGTAATTTCAATCTCATGCGGCATGATTTCGGCAAATAAAAGTTCAATGAGCGAAAAATTCAAACGAAGCATCTTGAATTTTTTCTGCTCCCATAGCTGATCTTTACTTATCGCAAAATCTGGTCCTTCAGGCACGGACTCTGGTATTTTGGCCTTGAACTGCAAAGTACCACGATTGAAAGTAATGGAGGGGCTTGGCAAAAGCCGAATTTCAATATTTTCATAAGAGACGATTTCAACATTCTCTTTAATTTTTGTTTGATCGAGGGCCAGCTCTGCCCAAGGAGACAAATCAAAAAGATATGGCACAAGCAAAAGCCCGCCCAGAAAAGCTATCAAAAAAGACGATATGATGGTTACCGGCGAGCGCATAATCGGATGTTTTGTTCCTTTCCAGCCAAAAACAGGACTTTTTAGCTCATGGTGCTATAATGCCATAAGAATCAGGAAAGTAACATGTCAGACCCTTTCGACCTTGGCAATGAGGATCCATCCCCTCAAACCATATCGCGCGAACCCGCTCCAGCCCAAAGTGCTGGCTTAACGACGTCTCAACGCGCCGCCCAAGCCATGCGGTCAAATTCGTTTCAGCATTTGCTCGAAGGGTTAAATGAAGCTCAACACGATGCAGTTATGGCCCCTGATGGCCCCCTCTTGGTGCTGGCGGGCGCAGGCACTGGTAAAACCCGCGTTTTAACAACCCGTATTGCTCGCAAGTTAACGCTCGGGGAAGCCTGGCCCAGTCAAATACTCGCAGTTACTTTTACCAATAAAGCGGCCCGCGAAATGAAAGAACGGATTGAAAAAATGGTTGGGGGCTCGATGGAGGGCATGCCCTGGCTTGGCACATTTCACTCTCTCTCTGTTAAAATTTTACGACGCCATGCTGAACTGGTTGGCTTAAGACCTGACTTTACGATTTTGGATACAGACGACCAAATACGCCTCCTCAAGCAGCTGATTAAAGCAGAAAACATTGACGAGAAGAGATGGCCAGGCCGGCAGCTCGCTGGACTGATTGACCGATGGAAAAACCGCGGTTGGACCCCTGAAAATGTACCCGACAGTGAAGGGGCTTTTTTTGCCGATGGCCGCGGCGTTGCTCTTTATGATCAATATCAAAAGCGCCTCAAAATATTAAACGCCACTGATTTTGGCGACCTCTTGCTTGAAACCGTTCGCCTATTCCAGGAGAACGATGAAATTTTAACTGAGTATCAAACCAAATTTACCAATATTTTGGTCGATGAGTATCAAGATACAAATGTGGTTCAGTATTTATGGCTTCGATTATTAGCGCAAAAGCACAGCAATATATGTTGTGTTGGTGATGATGATCAGTCTATTTACGGCTGGCGCGGTGCCGAGGTTGATAATATTCTAAGGTTTGAACGTGATTTCCCCGGCGCTGTAACCGTCAAACTCGAACGAAATTACAGATCGACGTCACATATTTTGGGGGCCGCTTCTGGTCTGATCGAAGCAAACCAAAAGCGTCTCGGCAAAACATTATGGACTGAACAAAATGATGGCGAACCAGTTCGCATTCGTGGCGTATGGGATAGTGAAGAAGAAGCGCGTCTAACTGCCGATGATATTGAAGATTTCCAGCGCAAAAAACACCCGTTGAATGATATTGCCATTCTTGTTCGCGCCAGCTTTCAAATGCGTGAATTCGAAGACCGGTTTATTTCACTCGCCATTCCATACCGCGTGATTGGTGGCCCGCGCTTCTATGAACGTGCCGAAATCAGAGATGCCAATGCTTATTTTCGGATCATTAATCAAGTGGATGATGATCTCGCTTTTGAGCGCATTTGCAATAAACCAAGGCGCGGACTAGGAGATGTCGCTTTGCAAACATTGCATAACGCGGCCCGCTCTCAAGGAATTTCGCTATATCGCGCGGCATGCCAAGTTGTAGCAACGGATGCACTCAAACCAGCCGCCCGCAAATCACTAACCGGCTTTTTAAATGCATTAGATCGCTGGCGGAGCTTAATTGATAATACACCCCACACGGAGCTTGCCGAAATTATCCTCGATGAAAGCGGCTACACTGCCATGTGGCAGGCTGATCGTTCACCCGAAGCCCCTGGTAAACTTGAAAACCTCAAAGAGCTTATACGTTCAATGCAAGAGTTTGCGACGCTTGGTGAATATCTTGAGCATATCACCTTGGTTATGGATGCTCAATCCAATGAAAGTGAAGACAAAGTCTCTATTATGACACTGCATGCCGCCAAAGGACTTGAGTTTGAAACAGTCTTTTTACCTGGATTTGAAGAAGGTTTATTTCCCCATCAGCGCAGCCTTGATGAAACAGGTTCACGCGGGCTCGAAGAAGAACGTCGTCTTGCCTATGTTGGTATTACGCGGGCTAAACGCAATTTAACCATTTCCTTTGCCGGTAACCGCAAAACCCACGGACAATGGAACTCAGCCCTGCCTTCGCGCTTTATTGATGAAATACCAGAAGCAAATGTTGAAGTTTTATCAGCGGATACTGGATATCAACCCAGTATGCCGCGCAGTCGATTTGCAAATGACTTCAACGCTTCAAGTTATTCGAGCCCGGGGTGGCGACGCGCGCAAGAAAATATGAGTCAAAATTACCAAACAAAAGCGCCGATTAGTGCCAGCACAAACACGCCGCGTTCGACGAGCACACAAAATCAGATTAATTACGGACAGCGTATTTTTCATCAGAAATTTGGTTATGGACGCGTTGAAGCCATTGAGGGCAATAAATTGACAGTCCGATTTGACAAAGCTGGTATTAAAAAAGTCATAGACACTTATGTTGAGCGTATATAAGCAAATACCAATGCGCGGCGTAATCTTCTAAAAATTATTATAAAGGAATGAGTTGCCGTGACCGATATATACAAACTCAGTTTAACGAGCAGCTCCCGCGACGAACTCGAAGCAATTGAAATATTATTAGAAGCGCTTGGCGCGCTCAGCATTTACATTGCTTCCGATAATGAAATGCCCCCCGTATCTCCCCTATGGCGCGGCCCACCGCAATATGGTGACCGATTAGAAGCATTGTTCGATACTAAGCTTGATTTGGCGCCAATTAATTTTGGTTCTGCGCAAAATATTATTTTTGAAAAAATACCCGATACAAATTGGGTTCTTGAAAGCCAAAAAAACTTACCACTGGTCGAAGCTAAACCCTTTAGCGTCTATGGGGCCCACGCCAAACCGCCATTTAAGAAAATGCGCTATGACATAGAGTTAGAAGCAGGTTCAGCATTTGGCTCTGGTCATCACGCAACCACACAAGGCTGTCTCATGCTGATTGGCGACGCTCTCAAAACAGGCATATCAGGACCATGCCTGGATATTGGCTGTGGTACTGGCATTTTGGCTCTGGCACTCGCGCGGGCAACCTCGCATCCGATAATAGCAACAGATATTGATCCCATTGCCATACGGGTGACACGAGAAAACGCAAAATTAAACCAGCTCCATCAGCGCCTGACACTAGAATGCGCGGCTGGCCTTGACCACCGCGTCATTCGCAATAACGCCCCATATGGGCTTGTGGTCGCAAATGTATTGGCCCAACCCTTAAAATCTATGTCATTTGGTATGGGGCGCATTGTAAAGTCGAATGGACAGCTTATCTTATCAGGACTGCTGAAACGACAAGAGGCCATGATCCGAGCCGTATACCGCGAGCATGGGTTTGTGTTAGAAAAAAGTATATATATTGAAGAATGGACGAGTTTACTCTTTAGGCGATACAAATAGATCATGTTTCAAGATTTCTCAGATACAAATACAAAACACGCATGCGCTGAACGAGTGCAAAAGTTAAGAGCAATCTTTAGCGATTATGGCGTGGACGGATTTATCGTTCCACGTGAAGACGCCTATCAAGGCGAATATGTACCTGCCTGTAATGAGCGCCTACAATGGCTTACTGGATTTTCAGGATCGGCAGGTCTCGCCTTTGTTTTTTCTGATAAAGCCGCTTTATGCGTCGATGGACGCTATACGTTGCAAGCAGCTGCGCAAACAGACACATCCATATTTGAGATTGTTCATACAAGCATAATCCGCCCGACAAGCTGGCTCGCCCAAAACCTGCCCCCGAATATGCGCCTTGGCATAGATCCAACCCTTCACACGGTGAATGCTTATCAGCAGTTCCAAAAAACGCTGAGCAAAGCGGGTGGCCTATTGGTTGATGTCGCCCATAATATGATTGATAATATATGGCTCGATCGACCTGAGCAACCGCAGGAGGATGTGCGTTGTCAGCCTCTTGTTCATGCTGGTCTTACAGCCCAGCAAAAATGCGAAATGATTGGCGCCGGGCTTAAAGCGGATGACTTAGACGCTTTTATCATAAGCCAGCCCGAGGATATTGCTTGGTTGCTTAATATTCGTGGCTCTGATGTACCGCACACCCCCTTTGCCCTATCATATGCTGTGATAGACAAAGATGGCGCCGTCACCTGGTTTATCGATCCCCAACGCGTAGCCCCAGATGTTGCGAATTATATTGGTGACCACGTCACATATCGCACCCCAATTGATTTAACTGCTGAGCTTTCTTCCTATGCTGGTCGCTCTATTGGGATTGACCCGTCAACCACACCAATGCGCATAGCACAACTTTTGGAAAATGCGCATATTTGCCACGTCGCCAATCCTATCTCTCTTCCCAAGGCCAAGAAAAATACTTCTGAAGTTAATGGCGCACGTGCCGCTCATTTGCGCGATGGCATTGCCCTGACGCGCTTTCTTTATTGGGTTGATCAAAAGAATAATCAAAATAATTTAACTGAAATTGATGCTGCTAAAAAACTCGAACAATTGCGAGCGGAAACAAATGCATTGCTCGATCTAAGCTTTGATACCATCTCAGGCAGCGGCCCCAATGGGGCCATTGTTCATTATCGCGTCAATGAAACAACGAACCGTAAATTTCAGAACGGAGACCTCTATCTCGTTGATAGTGGTGGGCAGTACCAAGACGGGACAACAGACGTGACCCGCACCATCTTAATTGGCGACACAGCTCCTTTAGATGCCATAAGCTGTTTTACCCGCGTCTTACGCGGTCATATCGCGCTTGCCGCCGCACGCTTTCCAGTTGGCACGACAGGTGGTCAACTCGACATTCTTGCAAGGGCACCACTATGGCAGGTTGGCTTAGACTTTGATCACGGCACTGGCCATGGTGTTGGCAGTTACTTATCAGTACATGAAGGGCCGCAGCGTATATCCAAAGGCGGTGATGTTCCTCTTGAAGCTGGCATGATTGTCTCAAATGAACCTGGCTATTATCGTGTTGGTGCTTTTGGTATTCGCATTGAGAACCTGCAGGTTGTCACGCCAGCCATTCAAGAAGGACACATGGAACGGCCCATGCATTGTTTTGAAACGCTCACGCTCGCCCCTATAGATCGTCGCCTGATCGACGCAAACGTGATGAATACTGAAGAGATAAGCTGGTTAAACCAATATCACCAGCGCGTTCTAAATGAAGTTGGACCTGCCTTAAATACACAAGAAAAAGCATGGCTAGTCAGCGCCTGCGCCCCCTTGGCCTAATAGCCCTCGATTAAAGCGAGCCAACCCTCTTCATCGAGCACTTGAACGCCAAGCGTTTCTGCTTTCGTTTTTTTAGAACCAGCTCCCGGGCCCGCAACCAGAATATCTGTATTAGCTGATACGCTCCCCGACACATTAGCGCCCAAGCTTTCAGCCCTCACTTTAGCTTCCGCGCGCGACATTTTTTCAAGCGTTCCGGAAAATACGAGTGTCTTACCTGCCACTGGGCTATCACCTACAATCGCTTCAAGCGGCACCGGCTTTAGACCAAGCGCCTTTAAAGCTGAGAGGGTTTCCACATTATGAGCTTCACTAAAGAAATCGCAGATGGCATCAATGACCGTTTCACCAATCCCGTCAATTTCCAAAAGAGCCGCTCGAGTTTCTTGATCTTGAGCTACCATTTTTAAAGCGCGATCAATCATGTCATCAAGGGATCCAAAATGGCGCGCCAATAGTCTTGCGCTGGTTTCGCCGATATGGCGCATCCCTAAACCAAAAATAAAGCGATCAAGATCAGGGAACTTAGCTCGTTCAATATTTTCAAAGAGCTTTAGAACGCTCTCTTTTAACTGGCCTTTATTCTTCCCCGACCCATATGTCCAGCTATCAGGTGGCGCGTTCTGATATTTCACTTTCAGGGAGAATATATCTTCTGGTCGCCTGATCAGGCCGAGCGTCCAATAATCATCAATTTGTTTCGTGCCGAGCCCCTCAATGTTGAGTGCCCCGCGTGATACGAAGTGTTTTAGGCGTTCGCGGGCTTGGGCCGCGCAAGTTAGCCCGCCCGCGCATCGGCGAATAGCATCACGCGATCCATCTGCCTTTAAGTCCCGGCGGCTCTCCGATCCGCACACAGGACAATGAACAGGAAACACAAAGGGTAAAGCGTCAGGCGCGCGCTTATCCATCAAAACCTTTACAACTTGAGGGATCACATCGCCTGCACGCTGAATAATGACGCTATCCCCAATACGAATATCTTTTCTCTCTATTTCATCTTCATTATGCAAAGTGGCATTCGAGACACGTACACCACCCACTGTTACAGGCTGAAGCTTTGCAACAGGTGTCATTGCCCCGGTTCGTCCTACTTGAATGTCAATATCTAGCAAGACAGTTTGCGCTTGTTCCGCAGGAAATTTATGCGCGATCGCCCAACGTGGCGCGCGCGCGACAAAACCTAACCGGCTCTGCCAATCTAGCCGATCAACCTTATAAACCATGCCATCAATGTCATAGCCCAAGGAAGCGCGTTGCGCCTCGATCGCCGACCACGTAGCCATAAGCGCCGAGGCTCCTTCCACCACTTGAAAGTGAGGGTTAACTGAAAAGCCCCATTTCTTGAAACATTGAATCATCCCGGACTGGGTTGTTGCAGGCATTGCACTCACCTCTCCCCACCCATAAGCAAAGAAATGTAAAGGGCGTTTCGCCGTCACTTTTGAGTCTAATTGGCGCAAGCTACCCGCTGCTGCATTTCGGGGGTTTGCAAATTCGGGACGACCCGATGCCACTTGTCGTTCATTTAACAACTTAAACTCATTGTGAGCCATATAGACTTCACCACGGATCTCGATAACGTCAGGGACCTCACCTTCAATAAAGACGGGGATATCAGAAATCGTTTTAATATTTTCTGTGATGTCTTCGCCTTCCTGACCATCTCCTCGCGTCGCGGCAATTTTAAGATAACCCTTCTCATAACGAATATTAGCCGAGAGCCCATCGATTTTAGGTTCGCTGGTCATGGCGAGCCGTTCGGAAGTGTCTAACCCTAAAAATTTACGAATACGTTCTAAGAAATCTTGAACGTCATCTTCATAAAAGGCATTTCCAAGCGACAGCATAGGCACAGCATGTTGTACTTTTGTAAAGCCCTGCGCAGGCCCCGCACCCACCCGCAGTGAGGGACTATTCGGACGAATGAGGTGAGGAAAACGGCGTTCTATCGATTCATTACGTGCACGTAAAGCATCATAGTCGGCATCTGAAATAAGGGGTGCGTCATTTTGATAATAAGCAATATCATGGGCCGCCATCTCATTGGCAATGCGCTCCAATTCAAGACGAGCAGCATCTTCATCTAATGTATCGATATCGCTCATGAGAGCGGTTCCAATAGCCGCCTTGCTGCGCTTCGCGCTTCATCGGTTACTGAAGCACCAGATAACATGCGTGCAATTTCTTCAAGCCGCTCGTCTCCATTTAGTACATCAACGCGTGTCCGACTATTATCTTCAAAGCTTGTCTTTTTCACTTGCCACTGGGTATCGCCACGTGCCGCTACTTGTGGCGAATGCGTAACGACCAAAATTTGATGATCACAAGCCAGCGCATTTAAACGCAAACCAACCGCCTCAGCAACAGCACCCCCGACACCAGCATCGACTTCATCAAATATAAGCGTTTTTGCCTCAACGCTATTAGATAGCACAGCCTTAATCGCAAGCATTAAACGGGACAACTCGCCACCTGACGCAATTTTAGACAAAACACCTTCTGGCGTTCCAGGATTAGTGCGGACTAAAAATTGAACGCGCTCAAGTCCAAGACGAGAGGGCTCATTCAATTGCTTAAGATCGCACCGAAAACGAGCATTTTCTAACTTTAATGGCTTTAACTCAGCATTAACGGCATCATCCAAACGTTGCGCTGCATCTAGGCGGGCTTTGCTTAAGTCAGATGCAATTTGATTATAATCCTTATCAGCCTGCGCATATTCGGCTTCTAATTTCTTGAGAACCATCGGGTCATCATCAATGGCTGCCTGTTTCTCTTTTAATGTGGCAAGCGTATTAGGCAATTCATCGGCCTCGCAGGCATGACGGCGCGCTAAGTCCCGCATTGCAAATAATCGATCTTCTAACTTTTCAAGCATACCAGGATCTGAGCTCACTTTTTGGGCAGCTATTGAAAGCTCACTCATCGCCTCACTCAACTCAACACGGGCACGCTCAAATCCAGAAGCCGCATCGCTTAATAATCCGTTAGACAAAGTATTGGCGCGTTCTACATGGCGAATAGCACGCCCCAACGCAACCTCGACGCCACCATCATCGGTCAATATTTGCAATGCCGTTTCAATATCGCCGGTTAACTTACCCGCGTTTTGAAGCAAACTACGCCTCTCTTCAAGTGCCGCGACTTCGCCAGGTTTGGGATCCAGCTTTTCTAATTCGGCAATAGAAAATTTAAGAAATTCAAGCTCTTGCGCACCTGTTGAGACACGCTCTTTATGTTGCTCAAGGGCATTACGCGCCTTCTCTAGAACACAAAAAGCTTGAAATACATCATCACGTAATTTGTGATGTCCGCCAAATTGATCGAGAAGACGCAGCTGTTCCATAGCATCATTGAGCGAGAGATTATCATTCTGCCCATGAATTTCGACCAATGATTGCCCAAATTGGCCGAGAACATTGACGCTTACAGGCGTATCATTAACAAAAGCTTTGCTTTTACCATCTGCCGACTGAACCCGCCGCAACACGATACGATCCGGATCATCCCAAGTCGGTAGCCCATGATCATTCAAAAGTGTTAGAATATCTGCCCGGTCATTGACCAAAAACTCAGCGGTCACACTGCCCTGGGCACATGATTGGCGGACAAGTCCTGCATCTCCACGTGCGCCAATAGCCAAACCCAGCGCGTCCAGCAATATTGATTTACCAGCTCCTGTCTCACCCGTTAAGGTCGAGAGGCCTTTGGACCAATGTAATTCAACTTTTTCAATAAGGACAATATCTCGGATCAACAGAGAGAGCAGCATAAATGGCTCCTAAAAAACTGAATTCCAAACTTTACTGAACCAAGATTTTTCTTCGATCTGAGGAACAAGTTCCTTTTCCACCAAAATTCTGTAGCTATCAGCATACCAATCTGAATTGGGGTAATTATAACCTAATATTGCTGCTGCATTCTGGGCTTCGTCGAAAAGGCCAAGCGTTACATATATTTCGGTTAGCCTGTGCAACGCTTCGGACACATGGGTTGTTCGCTCATAATTTGCGACAACATTTCTAAACCGACGTATAGCGGCAGCATATTGCCCAGTTTTCATATAGTAGCGACCAACTTCCATTTCTTTGCCGGCCAAATGGTCAAGGGTCAGGTCCAGTTTTAAAACGGCATCACGTGCATAATCTGAGTCTGGATATCGGCGAATAAGTTCGACTAAAGCTTGTTGCGCCAGCTCTGTATTGCGCTGATCCCGTTCAACATCAGAAATTTGTTCGTAATAAGACTGAGCGATAATGTAATAGGCATAGGCAGCTTGCTCGTTACCAGGATATAAAGAGATGAAGCGACGCGCTGTTAAAATTGCCTGATCATATTGGTTCTGAATATAATAGGTATAGGCGGACATAACCATGGCCTTGCGCGCCCATTTTGAATAAGGGTGCTGACGTTCAACCTCATCAAATTGCGCGGACGCGTAGATGAAATCGCCATCCTCCAGCCGATCCATTGCCTCGTTATAAATTTCCTCAACGGGGCGCTCAACATATTCAATAAGCGCATTATCAGCGCCACAGGCCGCTAAAAATGACACAAAGACGAGTGATATAAGAATGGATCTCATAGGTTTTCTATTATAAATTGTCATGCGATGACTTTACCCGACTCTGTGCTGAGTACAAGATGATTTAACATCATCAGTCAGTCGTTTTTAGAGATTTATGTGAGTTCTTACGGCTTTATTCAGCAGCAATGAGCTGAGAACCCGCACTGACAAGCTCAAAGTTGTCAGAGTCCGTAAACAAAGCATGCAAAAGCTTGTTATGGAGTGCATGACCAGATTTAAAGCCACGGTAGCAACCGATAATAGGCAATCCTGCAAGGAAAAGATCTCCAACAGCATCGAGGATTTTATGGCGCACGAACTCGTCTTGCTGACGCAATCCGTCTTCATTCATGACACCTTCATCACCAATTACAATGGCATTATCCATTGACCCACCAAGAGCAAGCCCAACACGATGCATCGCTTCAACTTGGCTATGCATGCAGAAGGTCCGCGCTTCACTGAGTTGCGAGGCAAATGATTGCGGGTCTAGGTCAAGCGCAAGCTCTTGACGGCCAATAAAGTCGCTTTCAAAATCAATAACGGCTTCAAAACGTGATCTGTCATCTGGTAAAAGCTCGCAATAAGCATCACCCACTTCAATTCGAACAGGTTTTGTGACCCGCAAATAACGACGCGCCACACTGAGCTCTGATTTACCGACAGCATTCATGCGTTCAACAAAAAAGCGAGACGAACCATCCATGATTGGTACTTCAGGTCCATCGATCTCAATAATAGCATTATCAATGCCTAAGCCATATAGCGCCGCCATTAAATGCTCGACTGTGCCAACGCTGTAGCCACTATTATTTGAAATACAGCTTGAGAGGGTCACATCACAAACACGGCTAAACAAAGCTGGAATAAGACCTTCTTCAACTGTTGGCGCATCAGTACGAATGAACAAAATGCCAACATCTGCAGCAGCAGGCTTTAATGTCACATTCACTTCAGCACCAGAATGCAAACCAATTCCTGAAAAGCTCAAGCTTTCAGCAAGCGTTGTTTGATTAATCCCATGGATCCGCGCAATTGCCGCAGGCAAAGGATGCGCTTGGAAGCGTTCCTGTATCTGCGAAATGGTTGCTGGTGGCGGTGTCATAAGATATTGAATTCCATAAACAATTTAAATTTTATCTGATACAATCACATTATTAACTTATTGAGATAATAACTTTTCCTGCATCTGTGATTTTGTTTTACGAAATCATGACGAGCAATACAAATAACGCTTTATTACGTTCTGTAACAAAACGAAAAAGGCTGACGTCCATGAGGACGCCAGCCTTAATCAGAGTAATAAATGATAGGTTTAGCGACGCAAGAATGTTGGAATATCTAGCTGTTCGCTATCAAAGCCGGATGAAACGGCATTGGTTGAACCCATTGTTGTCTGAACGGTGTTATGTAAACTTGACTGCACTGGCGTTGAGCTAACAGGCTCAGCCATAGATGCAGATGAAGCCTTGGCGACCGCGGGTTGGCTAATCGTAGCTTTTACTGGCTCAGCTTGACCGTATGATTCTTTTGACGCTGATGCTTGCGCAGAGCGAGACGGAAAGCTTGGTAAACTAAGACCATCATCATCCTCAGAATTGTTTGAGGCTTTATCTGAAACATTTGTTGCGATGACAGCTTCACGTGGTTCTGGAACTGAAGCCACTGCATCAGCTGGTTTTGGCGTCTCAACAGGTGCTGGCGGGGTTTCCACTGCGCTAACATCGATTGGCGACGGCTCAGATACTGTCACCTGTGGTTCTGACGGAAGTTCTGGATCATGACGATCGATCTGTGTTTCATAAGACACTTCTTCAGACGTTTTTTTGCGTTGACCAAACACGCGCTCAATAAAGCTCTGTGACCGTTTTGGGATTTCACGTTTAGGAGCTGTTTTTGGACGCTCTGTTATAAATTGTGGCAATTGAGCCTCATTTTGCGCAGGAGCAGTCTCTGGTTCAGCGGGAGCTTCAGCGACAAACTGCTCCGGGGCCTCTTCAGCTTGCTGAGCTATTGGCTCAGCATAATCACGTGCGATAGAGACAACTTTACGATCCTCATCAGAAACTGGGCGTGATGCCTTTGCCGCCTCAATACCAGTTGCGACCACGGAAACGCGCATGATGCCACTTAGTGCCTCATCAAATGTCGATCCGATGATTATATTTGCATCACTATCAACTTCTTGGCGAATTCGGCTTGCAGCAGCATCAACCTCATAAAGGGTCATATCTTGTCCGCCGGTAATATTAATCAAAATACCCTGCGCACCGCTCATGGAAACGTCTTCAAGTAATGGGTTTGAAATAGCCGCTTCCGCAGCTTCAATGGCACGATTATCACCTTGCGACTCGCCGGTGCCCATCATTGCTTTGCCCATTTCGTCCATAACTGAGCGTACATCGGCAAAATCAAGGTTAATCAGACCCGGACGGATCATTAAGTCAGTGATACCCGCAACACCTGAGTGCAGAACCTCATCGGCCATAGCAAATGCTTCACCAAATGTTGTCTGCGCATTTGCTATACGGAATAAATTCTGATTAGGAATAATAATCAGCGTATCGACTTCGCGCGCTAAGGCCTCAATGCCAGCTTCGGCCAAACGCATTCTGCGCGCACCTTCAAACTCAAACGGCTTGGTAATCACACCGACGGTTAAGATGCCATTTTCGCGAGCAGCGCGAGCAATCACCGGCGCGGCACCTGTTCCGGTTCCGCCACCCATGCCAGCTGTTACAAAGACCATATGAGCGCCTTGCAAAATATCGACAATCTCTGAAAGCGCTTCTTCAGCCGCTCCTTGCCCAACTTCTGGATTAGAGCCTGCGCCCAACCCTTCTGTGAGCTTGGCACCCATTTGAATGCGTCGATCTGCCTTGCTCAAGCTGAGCGCTTGCGCATCTGTGTTCGCGACCACAAAATCAACGCCATCAAGTCCGGCTGAAATCATGTTATTGACAGCGTTTCCACCTGCGCCACCAACGCCAAAAACAACAATGCGAGGTTTCAATTCGCGCTTTGAAGGTACTGTTAATTGGATGCTCATAATTAGCTCCTTATTTACCGATTTAAATTGGACACAAGGGTTGAAGATCTGGAAGAAAATTGCTCTGTGTCCATTAAAACGAACAAGTCTTCTCCTTTTAAGAATCGCTGATTTGCGCCTAAACGCCAAGCACTTTTTTTGCTATTTAAATCGCGAGGTAATTGTTTTTTATATAAGAATCCCATTTTAAAAATTTCGCCTCAACCAACGAAAGATCCGTTCAATAATAAATGGCTCAGATGATAGCTCGCCAAGTTGATCGGTCTGGCGTCGACGCATATAAGCAACAATGCCTGCACTGGCTGAAAAAGCTGGACCAGTTGCCATATCTGGTAGCCCATTGAGGCGCATTGGGGTTGCAACCCTGACATCGCGCTCCAGAATATGCTGCGCAAGCTCGCGCGCACCGGACATTGCAGCGCCACCCCCTGTCAAAACTGCCCGGCGCCCAACAAACTCAGCAAGACCACTTCGTTCAAGCTGAGCATTGACCATTTCAAATGTCTCCTCCAAACGCGGCCGAATGATATTGGTCAACATATGATGCTGCACGATATGTGCACTATCATTTGCATTTGGCAGTTCGATCTCTTCATGCCCGCCTTCGCCTGTTGCCAAAGCGCTTCCAAATAAGTTCTTAATGCGCTCGGCGGAGGCCAAGGGAATATTCAGCCCACGTGCGAGATCACGTGTGACGTGATGGGCACCAACAGGAACCACACCAATATAGATTGGCTTATTTTCATAAAAAACGGAGAAACTGGTAGAACCACCCCCCATCTCAATATGCAAAACACCGAGATCCATCTCATCTTGATTAAGACTTGCCAATGCACTGGCATAGGGAGAGAAAACCAATTTTTCGCACTCAAGATGACAGCGCTCAATGCAAGCCCGCATGTTTTGCAATGGGCCGATCGGGGCCTTAACAATGTGAACATTCACGCGCATCACTTGCCCAACCATACCGCGTGGGTCTGAAATACCGTTACTCTCATCAATGGCATAATTGACGGGGATAGCATGCAATATGTCGTAATCAGCATCATAAAGCTCATCGACAGCATGACGCAGAACCATAGAAAGATGTTCGCTTGTCGCAACCTGCCCGTTCAAGGTGACTTCCGCTGTTGCCAATTGACTAACAACCTTGATAGCCGAAACCCCAACATGAATTTTACGAACTTTAATTCCAGCACGGCGTTCTGCTTGATCCACAGCAAGACGAATAGACCGCTCGGCGGCAACCATATCGGTAATTTGCCCGGCACTCACGCCTTGAGAAATTTGATAGCCCATACCAATAACGATCGGACGCGCATTTTCTCCTTCGCTGGCATCGGGAAGCTCCACAATCAAGCAGGTAATTTTACTTGTGCCGACATCCAGCACAGCAACAGTCTCACGCTTTACAGCACTTACTTTTGTCATGAGCTGAGCTGGGTCAACACGTTGATTCATGAACGCGCCCCATCAGATGCCGACTTATTTTGAGTGGAACGGTTTGGTCGTAACAAAACGCGTTCATCAATGCGAAGGTCGATTGTTTGATTTCCTACAGCAAGCACTCTTTGCGTGGCCTCAAATGCCATCAAGCGCTTAAGGGCCTGTTCAAAACCCTCTTCGGGCAATAACAAACTACCGCCATGATCTAAATGTAACGTCCATCGACGCCCCTTCACCCAAACCGCTGAGACAAGCCGGTTACGAATTACGGGATAACCTTTAAGCGTATCCATCAAATGGGCAGCACGCATCTCAACCCCATCTCCTGAAATAATCGGCAAATAGTTAAATCCCTCAAGATATGAATTGGTTATTCTTGCGCCGGTGCGATCAACAAGTGTTAACACCTTATCGCGCTCGAGGCGCGCGAATGGCTCATATTCCTCGAGCTCAATGTGCAATAAATTTGGCAAACGACGAACAATGCGCGCCGATTTCACCCATGGCAAAACCTCAATCTCTGCTTGTTTTTGAGCCAAGTTTATGGAGAGAATGGGAGTCCCAACCTCGACATCCAGGACCGCTAAAATTTCGTCTTTTTGAGACCGATGACGGCCTATCAATGTGACATCCTTCACACCAAAGCCAAATCCGACCATCGCGGCGGATAAGTCATCAAAATTCGCGCGCACGCCGATAATACCCCCTACCAATGCAACCGCCAGAGAGAAAACAGCAAAATGTTTTCTATAATGGCTGATAAATAGCGCACCACTTTTGAAAAAAAGGAACGTCTGGGTGATAGGATTAATTAATCTTCTCACTATGCTTGGCGTTGATTTTTTTACCTTCGACATGATGCGTCCTCCATAAGCCAATTAATAAGATCATCGAATGTCATGCCGCTGGCTTGTGCCATTTCAGGAACAAGCGATAGCGGCGTCATACCGGGCTGGGTGTTGATCTCGAGCACAACCAGCCCTTCATGTTCTTCATCAAATCTAAAATCTGTTCGCGTTACGCCACGACAACCTAAAATCTCGTGTGCTTTGCGCGCATAATTTTGGATTTGTTGTTTAAGAGCATCTGTTATACGGGCGGGGATCTCATGCACGGATCCTCCTTGATTATATTTGGCCGTATAATCATAGAAATTGCGTTCAGTCGTGATTTCAATAATTTCAAAATTTTGTTTGCCCATTACAGCACAG
>CBFHJI010000008.1:0-34511 GCA_965656255.1 Alphaproteobacteria bacterium
CGCATGCCGTGACCAACGGTTCCGCTGAGAACATAAACCTGATCATTAATCACCGCCGCAGAAGCACTTGGCAGCATAGCCGGCACTTGCGAAACGTTTTTCCAAGAACCAGCATAAGCATAGCCCATGGTCATTGCAAAAAGACCAAGAGTGAAACCAAAAGTAAGATTGATGTTACGGTATTTCTTCATAATGAGTTCTTACTTTCTTGTTATGAGCAATGCCCAACTGGCACGGCACGATCTTATTAATTTAGGAAAGCGCGCCACTTCTCTCATTCAGCATTCTAACTCAACAAGAAGAATGTTGCAAAACCAAGAAAGGCTAAGAAGCCTATAACATCGGTCACGGTCGTTACAAACACACTCGAGGCCACGGCCGGGTCCACACCAATTTTATCTAATCCGAGAGGAATTAGAATGCCAGACAAAGCGGCGATCACCAGCGTGATAATCATGGCCGCGCCCAAAATCATACCTATCCAAATGTCTTGGAACCATAGACCCGCGATAAGCCCGCCAACCAAGGCAAATAAAACACCATTGATCAAACCAATACCAAGTTCCCTCATAACAATGCGGCGTGCGTTTGCAGAAACGAGTTCACGTGTTGCCAAACCACGGACCGCAATTGTCAAAGTTTGCGTCCCCGCATTGCCACCCATCGAAGCTACAATTGGCATTAATATCGCCAGCGCAACCATTTTTTCAATAGACCCGTCGAATAAGGCAATGACGATCGAGGCAACAATTGCCGTCGCCAAATTGACTAATAGCCATGGAAAGCGGCCACGAGCGGCGGATAAAACACTATCGGTAACCGTTGCATCCCCCGACACACCACCCAGACGCAAAATGTCTTCTCCGGCCTCTTCAGTGATCACCTCGAGCACGTCATCGGCGGTAATCACACCAATCATGCGTTGGTCAGAATCGACAACAGCAACGCTAAACAAATTATAGCGTTCAAACAATCGAGCAACCTGCTCGCGATCTGTTTCGACATTAACAGCTGTGAAATCTTCATCACGAATTTCACCCATAACCTGCGAACGACTTGCCCGCAAAACCTGATTGAGCTGAACAACACCTGAGGGGCGATGTGTTGGCTCGACGACAAAAATTTCAAGGAACTCATCTGGTAAATTTCGATCTTCGCGCAAAAAATCAATTGTCTGCCCAACCGTCCAAAATGGTGGCACCGCAACATAATCATGGCGCATCAAGCGACCCGCACTATCCTCGCGATAATCAAGGGCGCGCTCAAGTACGCGGCGGTCTGATTCGGGAATTTGATCTAAGACTTCTTTCTGGTCGGCCTCATCCATATCCTCAAGCAAGAAGACCGCATCATCGCTATCCAACTCTTGAACTGCGGAAGCCAATGTCGCCAAATCCATATATTCAACGACATCACTGAGAAGACCGGCGTCTAATTCTGCAAAGACCTCTGGCGGCAGTTCGCTACCGACCAGTCTGATAAAGCTCTCGCGCAAGTCGGCAGGTAAAAGCGTAATAAGCTCAGCAACATCGGATTCATGCAGTCCCTCAATATCATGGAGAACCTGCTTCTTACTTCCTGTCTGGATAAGGGCCGCAAAGCTTCGAAGTTGATCTATATCAAAAAGATCCCCCTCAATGAGGTCCATGCCCGACAGTTCTGTTGCATTTTTGTCCATTATACTGTTCCAAGCTCTTGGCGAGCACTAAATTAACCCGTGCGTAACAAAGGTGATCGCATCATGCTCTCGCATTTGCTTCTTGACAGTCCAATGACGATAACGACAAACTTTGACTTACAAGTTAAAGGAGTCGGAAATGATTGAACTTATTATATATGCCATGGTTTTACTTTTGGTCCAAGTGATGCTGCCGAGTCTAACAGGTGTTTTAGTCGGAAAAGTGAATAATAGTTACTTGCTATCATCCAGAGACGGTCAACCAGACCTCCCTTTAGCCGGACACCGCGCTAAACGAGCAAGCCTTAACCTACAAGAGAGCCTTCCAGTTTTCTTTACACTGGCTGTTCTTTCCATCATGACAAATACCGACACAAGCCAAGCCGCCGCAATATGGTTGATTGCACGTGTGGTTTACGTCCCATGCTATATGTTTAATATGTTTCGGATGCGAACGACCATATGGTTTGTGTCCATAGGTGCGTTGGTTTCCATGGCCTTATCACTTTTTAATGGTCTAAACTAACACCTTATCTTTACTTTCACCAACCACAGGAGAAACACCATGTCACGAAACGCTTGGGCCCAGGAAGGTCGCCAACCCAAAATCGCGATTATTGGCTCGGGTATGTCGGGCATTGCAGCAGTTATCAAATTACGCAAGGCCGGCTACACAGACACCACTGTCTTTGAAAAATCTGACAATGTGGGCGGAACCTGGCGTGACAATCGATATCCTGGTCTATCTTGTGACGTGCCATCACATTGGTATTCTTTCACTTTTGCACGCAACCCCAATTGGTCTCACAAATATGCCTATGGTCCTGAAATTCAAGCCTATATGGAGAAAACAGCCCGTGATTTTGATGTCATGAGCTGTGTGCGCTTTAATGAACCTGTTACATCGCTAACATATGAAGAACCATTCTGGCATCTCAAGACAGAGAAATCAGAGGACGTCTATGACGTTGTTATATCTGCGGCGGGTATTTTGCGCATACCTAACTTCCCAGACATTAAAGGGCTCGACACCTTTGAGGGTGATTGCTTCCATTCTGCACGCTGGAATGACACGCAAGACCTTTCAGGAAAACGTGTTGGCATTATCGGTACCGGTTCAACGGCCGCCCAAATCATCGGTGAAATAACACCAAAAGTTGGCCATATGAGCGTATTTCAACGCACCCCACAATGGATTGCCCCACTTCCCCAACGTAAATATAAAAACATCGAAATAACATTATTTAAATTATTTCCGTTCCTGCTCGTTTTGAGTTACTGGATGAAATATATAACTTTTAGGTTCACATTTGGCCCAGCTACAACCGGCAATAAACGCATGCAGCGTATGATCAGCCGGATTTGTACTGAGCATCTTGAAACAGAAATTACCGACCCTGAATTGCGCGCAAAACTTACGCCACCCTATCAAGCCGCCTGCAAAAGATTGATTTTTGCCTCTGATTTTTATCCAGCGATAAGAAGTCAGAATTGCAGCCTCATTACAGAAGGCATTGACAGTATAACACCCAAAGGGGTCATGACGGTTGATGGCAAGCTTCACGAGCTAGATGTGTTAATTCTTGCCACAGGATTTGACGCGAGTGCCTTTATCCTCCCAACAAAAGTTTTTGGAGAAGGCGGTCTAGATTTAGCTGATTTTTGGAAAGGCGCGCCACGTGCGCATCGCGGTGTTAGCGTCCCCGGCTTTCCTAATTTCTGGATGCTCGAAGGCCCAACAAGCCCCATCGGAAATTTATCGCTCATCATGATTTCTGAGCATCAAGTGGATTATATCATTTCGATGCTCAATGAGATGAAAAAGAAAAAGCTTTCAAGCATGTCCCCTAAAATAAGTGCCTATAAAGAGTATAATGAGAAAATGATTGAGCGTGTCAAAGATACCGTTTGGGTAACGGGTGGCTGCGATAGCTGGTATATTGATGATGCTGGGCATCCAAACCTTTATCCCTTCCCGCCACAAATGTATTTAAAAGAGATGCACCGCCCAAATCTAAATGAATATGAAGCAAGGCCCTTATCTAATCGCCATGCGGCTGAATAAGTGTTTGCATAAATTAAAGACAATTTCTTAAAAAAGGTATGTCAAATCAGTAAAGATTCTCCAAATAATAAATTAGTCAACCGCTACGTGAACGATCTCAGACGTCTAGATTATGCTCAAAAACAATCGAGTATGGTCATAGCGTCATTTTGGCCTGTGGCGATGGCTGTCGTTTTTCTTGGACTGGCCGCATTTATTGTTAGCACTTATATCGCGACCGATAAGACACAAATTATTGTCTTAACCGTTGCGGCCGTTATTGGCGGTTATATGGCACTTAATATTGGCGCTAATGATGTCGCCAACAATATGGGCCCTGCCGTTGGTGGCAAAGTCATTTCGGTTACAACTGCTGTTTTGATCGCTGCCGTTTTTGAGTCGGCCGGAGCGCTTTTAGCTGGCGGCGATGTTGTTAATACAATCGCCAAAGGTATTATCACACCCGACCCATCTTTAAGCGTAGGTCGTTTTCAAGCCCTCATGCTAAGCGCCTTACTTGCCGCCGCATTATGGATTAATCTGGCAACGATCCTAAATGCTCCTGTTTCAACAACACATTCGATTGTTGGCGGTGTCTTGGGAGCTGGGATAGCGGCATCTGGTTTTTCTCTTGTGAATTGGGCAATGGTGTCATCAATCGCGGCTAGCTGGGTCATTTCGCCCTTATTAGGAGCATTCATAGCTGCGGCTTTTCTATACGCCATCAAAACGCTTATTTTAAACGCACCAGACCATCTTAAAGGCGCTAGGCGCTGGATGCCGGTCATATACGCGCTCATGGCTTGCGCCTTCACCGCCTATATGAGCACAAAAGGTCTGAAAAAGATCATCACTCTCAATGGACAGGAGATTTTAACCCTTTCCTTGCTCAGCGCAGTGATTGTCTTTATTGCTGTTAAACCTTGGATGAACGCGCGTATAAATAATATTAGAAATAAAAAGAAAGACTTAAATAAGTTATTTGACGTGCCACTAATATTTGGCGTTGCCCTTTTATCATTTGCCCATGGTGCAAATGATGTTGCCAATGCTATTGGGCCTCTTGCCGCGATCGTATCGTCATTTTCAGGTGAAGTTAGCTCAAAAGCAGCCATTCCTTTTTGGGTGCTCGCTGTTGGTGCCCTGGGCATTTCGCTTGGATTATTATTATTCGGCCCGCGCCTCATTCGGACGGTTGGTCAAAAAATCACGCGATTAACAGCCGCAAGAGCCTATTGCGTCGCACTTTCGTCAGCAATCACAGTATTAATTGCATCATCTCTTGGTCTCCCCGTGAGCTCAACGCATATTGCCATTGGCGCGATATTTGGGGTTGGTTTTTTAAGAGAGTTTTTAGAAAATCCGAATAAACGAAAAATCCGCCCAGGGCATAAACTCAATCTCACGTCAAAAGATGCATTTGTATCCAAAAGTATTGTCACAAAAAGACGCTTAGTACGGCGAAACTTTGTTTACTCTATTGCGGCAGCCTGGATCTTTACCGTACCGGCATCAGCCAGTGTTGCAGCGCTTATTTATACTCTTTTGCAGCTTCTCTAATCCAATAAGAAAGTTCCGTGAACGCATTTAAAACATGCGCATAATCATCGTGATCCACGACCATTGCGCTATCTTTCAATAAAGCCCAATGTCGCTGACGTTTATGGCGCTCCGGCCATTCATCCAACTGTTCCCGAACAAAAAACGGATAATAAGTGACAGGAATACGAACAACCCCGCCAGCTGTAGATTTACCAATCGGCCAAGTCGTCGCAAATCTTTCTAAAACTTCGCCCTTTATGCCGGCCTCTTCAAACGCTTCACGTTTAACTGCGGAAATCGAAGTTTCCTTCTTCATAACGTTACCTTTTGGTAAAATCCAACGGCCACGCCCCATAGAGGTCACAAATAAAATGGCAATATCATTGCCGTCAATATCAAATGGAATAAGCCCTACTTTTTGCATTTATATTCTCACTCCAACTTTCTGCTTAAACCATTTAAGTGTCACATAAACGTAATAGACAATAAAATAGAGTTACGTAAGTTTGCCAGTAGCGCAATATTTTTGGAATGCCTTTGGCAACTATCTCAGATTAAAAAATTAACAATTTAATTTTTTTAATCTGATTCATCATTCAAACATATTCAAAATTAATAATGATAAATTTCGTGTAAGAGCTATCACTCAGATGAGAGATTTAGATAATCGCCTTAAGTCAGTAATTTTTGCTAAACATTTCCATGATAACAATAAGCCTATATTGAGAAGGCTCTTTTTCATTTTTGGCACGACAAGTTCTGCAAAAACCGCTAGCTTTTTTCAATAAAATCATTTATCCAAATAGCGTGTCTACTGTAAGAATAAGAACATACGCGACATGAAACCTGCTTCAAGGCAGATAATAATAATAATAATAAATAGGATATTCCAATGAAAAAATCACTCATACCCCTCGCGGCTATCGCATTTATTCTGCCTATATCGGCTTTTGCTGAGGTTCTACACCAAGGTACCGCTTCAATTGGATATGCAGTTCGTGATCAAGAAATGATCGTTCGTGGCTCAACCGTTGACGGCGATTACACAGGGACACAATTGGCAGCTTCTTTTTTTACATCTGATCAATTGGAGATTGGTGGCGGATATATGCGCGGCAATACAAAAGTCCTAAGCGCAAAGTTTAAAGATACGGACCTATATGCCTCAGCCACATATCACTTTTCACGCGCCAATTTAAGAACAGGAATAGGCGCTGGTTTAGCAGCAGGACTGAGAGCAACGCATTCAAAATTAAGTGTCGCAGGTACTTCTGATAGTATTGACAGCACGGACATTCACCTCGGATACCAATTGGGTCTTGGAAGTGGCTACACGTTTAATGCCGACCTATACACGGACATTAAAGAATTCGGCACGGATCGCTCAATCAATATTGGCCTCATCAAATCATATGAAAATACTTATATAAAAGCGTCATATGGTATTACGACTGAAGAGGAACATGTGGCGAAATCTGATGCAAAAGGCTACGTCATCTCAGTGGGTCTATTATTCTAGACCATCGCTTTATAATGAAACCGAAAATGAACGATGAGTGTTTCTGACATAATGGGCGCGCGGCCAATACAAGTTATGTTCAGAAGCACTCCGTTAATGGTGCGGCCGAGAAGACTCGAACTTCCACGGGTGTTACCCCACAGCGACCTCAACGCTGCGCGTCTACCAATTCCGCCACGGCCGCACGACATTAACGAGCTAGGGGTTTAGCAAATACTGAACAAACAAACAAGCAAAAGGAACGTGCACGCACAATCTAAATACGTGTAGTCTAAATGCCATCCCCATTTACATTTATATGAATGCCGCACTCATCTTTATCGGTTCCAGCCCAGCGCCCCGAACGATAATCCGCATCACTTGTTGCACGCGATGTGCATGGCATACAACCTATTGATAAATAGCCATCTTTTACCAATGGGTGACGCGGAAGATCATGCGTCTCAATATAATTGCGGAGCTGCTCGAGGTCCCAATTTGCCAGAGGGTTTAAACGATATTTTCCATCCCCGTGCAGTTCGAGCACATCCATATCCGTGCGCTGCGCTGTTTGAAAGCGCTTGCGACCAGTTATAATTGCGTCAAACGGCGCTGTCGCACGCGCTTGCGGCAAAACCTTACGAATATGACAGCATTGGTCTAGATCACGCCCCCAGAGGTTTCCTTTGGGATCCTGCTCTTGTAAATCTTGAGGTGACGGTCCAACACTACGAACATCCATAAGTCCCAGCGTGTCTTGCAAGCGATCTCGATAGCGCATCGTCTCGCCAAATAATTTACCCGTATTCAGAAAAATCACCGGCGTATTAGGATGCACTTGTGAGATCAAGTGAAGTAAAATCACAGACTCGGCACCAAATGAGGAAACAATACAAAGTCGATCCGGAAATAATTCAGTTGCCGCATAATCAATCACATCTATCGGCGACATAGCCATAAGTCTTGAATTGATAGCGGCAATATCGTCAATATAATGTGTTGTCTCGGCAGATGTCTTATTAAGATTGAGCATCATTTTAACCATTTCATTTTATCAATAAGCGCATTGGTTTTATCAATTAACGCTTTAAAATTATCACCACTCGCGCGCCATTTTTCACGTTCTTGCGAGATAAAATCCAAACGCTCCGACCATTCCGCGGGATAATTCGCTTCCAGATCAGCCTTCAAGCGCCGCGCTAAACCAGGAGACTTGCCCCCTGTTGATGCCGTAAGCAAAAGATCACCGCGCCGAACAAGCGCCGGCACATGAAAATCACAAAGGGGACGAACATCTTCAACATTAACTAAGGTTTTATGCGCACGCGCAACGCTGACAAATCGCTCAGCAGTCATATCATCAATATTTGCAATATAAATAATGTTAAAGCGAGATACTTCTTCATCGCTTGGTAGCCGCGCGATCAAGCGGTCACCAGCGAGATCTAACATGTCCTGACTGGCCTCAGGCGCATACACACTTACAAAAGATGCTCCGGCAGCATCGATCATCTCCAGGCGTCGTTGAGCCTGTAACCCGCCACCAATGACGGCCACTTTAAAATATGTCAGATCAATTATAACCGGTAACATGCGTTTGCTCCTTTACTTATCACTTATGGCGCACCCACAAATATTTAGCAACAATTTTATGTATATTAAATATTTATACAAAAATTTTATGTTATATATGATTTTAGGTGCATGATATGAGTTCCTATGCCTGAAATAATTTTTGCTGAAAAACACATCGCTTATCCAGAAGCACTCCGCTTCATGGAAGATCGCGTGGCAAAAATCGCTCATGGGGAAGCAAAAGAGTGTTTATGGTTTCTCGAGCACCCGCCCCTCTATACGGCGGGCACCAGTGCTAAGGACCAGGATCTTTTAAAAGCTGATCAATTTCCTGTCTATCAAGCCGGGCGCGGCGGGCAATATACCTATCACGGGCCTGGACAGCGCGTTGTCTACATCATGCTTGACCTTAATAAACGCGGACGTGATGTGCGATGCTTTGTGCGACAAATCGAAAACTGGATCATCGCAACACTCAATTGCTTTAATATAGAGGCCCAGACCATAAACGACCGTGTGGGTGTATGGGTTAAACGGCCGGAGCTTGGCCCCCAGCGTACAGACAAAATCGCAGCGATTGGCGTCAGAGTTAGACGATGGGTAACTTTTCACGGTCTCAGCATCAACTTAGAGCCCGACTTAAATCACTTCGCCGGTATTGTCCCTTGCGGCATAACAGACCAAACAGTCACAAGCATTCTGGACCTTGGTCATATTGTTAGCATGGATGAGTTGGACCAAGCATTGCTTCGATGTTTTGAAAGTGACTTTAATTTGCCTATTCAAACTCAATCATAACATCATCGACCGCCAGCTTATCTCCAACCGCGCATAATATTTTACCCACTTTAACGTCTCGTTCCGCACGCAAAATATTTTCCATTTTCATGGCCTCAACAACGCCAAGTGCTTCGCCTGCCTTGACCTCTTGGCCTTCAACGACATTAATAGCAATCACCATCCCCGGCATTGGGCATAACAATTCTTTTTCGCTAACGCCGTCGCTTTTCTCGGGCATGTAGCTCATCAATTGTTGCGCACGCAGGCTGCGAATCTGAACCTCAACTTTACGCCCCGCACCAACAAACAAAAACCCTTCGGCAATGCGATCGACAGCAACCACGATATGCTCATCATCCACATGTGCTTCACAGAATAAATCACCTGGTTGCCAAGCATAGGCAACAGAAATAGGAACGCCATCTACGGCACAACCATCTTCATGGCCGGTAATTGCAAATACCTGATCTTCGATTTGAACAGCACGGTCCTCAGCCAGAACAATTTCATGACCAGACAAACTCTGGGTGATTTGACTTGCCCGCCAACGCATATCAGCATCAAGAACGTAACCAATCGCAGCAAGTTTCTTTGCCCGCGCATCACTCAGCGGTGCACCCTCAAACCCATCTGGATATTCTTCGGCAATAAAGGCCGTTGTAATAACCCCAGACTTAAATTTATCATGGGCCATAATTGCGGCAACAAAGTCGATATTGTGACGAATGCCATCAATGCGAAATGCATCAAGGGCAGATGACATAGCGGCAATGGACTGATCTCGATCTTGTCCATGCGTCACTAATTTAGCGATCATCGGATCATAGAAAATAGAGATCTCGCCACCCTCAAAGACACCAGTATCATTACGAACAGTTACACCGTCATAAACGCCCTCCTCAGGAGGACGATAACGCACAAGGCGTCCTGTCGATGGCAAAAACCCGCGATAAGGATCCTCGGCATAAATTCGACTTTCCATCGCCCAGCCTGTTAATGTCACATCTTCCTGCTTGATCGAGAGCTTTTCACCCGAAGCGACGCGGATCATTTGCTCAACAAGATCGATGCCAGTGATTAGCTCCGTAACAGGATGCTCCACCTGCAAGCGTGTATTCATTTCGAGAAAATAAAAATTACGATCCCCATCAACGATAAACTCAACAGTCCCTGCAGAGCAGTAATTGACAGCCTTGGATAAAGCAACGGCTTGCTCACCCATCTTACGGCGCGTCTCTTCATCCAAGAATGGACTTGGCGCCTCTTCGATAACTTTTTGATTCCGGCGCTGAATGGAGCATTCACGCTCACCAAGATAAATCACATTTCCATGCTGATCACCTAGGACCTGAATTTCAATATGACGTGGTTGAGTTACAAATTTTTCGATAAATATACGGTCATCGCCAAAGCTTGCCGCTGCTTCATTCTTTGATGATTGAAAGCCTTCACGCGCATCTTGATCATTAAAGGCAATTCGCATGCCCTTGCCGCCGCCACCTGCTGAGGCTTTAATCATTACTGGATAGCCAATTTGGTTAGCAATTTTTACGGCTTCGTCGGCATCCTCAATCAAGCCCATATGACCTGGAACTGTGCTTACACCGGCTTCAGATGCAAGTTTTTTTGACGTAATTTTATCACCCATTGCCTCGATCGCGCTCGCAGGTGGACCAATAAACACCACACCAGCTTTTTCGAGTGCTTCGGCAAAAAGCTTATTTTCACTTAAAAATCCATATCCAGGATGCACTGCATCAGCACCTGATTGTTTGATCGCATCTAGAATTTTATCCATGACCAAATAACTTTGGTTGGCAGGTGCTGGCCCAATATGAATGGCCTCATCCGCAATAACAGTGTGCAATGCGCCATCATCGGCATCGGAGTAAACCGCAACTGTTTTAATGCCCATCGCACGCGCCGTCTTGATAACCCGACACGCTATTTCGCCTCTATTGGCGATTAGAATTTTCTTAATCATGTCTTAGCCTCACAACGGTATGTTATCGTGTTTTTTCCAGGGATTCTCGAGCTTCTTATTTCGTAATAGTGCCAAAGATCTCGCAATTCGACGCCGAGTATTATGCGGCTGAATAACCTCATCAATGTAGCCCCGCTCGGCGGCAACAAATGGATTTAAGAACTTGTCTTCATACTCAGCAGTCCGCCGCGCAATTTCTTCATCATCCCCCAAAGACTTACGGAAGATAATTTCAACAGCGCCCTTGGCGCCCATAACAGCAATCTCAGCAGTCGGCCAGGCATAGTTAACGTCACCTCGCAAATGCTTTGACGCCATCACATCATAAGCACCGCCATAAGCTTTACGCGTAATCAGAGTAATTTTTGGTACAGTCGCTTCAGCATATGCAAAAAGCAGTTTCGCCCCATGCTTAATGAGGCCACCATATTCTTGAGAGGTTCCCGGCAAGAAACCAGGCACATCGACTAATGTAATAACTGGAATTTCAAAGCAATCACAAAACCGAACAAACCTTGCAGCTTTTCGGCTGGCATCGCTATCTAGAACACCCGCGAGTGTCATTGGCTGATTGGCAACAACACCAACGGTTCGTCCCTCCATACGGCCAAAGCCTGTGATAATATTTTTTGCAAAATCAGGCTGAATATCAAAAAAGTCACCCTCATCAACTAGTTTGAGAACGAGTTCTTTCATATCATAAGGCATATTTGGATTTGCAGGAATGAGCGTATCAAGCGAGAGCTCTTTACGATCAAATGGGTCATGCGTTGGCAACTCTGGAACACCGCTTTTATTCGACAGAGGAAGGAAGTCGATTAAACGACGAAGCTGTGTTAAGGCCTCAACATCATTATCAAAAGCGCCATCCGCAACAGATGATTTGCTTGTATGAACCTTAGCCCCACCAAGTTCTTCGGCTGTCACCTCTTCATTTGTGACCGTTTTCACGACATCTGGACCTGTGACAAACATATATGAACTTTTACGGACCATGAAAATGAAGTCGGTAATTGCAGGCGAATAAACGTCACCACCTGCGCAAGGCCCCATAATCATGGTAATTTGAGGGATAACACCCGAAGCCAGTGTATTGCGCTGAAATACCTCGGCATAACCGCCAAGGGCGTCCACACCTTCTTGAATACGCGCCCCACCGGCATCTAGGATGCCAATAATAGGCGTCCCATTTTTAAGGGCCATGTCTTGGACTTTATTAATTTTGCGAGAATGGGCGCGAGATAAAGACCCACCAAAAACGGTAAAATCTTTTGCGTAAACATAGATAGGCCGACCATTAACCGTCCCCCATCCTGTGACAACGCCATCGCCTGGAATTTTTTGATTCTCCATACCAAATTCATGGCAGTCATGCTCAACGAACATATCTATTTCTTCAAAAGAGTCATCATCAAGCAATAAATCAATGCGTTCTCGAGCCGTCAGCTTACCACGTGCATGCTGTGCATCAATGCGCTCTTGACCTCCACCCAAGCGGGCAATGCGCCGCCGTTCTTCTAACTCAGCAACAATGTCTCTCATAACCCCTCCACAGGTGCCCAATTCCCAATATAGGCACGAAATTACGCGCTTATTAAATATGTTTTAGTGCTCGAAAGTAGCTGTTTAAAGCGCTAAGTTCCAGAAAAATATTATCTAATTTCTGTCGCTCGCCCTCATCTTCCCCCCAAACCTCGAGCTGAAACAAATTATCTAAACACGAAAGCTCAAAAGCTCGTTGTTCATCAATATGACTTTCATATAGCGCCAAAGCTAAGACCGCTGATCCTGTAACCGCCGTCGCATGAACCATTGAGGTCAGCGTAAACACATCTGAGCAAACAGCTTGGGACAATCGCGCAATTGTTTCCTCGGGTTGAGGAATCGGCATCAACGCATCTGTGACAGCAAATGAAACATCATATCGCGTGGCTGCCCATGCGAGAATAGGATCCCATTCAGCGACCTGTCGGTCTGCCAATGCTTTCTGCCCTGAGCCGCGATAGCATAATAAGTCGCTACTAACATAATTCTTGAACTCTCCGAGTGTATCATCAAATCGATCAGATACGCGGTCAATTGCTGTTGCCGATAGTCGCATGCTTGGCATTGAACGCGGATCAACTTTTTCTTCTTGCGCGCGCCATTCTTCCGAAATGAGTTCGGCCAGAGTTAGATTAGGAAGCGCTAATTGACGTTTAGAGGGTGTTTTGAGTTCGTGTGCATCCAGCAAAATGACATAGCCATCATCGCGCATCTCTATATGCACTTGCTCATAAAACCGTTTCATTAGGAAATAAATGCGTTTAAAGATCGATTAAGCTCTTCAGGTGTTCGCACAATTTCTTGCGCACCCGACTCTTCAAGCTCTTCAACTGTTTGATAACCCCACGCAACACCAATGCTATAAGCGCCTGCGGCGCGCGCCATCATCATATCAAAACTCGTATCACCCACCATGACTGTTTTTTGAGGGTCAACACCAACAGCAGACATACAATCCAGCAAAAGATCTGGCGCAGGTTTGCCTGGACCATCATCTGCACTTTTGAGAACCTGAAAATGGTCGCGAATTCCATAAGCATCGACAACCCGATTGAGCCCGCGGCGCGACTTCATCGTCACAATGCCCATAACAACGGCGTCCATACCACCCAACCATGAAATGGTCTCATACATGCCGGGAAACATAATTTGACCGCGATCCTCTTGTTGTGCAAGACGCAGGCTTTCGCGTTTATAAACATCGAGCATCCGCTCAATGGCGGCAGAATCTGCATCCGGCACATGGCGCTGCATAATCGTCTCAAGCGGTAAGCCAACAGATGATAAAATCTTTTGGCGCTCAGGCACAGGCAAGCCCTCCGATTGCAATGCAAATTCGGTCGCCGCAACTATCGCATGCTGGCTATCTACGAGCGTACCATCACAATCAAAAACCACTAAATGCACGTCATGCCTCTTCAAAAGGGTCGTTACCCTCACTTATATCAAAACCAAAATGCTGCCAACTGGCTTTCATGTGCCCTTCTAACGGTGCTTCTACTTTCAAGATAGCGCCGGTTCGCGGATGCCGCAGATTAACCGATCTCGCGTGCAAATGAAGCTTTTTTTCAACAATGCCGCCATATTCCGTATCATTATTCTCAATTCGATATTTGGGGTCACCAACAATAGGGGTGCCGACCGCGACCATATGAGCCCGCAATTGGTGTGTGCGGCCCGTGAGCGGACGCAATGCCAACCATGAAAACCGCTGACCAGCGCGAGAAATTTCAGCATAGTCTGTTTTTGCGCGCAACGCGTCAGGATCACCTTTTTCTGCAGGTAACATGCGCTCCCCGCCAAATTTAGCAGGGCGTTTACTTAAGGCTAGGTCTATGTGCCCCTTGGATGGGCGCGGAACGCCATGTACAAGCGCCCAATATATTTTCTCAACATCTCTTTGCGCAAATGCGCGTGTAAGCCCCTGTGCCGCAGTGCGATTTCGCGCAAGCAGCAATATGCCAGACGTGTCACGATCTAAGCGATGGACAAGCCTTGGTGCCTCCTCCGCATCAAACTTTAAAAAAGGTAAGGCGCCATCAATATGCTGCTCAGTATTGGTTCCACCTTGAACAGCCAAGCCGCTTGGTTTGTTAAGAACCATAATATCTTTATCGCGATAAATAACCGCCGCCTCAAGCAAACGAATAAGCTCTGGCTTTACGCGCTTCGGTGTTGGATTTTTACTTGCCTTTGCAGCTAAGACCTCTGGTGGAACCCGCAAAGACTGACCAACGCCGAGTCGCGCATTTGGCTTAACACGCCCCCCATCCACGCGAATGGACCCTTTGCGGCACAGCTTTTCAAGTAAACCATGCCCAAGAGCTGGAAAATGCGTCTTAAACCAACGGTCTAAGCGCATGCCTTCTTCATCTCGCTGAACCACAAGGATTTGCGCACTCATCTTATATTTGCTTTCAAAATACGATCTCCGCGCAACACCTCTATGCTTGATACACGCGCAAAAGCATCGCTCATAGCTAGTAGGTCAGAAACAGAAGAAATCTCAGTTTCATCAACCCGCTTTATAATATCGCCCATACGCAAACCAAACCTTGCGGCAGGACTATTTCGCGTAACCGAGAGCACAATAAGACCGCTTAGGTCCATCTGCAACCTCAGCTCGTCGCTTAAAGCCGGGTTAATATTAGCAACATTTGCCCCCGATAAGACGCCCATATTTGCAAGTACAGTCTGACGACGGGGCGGCACTTCCGGCGCGGGTATAAGCTTGACCTTTTTGACCAGACGGCGCCCATCTCGCATGATACCAAGCTGAACAGTGCCACCCACATCGCGTGTCGCAATTTGATAACGCAGCGCAGCATCATTCTCTACCTGAACATTATCAATTTCTAAAATAACATCGCCAACCTCTAATCGCGCTACTTTGAGCGGGCTAAGCGGGTGTAAGCCCGTCACGAGCGCTCCATAGGGGCGCTCTAGCCTTAACGTATTAACAAGCTCGTTTGATACGCGCTGAAGTGACACGCCCAACCAAGGCCGAACAATATCTTCCCCCTTTTGTGCAGCCCGAATGATCTGCCCGACCATATTTGCGGGAATAGCAAAGCCAATACCAACTGAGCCGCCCGAACGCGAAAAAATAGCAGTGTTCACACCAATAAGAAGACCATCCGTCCCAACCAGTGCACCGCCCGAATTACCCGGGTTAATCGCCGCATCAGTTTGAATAAAGGACTGGTAGTCCGTAATACCGACTTGCGTACGAGCAAGTGCAGAAATAATCCCGCTTGTAACTGTTTGTCCAACCCCAAAGGGATTACCAATCGCCAAGACCAAATCACCAACCGACACATCATCGCTATCTCTTAACCTGATCGCTTTTAAATCATCTGGTGGGGAGACTAATTCTAAAATGGATAAGTCTGTTCTTTCGTCATCAACAACGACTTTTGCTTTAAACTCTCGCCGATCAGCCAAAATAACGGTCAACTCTTCAGCATTTTTAATGACATGGTGATTGGTCACAATCAGGCCCCTATCATCCACGATGACACCTGATCCCAACGATTCTTGTTCACGTTGTGCGCCCGGTCCTAGGCGCGAGCCAAACCCTTCTCCGAAAAATTGTTTAAAGAAGGGATCATCAAACAATCCACGCTGGCGCTCACGAACAAATCGTTTTGCATAGACATTCACAACAGAGGGGGCAACCGCATCAACAACAGGAGAAAAAGAATAGAGAATCTCAGCGCGTGACTGCGGCACACTGACGGAGCCCGCCACCAATGGCTCAGCTAAACCACGCTCAGTCGACAAAACTAAAGCAATGCAAAACAAAAAAAGGTACGCGACTGACAGCCCGTACCTTTTTAATGTCGACGAAATTGTCACGATATTAAGCTGTGGCAGCCACATCCTCAGCATCGTCAACCATGACAGGGCCACTATCTTGACCGCGTGCTTCAGGATCACGATCCACAAATTCAATCACTGCAAGCGGTGCATTATCGCCATAACGAAAGCCTGCTTTAAGCACACGCGTATAACCACCGGCACGCTCAGCGTAGCGTGGTCCAAGTGTATCAAAAAGTTTTTTCACCCATTGCTCTTCAGGAAGCTGCGCACTTGCCTGACGGCGCGCATGAAGATCACCGCGTTTGCCCAATGTGATCAATTTTTCAACAACCGGGCGCAATTCCTTTGCCTTTGGCAAAGTTGTTACGATTTGCTCGTGCTTGATCAGGGCAACAGCCATATTCGCAAGCATTGCTTTGCGATGTGAACTGGTCCGATTTAGCTTGCGGCCTGCTTTGGCGTGGCGCATATCTCTCTCCTGTAGACGTTATGGCAAATGCCAATAATTAGTAACTTTCTTCAAACCGCTTTGCGAGATCTTCAATATTCTCAGGCGGCCAATTCGGCACATCCATACCCAAATGCAGACCCATTTCTGACAATACTTCTTTGATTTCATTCAAAGATTTACGGCCAAAATTAGGTGTGCGGAGCATTTCGTTTTCTGATTTCTGAATAAGATCGCCAATATAAACGATATTATCATTTTTCAAGCAATTCGCTGAACGAACAGAAAGCTCAAGCTCATCAACTTTTTTGAGCAATGCAGCAGAGAAACCTGTTTCTTCAATAGAAGAAGGCTCTTCAACAACAATTTCTGGCTCTTCAAAATTCACAAATGTTTGCAGCTGGTCTTGAAGAATACGCGCTGAAAATGCGAGCGCATCTTCAGGTGATACAGTGCCATTTGTTTCAATGTCTAAAGTCAATTTGTCATAATCAAGCACTTGTCCTTCACGTGTATTTTCAACATTATAGGACACGCGACGAACAGGGCTATAGAGAGAATCAATCGGGATAATGCCGATGGCAGCATCTTCATCACGATTTTTTTCTGCTGGCACATAACCCTTACCGGTGCTTACAGTAAATTCCATACGTACTTCACCGCCCTCATCAAGCGTACAAAGCACGAGATCAGGATTATGAATTTCAAGGTCAGCGATTTCTTCAATGTCACCTGCTGTGACAACACCAGGACCTTTTTTGCTTAAAACAACTCGTTTTGTGCCTTCGCTGTGAAGCGACAATGCCATTTTCTTAATATTCAAAACGATATCTGTAACATCCTCACGGACACCAGGAATAGATGAGAACTCGTGTAATACGCCGTCAATTTTAACAGCAGTTACAGCCGCGCCCTGAACTGAAGACAGTAACACACGACGCAACGCATTTCCGAGCGTTAGACCGAAACCACGCTCAAGTGGCTCAGCAATAACGCGCGCGTGGCGTTTGTCATCTGCACCTTGAACAATTTCAAGTTTATTTGGTTTAATCAGTTCTTGCCAATTGTTTTGAAACACAACGTTATCCTTTAGTTACTTTTGAAACCCGTATTAGACACGACGACGCTTAGGTGGACGACACCCATTATGCGCAATCG
This sequence comes from Alphaproteobacteria bacterium, assembly GCA_965656255.1. Classification (GTDB taxonomy): domain Bacteria; phylum Pseudomonadota; class Alphaproteobacteria; order RS24; family RS24; genus JAYODZ01. The sequence goes on from CBFHJI010000008.1 coordinate 18,075, forward strand.
GCGTTACATCACGGATTGTTGTGATTGAGAAGCCAACTGATTGCAAAGCACGCAAAGCGCTCTCACGACCAGAACCAGGCCCCTGCACTTGAACTTCAAGTGTTTTCATGCCGTGATCCATGGCTTTTTTTCCTGCGTCCTCAGCAGCAAGCTGAGCGGCATAAGGTGTTGACTTACGTGAGCCTTTAAAACCCATCAAGCCTGAAGACGACCAAGAGATCGTATTACCCTGTGCATCAGCAATGGTAACCATTGTATTGTTAAACGTAGAATTTACGTGAGCGACACCTGAAACGATATTCTTACGTTCACGACGACGCATGCGATTTTTTTCTGCTGCCATATTCTTTTATCTCCGGTCGCTCTATTTCTTCTTGCCAGCAATAGCTTTAGCTGGCCCTTTACGCGTACGCGCATTTGTATGAGTACGCTGACCGCGCACAGGCAAGTTACGACGATGGCGCAATCCGCGATATGAACCAAGGTCCAACAAGCGCTTGATGTTCATAGAAACTTCGCGACGAAGATCACCTTCAACCATATAATCAGCGTCAATGGTCTCGCGAATTTTAATTACATCAGCATCGCTCAATTCATTAACGCGCGTTGCGGCAGGAATGCCGATCTTTGCGCAAATTTCTTGAGCTTTTTTATTGCCAATCCCATGAATATAGGTCAACGCAATGACAACCCTTTTCCCAGTTGGGATATTTACACCAGCAATACGAGCCACTTGCTTCTCCTTGCGATGGCCTCTCGGCCGTTATGAAAAAATCAGTTATTTTTCAGATATTTAAACTCTGTCGGGTTGAATAATTCGGAACATCAAAGAAACCACGACCCAAGCCGCGGATTATATGATTTTTCCTTTGTCAGTCAACCACTAAACCGATGTCCTCCGATTAATTTACACCCAATGTTGCCTTGATTGCCTCAGTCACCTGATCAATCTCTTGCATACCATCAACCTCTTTCAAAACACCTTTTCCAGCATAATATGCTGAAACCGGTGCCGTCTGCTCCTCATAAACACGCAAACGATGTGTAAGCGCCTCTTGAGTATCATCTTCTCTCGGTCCGCCTGCGCTTTCTTCAGCACGTTTTAAAATTCGACCAATTAAAATTTCACTATTCACTTTGAGCTCAATAACACCGTCAAGTGTAAGCCCCTTCTCATCCAGCATCACATTAAGCGCTTCAGCTTGCGCTACATTTCTTGGAAATCCGTCGAGAATAAAACCATTGGCACAATCGGCTTCGTCAATACGATCTGCAATAATGCCGACAACAACCTCATCAGGAACAAGATCCCCACGAGCCATAATACCCTGAGCAACCAAACCTACCGGTGTTTTTGCAGCTACTGCGGCGCGCAACATGTCTCCGGTGGATAATTGTTTAATATTTAAAAACGACTCAATACGCTGAGCCTGCGTGCCTTTACCCGCACCTGGAGGGCCCAAGAAAATTAATCTCATCGTGGACCTCCCTTAAGGCGCGACTTCTTAATCAAACCTTCATATTGGTGGGCGAATAAATGACTTTGCACTTGGGCAACTGTGTCCATAGTAACGTTAACAACAATAAGAAGTGACGTACCACCAAAATAAAAGGGAACACTATAAGCGTTAATGAGAAACTCAGGGAGCAAACACACAAGCGTCAGGTAGATAGCGCCTATCGTTGTCAAACGCGTCAATATTGTATCAATATATTCTGCTGTGCGAGGCCCTGGACGAATACCAGGAATAAAGCCGCCTTGACGCTTCAAATTATCTGCAGTTTCTGTTGGGTTGAATACAATAGAAGTGTAGAAAAAACAGAAAAAGATAATACCACTCGCATATAACGCCATATAAAGCGGCTGACCTTGGCCAAGCATCGCTGTTACTGTTGTTAGCCAGCCACCAGCACCATCACCGCTAAAATTTGCAACTGTAATGGGAAGCAAAAGAAGAGAAGATGCAAAAATGGGCGGTATAACCCCTGCTGTGTTTAATTTTAGAGGCAAATGTGACGAGTCACCGCCCATCATTTTATTGCCCATTTGCCGTTTTGGATATTGCACCAAAAGGCGTCTTTGCGCTCGTTCCATGAAAACGATAAACGCAATCACAGCAACAATCATGATCATTAAAGCGAGAATGATAAATGTAGACAATGCACCTTGGCGTCCAAGCTCGAGCGTTCCAGCAAGCGCACTTGGTAACTCAGCAACAATACCAGCAAAGATAATAAGAGAGATGCCATTACCAACACCCCGAGCGGTAATTTGCTCACCCAACCACATGAGGAAAACAGTACCACCAACCAGCGTAATGACGGCGCTTAGACGGAAAAACAGGCCCGGATCTGTGACGACGCCCTCGGCGCCCTCAAGACCAACAGCAATGCCATATCCTTGAAAAGTTGCTAATAAAACAGTGCCGTAGCGCGTGTATTGGTTAATCTGTTTGCGCCCCTGCTCACCCTCTTTTTTAAGCTGTTCCAAATGTGGTACAACAGAGGTCAGAAGCTGGATAACAATCGACGCTGTAATATAAGGCATGATGTTAAGGGCAAAAATAGCCATACGGCCAACTGCACCGCCCGCAAACATGTTAAACATGCCAATAATGCCTGATTGGTTTTGATCAAAGACAGACTTAAGAGCCGTCGCATCAATACCTGGCAATGGAATATAGGTTCCCAAACGGTAAACAAGCAAAGCGATAAGCGTAAACCAGATACGCTTTTTAAGCTCGCTGGCCGAACGAAATGCCGAGAAGCTTAGATTTGCTGCAAGCTGTTCTGCCGCGGATGCCATTATTTTACTCGCTTACTCAGCTTCAACAGCCGGTTCAGAGGCTTTAGCCGGTATAGTGACTGTTACTTTACCACCAAGTTTTTCAACAATAGCAAGTGCTGCTTTACTCATGCCAGCAACTTCAAAATCGAGTTTGTCTTTCAACTCGCCTTTTGCCAAAATACGGACACCATCTAATGGACGACGAATAACACCAGCCGCCACAAGAGCTTGAGAGCTTACAACACTCCCGGCTGTTAATTTTCCAGCATCCACAGCTTGCTGTAAACGACCGAGATTGACAGCATTTAATTTCTTGGCATTTGGCTTATTAAATCCACGTTTTGGAAGACGCATATGCAAAGGCATCTGTCCACCTTCAAAACCCTTGATCGCCACACCAGAACGCGAGGTCTGACCCTTCACACCGCGGCCACCAGTTTTACCTTTGCCCGAAGACGTACCCCGACCAACTCGCATACGAGCTTTTGTAGCTCCTAGATTATCGCGCAATTCATTTAATTTCATCGTTCTATCCCCAAAAAGGTAGCTTTATTTCTCGTCGACTATCCGCACGAGATGTTTGACTTTTTCAACCATACCGCGAACTGAAGGCGTATCCTCAAGCTCACGGCGACGGCCAATGCGCGTTAAACCCAATCCAAGCAAAGTTGCGCGTTGGTCTTTTTTGCGACCAAATCTGCTCGACGTTTGCTCGACTATTAATGTTTTCTTGGCAGCCATGATATGTAACCCTCTTAGTTAGCGATCGCTGTATCTTCATCAGCTGCCGCATCTTCTTTGCGACGACCAATAATATCAGCCACTTTTTTACCACGACGTGCCGCAACCATTCGCGGGCTACCCTGACGTGATAAAGCATCAAAAGTCGCATGGATCATGTTATATGGATTTGAAGACCCGATGGACTTCGCCACAACATCCTGCATGCCGAGCACCTCAAAAATCGCGCGCATTGGGCCGCCCGCAATAATCCCTGTTCCGGGAGGGGCTGCACGAAGCTGAACACGACCGGCGCCATGGCGACCAGCAATATCATGGTGCAACGTCCGGCCTTCGCGTAGCGGAACACGCACAAGCTTACGCTTTGCATTTTCCGTCGCCTTACGGATTGCCTCAGGCACCTCACGGGCCTTACCGTGACCAAAGCCAACGCGGCCTTTTTGATCACCAACAATCACCAAAGCGGCAAAGCCGAAGCGGCGACCACCTTTAACCACTTTTGCCACACGGTTAATGTGGACTAAGCGATCTACAAATTCACTATCGCGCTCTTCCCGATTTTCGTTTCTTGCCACGCTTACTCTCCTTTAGAAGTTCAGACCGGCTTCGCGGGCCGCGTCGGCCAGTGCTTTCACACGACCATGATAGATGTAACCGCCGCGATCAAACACAACGTCAACAACGCCAGCTTGTTTCGCACGTTCAGCAACCTGCTTACCAACGAGAGCAGCTGCGTCTTTGTCGCTGCCCTTTGCTGATGAGAATTCCTTATCCATTGAAGAGGCTGAAGCTAAAGTCCGCCCCAAGACATCATCAATGACTTGCGCATAGATATGCTTTGAAGAACGGAACACTGACAAACGTGGACGTCCATTCGCAACCTTGCGAAGCTGACGCCGGACACGCATTTTACGCCGCTCGTTGGTAGATATTTTCTGAACCATAATTTGCTCCGCTACTTCTTCTTACCTTCTTTGCGGAAGATATATTCTCCCGCATAGCGCACACCCTTGCCTTTATAAGGCTCAGGTGGCCTGTATGACCTAATTTCTGCTGCTACCTGACCAACTGATTGCTTATCAGAACCGCTGATAATCACTTCAGTTTGGCTTGGGGTCTCAATTGTAATACCTTCTGGCACAGTAAACATCACATCGTGACTAAAGCCGAGCGTCAATTTAAGCTGACTGCCTTGCATTTGCGCACGGTAACCAACGCCCTGAAGCTCCAGCTTTTTGGTGAAGCCTTCAGATACACCTGTGACAAGGTTCGACACAAGTGTACGGCTTAAACCCCAGAAACTACGCGCAGATTGCGACTTATTCACTGGCTTAACATCAATACCTTCTTCACCTTGCGTCACGGTGACGAGATCAGACAGGCTTGCCGCCAACGTACCTTTTGGTCCTTTAACTGAAACCAATTGACCATTAAGAGTGACTTCGACCCCACTTGGCACAGGTACTGGTTTTTTACCAATTCTTGACATTTTATACCCCTATCAAACCAGCATCAGAAGACGCGGCAAAGAATTTCGCCGCCGACATTTTGTTCACGCGCCGATGCGTCAGACATCACACCCTTAGGTGTAGATACGATCGACAAGCCAAGCCCATTACGGACCGTCGGCATCGTTTTAACCGATGAATAGACGCGACGGCCAGGCTTTGAAACGCGCTGAATCTCACGAATTACAGGTTCACCCTCGTAATATTTCAATTCAATTTCAATCTGCTTTGTACCATTCGTCATTTCCGACTGGCTGTAACCACGGATATAACCTTCGCTTTCTAAAACATCGAGCACGCGGCACCGTAATTTAGATGAGGGAGAAACAACAAGTGTTTTGCCGCGCATCTGAGCATTACGTATTCTTGTTAGCATATCGCCAAGAGGATCGTTCATGTGCTTATTCTCCTACCAGCTTGACTTTACCATGCCCGGAACCAACCCTTTTGAGGCCAATTCACGAAGCGCGATGCGCGACATGTTTAATTTACGATAATAACCACGTGGACGACCAGACACCGCACAACGATTACGCTGACGTATTGGCGCTGAATTACGCGGTAATTCTGCCAATTTCAAACGCGCTTTAAAACGGTCTTCATTTGGTGCATTCACATCATTTGCAATAGCGAGTAGCGCTTCGCGTTTGGCCGCATATCGCTTAGCCAACTTCACGCGCTTTGTGTTGCGCTCAATCATACTTTTCTTCGCCATAACTTCCTCTTAATCCGTAAACGGGAAATTAAAACCGCGCAATAATTCACGGGCTTTATCATCATCGTTAGTGGTTGTGCAGACAATTACGTCCATACCCCAAATTGTGTCGACCTTATCATAGTTGATTTCAGGAAACACAAGGTGCTCTTTAATGCCCATGGCATAATTGCCATTGCCATCAAAGCTCTTTGGGTTAAGCCCGCGGAAGTCACGCACGCGCGGCAGCGCAATGGTCACTAGGCGGTCAATAAATTCATACATTTGCGCGCTGCGCAATGTTACTTTTACACCAAGCGGCATATCTTCACGGACCTTAAAGGTCGCGATCGAATTACGCGCTTTGGTAATGACTGGACGCTGACCAGCAATCAATTCAAGCGCTTCAAAAGCCGAATTGATTTTCTTTGTATCCTGCGTTGTTTCACCAACACCAATATTAAGAACAACTTTATCGAGCTGAGGCACCGTCATCGGATTCTTAAGCTCAAATTTTTCCATAAGCGCTCCACGCACCACAGTCTTATAATGCGTTTTGAGTCGTGGCTCGTAGCCTTCAAGATTAGCCATTGATTACGTCTCCTGAGCGTTTAGCGACGCGCTTTTTAACGCCGTCTTTATCCACCACATAACCAACACGGGTCGGCTTACCATCTTTAGGGTCCGCCAATGCAATATTGGATAAATGAATTTTGCTTTCGCGACTAATAATCCCGCCTTCAGCTTGCGCTGTTTGACGCTGATGACGACGCACAATGTTAACACCTTGCACAAGAGCTTTGTTCTCGCTCGGGAACATCTGCAAAACATCACCTGTTTTACCTTTGTCACGACCGGCCAAAACAACCACACGGTCGCCTTTTTTGATTTTCAACTTAGTCGCCATTACAGCACCTCCGGAGCCAACGAAATAATTTTCATGTGGTTCTTACCGCGCAACTCACGTGTCACAGGACCAAAAATACGCGTGCCAATTGGCTCACCCGCATTATTGATTAACACGGCCGCATTACGATCAAAGCGGATGGCACTGCCATCTTGACGGCGAATTTCTTTCGCTGTTCTTACGATGACGGCTTTCATAACATCGCCTTTCTTGACGCGTCCACGCGGGATAGCTTCTTTGATGCTCACGACAATAATGTCGCCAACACCAGCTGTCTTACGCTTAGAACCACCAAGAACCTTGATGCACTGCACCCGGCGTGCGCCAGAATTATCGGCTACATCCAGATTAGTCTGCATCTGTATCATGACTAAATTCCTTATCTAAAGCCCGAAGGCTATTACCTTATTGACCAACCACAATCCAAGTTTTCAACTTGGACATGGGCCGACACTCTTGAATTGAGACTTTATCGCCCAATTTACAACTGTTTTGCTCATCATGCGCATGGTAACGCTTTGTCTTACGCACAGTCTTCTTCATCACGGGGTCGGTAAAACGACGCTCAACATTCACGACAATGGTTTTATCACCCTTATCGCTCACGACCGTCCCTTGTAACATACGCTTTGGCATATCTTTCGTCCCTTCCGATTAGACCTGCTCAACGCTAGAGCGTTGAACCGTTTTAATTTGCGCAATCAATCTACGAACTTTGCGGACACGCGCTGTGTTTTCCAATTGGCCAGAAGCCTTCTGGAACCGCAAGTTAAGCTGCTCTTTCTTGAGCTTCAAAAGTTCATCAGAGCGCTGATCCACTGTCATGGCTTTAATTTCAGTCAAATCCATTTTCTCGCTCCTTATGCCTTATCGCCAGGGCGTGAAACAACACGCGTCTGTACAGGAAGTTTCGCAGCAGCCAAACTTAGAGCTTGGTGCGCGACATCAGCCGGTACGCCATCGATCTCAAACATGATACGACCAGGCTTTACACGGCAGGCCCAATATTCTGGTGACCCTTTACCTTTACCCATCCGAACCTCAGTCGGCTTTTTCGAAACAGGTAGATCAGGAAAAATACGGATCCAAACACGACCAGCACGTTTCATGTGACGTGTAATCACACGACGCGCCGCTTCAATTTGACGGGCAGTAACACGTTCAGGTGTCGTCGCCTTCAAACCATAAGATCCAAAAGTCAAAGTTGTGCCACCTTTGGCATTACCATGAATGCGGCCCTTATGAGCTTTCCGAAATTTTGTACGTTTTGGCTGTAACATGAGACTTAATTCCCTGCAGCTGGGCGGCTCGGACGGTTACCCGCATTATTGCCACCTTCTTCGCGACGATCACGTGCCATGGGGTCATGTTCCATGATCTCGCCTTTAAAGATCCAAATTTTTACACCGCAAATACCGTAAGCAGTCATTGCTTCTGCAACGCCATAATCGATATCAGCACGAAGAGTATGCAATGGCACACGACCTTCACGGTACCATTCCGTACGCGCAATCTCAGCACCACCCAAACGGCCGGCACAATTGATCCGTATACCACCGGCACCCAAACGCATCGCTGATTGAACAGCACGTTTCATCGCCCGACGGAAACCAACACGACGCTCAAGCTGCTGCGCAACACTCTCAGCAACCAATTGTGCATCGATCTCAGGCTTGCGTACTTCAACAATGTTCAAAAGAACTTCGCTCGATGTAAACTTACCAATTTCACGGCGCAATTTTTCAATATCTGCGCCTTTTTTACCGATAATCACACCAGGACGTGCTGAATGAATCGTCACATGACACTTCTTGTGAGGACGCTCGATCACGACGCGTGAAATGCCGGCCTGACGCAATGTTTTAACCAACATAGCGCGAATTTTAAGGTCTTCATGAAGCAGGCTTGCATACTCGCCTTTGCGAGCATACCAACGAGATTCCCATGTACGATTAACGCCGAGGCGCATACCAATTGGATTTACCTTTTGACCCATTATGCTTTCTCCTCAACTTCGCGAACAACAATCGTAAGCTGACTAAATGGTTTGATAATCCGCGCAGCGCGCCCTTTGGCGCGCGGACGAAAACGTTTCATAACCAAGTTTTTGCCAACATAGGCTTCGCTTACAACCAGGCTGTCAACATCAAGATCATGATTGTTTTCAGCATTAGCAATAGCGCTTTCGAGAACTTTTTTAACTTGAACGGCAACGCGGCGACGCGAGAATGTCAAATCAGCAAGTGCTTTCTCAGCTTTTTTTCCACGAATAAGCTGCGCGACCAAATTTAGCTTCTGCGGGCTGGTGCGGATCATCCGACCAACTGCGCGAGCTTCATTATCAGCAAGCTTACGGGATGTCGATGTTTTACCCATCTTACTTCCTCTTTGCCTTCTTGTCTGCGGTGTGACCGTAATATGTACGGGTTGGCGCAAACTCACCAAATTTATGACCAACCATATCTTCTGTTACTGAAACAGGTATATGCTTTTGACCATTGTGCACGCCAAAAATAAGACCAACAAATTGTGGCAATATCGTTGAACGACGACTCCAAGTCTTAATAACCTCATTCGACCGACCAGACTCACGAACAGCTGCTGCTTTCTTAAGCAAATAGCCATCAATAAACGGGCCCTTCCAAACAGATCTTCCCATAACGTGCGCTCCTTAGCGTTTCTTACGCAGGTGACGGCTACGAACGATAAATTTATTCGTTGCCTTGTTGCTTCTAGTTTTACGACCCTTGGTCGGCTTACCCCATGGCGTAACAGGGTGACGACCACCCGATGTACGACCCTCACCACCACCATGCGGGTGATCGACTGGGTTCATAGCCACACCACGAACAGAAGGGCGACGGCCCAACCAGCGTGAACGACCAGCTTTAGAGAGGTTAATATTGCTTTGATCCGGGTTAGAGACAGCGCCAATAGTCGCCATACATTCACCCAATACCAAACGCTGCTCACCAGACGTTAGACGAATAATCGCATAAGCCTGATCACGACCAACCAATTGAGCAAATGTGCCAGCAGAGCGGGCGATCTGACCACCCTTGCCTGGCTTCATTTCAATATTATGAATGATTGTACCAACAGGGATGCTCTTTAAAGGCATCGCATTGCCTGGCTTCACGTCAACCTTGAGGCCAGCAACAATTTTGTCACCCGCAGCCAAACGTTGCGGCGCCAAAATATAGCTTAATTCGCCGTCTTCATATTTAACAAGCGCGATAAAAGCAGTCCTGTTTGGATCATACTCAAGACGCTCAACAGTTGCGACCATATCCCATTTGCGACGCTTGAAGTCGATCATACGATAGGTGCGCTTGTGACCACCGCCACGACGGCGAGCTGTCATACGTCCTGTATTGTTACGACCACCAGACTTCGTCAAACCCTCTGTAAGGTGTTTAACGGGTTTACCCTTATGAAGACCAGAACGATCAACAATAATCAGCGCGCGCTGGCCTGGGGTCGTTGGTTTGTAGCTTTTTAATGCCATAACTCTCTTTTAACCCTTCTCTATAGACCAGTTGTTACGTCGATATTATGACCGTCTTCGAGGGTCACGATCGCTTTTTTAAGGTCATTTTGGCGACCCGGGATACCACGGAAACGTTTTGTTTTACCTTTACGTACCAAAGTATTAACGGCCTTCACTTTTACATTAAAGAGTGCCTCAACAGCAGCCTTAATGCTCGGCTTATCAGCGTCAATCGCAACCGCGAAAATCACTTGATTATGTTCAGACGCCATTGTTGATTTTTCAGTAATCACGGGCGCGCGAATAATATCGTAAAACCGTTCCTGTATCATTTGAAACGCTCCTCAAGGCTTTCTAGAGCTGCCTTTGTCAAAACTAATTTCTCACGACGAAGAATGTCGTAAACATTAATACCCTGCACAGGCAAGACATCAATTTTCTCAATGTTGCGGGCTGCACGAGCAAAGTTGCTATCCACAGTTGCGCCATCAATAATCAAGGCGCTTGAAAGACCAAGCTTACTGAACTGGCCACGCAACGCAGCCGTCTTACCGTCTTTAGACACAGCATCTTCCAAAACAACAAGCTGTTCAGCACGGACTTTACTGGATAATGCAATCTTAAGAGCAAGTGCACGCACTTTCTTCGGAAGATCAAAGGCATGGCTGCGCACAACAGGACCGTGAGATTTACCACCACCGATAAAGATGTTGGACTTACGGTTACCGTGACGGGCACCACCGCCGCCCTTTTGGCGACCAAATTTTTTCGTCGTGCCAGCAATCTCAGAACGCTGTTTCGACTTATGCGTACCCGCCTGACGGCGCGCAAGCTGATAAGTGACCATGCGCTGAAGCAAATCAGCGCGGGGCTCAAGACCAAAGACAGCTTCATTAAGCTCAACAGAGCCGCTCGCCTTCGCATCTAATGTAAGAACTTCAGCCTTCATTATTCTGCGCCCCCTTGATCTTCATTCTCAGCAACAACATCTTCTGCAGGTGCCACATCATCAGAAATCTCATCAGTTGTAGGCACTTGATCATTCGCAGGAAGGCGAATAGATGCCGGCAATGGCAAACCTTCAGGCGCGGCTTTCTTAGTCGCATCGCGCAATAAGATCCAACCGCCCTTTGAACCAGGAACAGCGCCTTTAACTAAAATAAGACCACGTTCAGTGTCAGTCTTAACAACAGTCAGGTTTTGCATCGTCACACGAACATCACCCATGTGACCGGCCATTTTCTTGCCTTTAAACACTTTACCAGGATCTTGACACTGACCCGTAGAACCATGTGCACGGTGAGAAATAGACACACCGTGAGAGGCGCGCATACCACCGAAATTATGACGTTTCATCGCACCAGCAAAACCTTTACCAATGCTTACGCCCGTGGCATCAACACGCTGACCTTCTAAAAAATGGTCAGCCAATAATTCAGCCCCAACCTCAATCAAATTGTCAGGTGACACACGAAACTCAGCCATACGGCGCTTAGGCTCAACAGAGGCCTTTGCAAAATGGCCGCGCATCGCACGTGTTGTACGCTTCACTTTTGCAAAACCAGAACCAAGCTGAACAGCAGAATAGCCATCTTTGTCGATTGTTTTCTGAGCAACGACCTGACAATTTTCAAGCCGAAGTACAGTCACAGGCACATGCACACCTTCATCTGTAAAGATGCGGGTCATACCCAGTTTTTGTAATATTAATCCGGAACGCATCATACGTCTCCTCATATCCCCTAATTAAAGCTTAATCTGAACATCGACGCCGGCAGGCAAATCGAGTTTCATTAGGGCATCTACTGTTTGTGGTGTTGGGTCTACAATGTCCAGCATCCGCTTATGTGTCCGGATCTCAAACTGATCACGGCTTTTCTTATCAATGTGCGGACCGCGCAAGACAGTATATTTCTCAATATGTGTCGGGAGCGGAATAGGTCCACGGACCGCGGCTCCAGTGCGCTTAGCTGTATTCAATATCTCACGCGCTGAACTGTCCAGAACACGATGATCGAATGCTTTTAAGCGAATGCGTATATTTTGGCTTTGTACCATATTTCTATTCCCAACCCGACGGTTTAAGATCTAATTAAGCGATGATTGATGACACGATGCCAGCACCAACCGTACGTCCGCCTTCGCGGATCGCAAAACGGAGCTTCTCTTCCATCGCAATCGGTACAATCAACTCAACTTCCATCTCAACATTGTCCCCAGGCATAACCATCTCAACACCTGCAGCAAGCTGACATACACCCGTAACATCCGTCGTACGGAAGTAAAACTGTGGACGATAATTCGTAAAGAATGGCGTATGACGACCACCCTCTTCTTTCGTCAAAATATAAGCCTCAGCCTTAAACTTCGTATGCGGCGTAATCGAACCTGGCGCACACAAAACTTGACCACGCTCAACATCCTCACGCTTCGTTCCACGAAGAAGAACACCAACATTGTCGCCAGCCTCACCACTATCAAGAAGCTTGCGGAACATCTCAACGCCAGTACAAGTCGTCTTCTGCGTATCACGAACACCAACAATCTCAATCTCGTCGCCAACCTTAACAATGCCACGCTCAATACGACCAGTCACAACCGTACCACGTCCAGAAATCGAGAACACATCCTCAATCGGCATCAAAAAGGGCTGATCAACAGGGCGCTCAGGCTGTGGAATATAAGCATCAACAGCTTCCATCAATTTCAGAATAGACTCTTTGCCAATCGCATCATCACGACCCTCAAGCGCAGCCAAAGCAGAGCCCTTAATAATCGGAATATCATCGCCAGGGAATTCATAAGAAGAAAGCAAATCACGTACTTCCATCTCAACAAGCTCTAAAATCTCATCATCATCAACCTGGTCAACCTTGTTCAAATAAACAACAAGCGCAGGCACACCAACCTGACGAGCAAGCAAAATATGCTCGCGTGTCTGTGGCATAGGACCATCAGCAGCATTCACAACAAGAATACCACCATCCATCTGAGCCGCACCCGTAATCATGTTCTTAACATAGTCAGCGTGACCAGGGCAATCAACGTGCGCATAGTGACGGTTCGCCGTCTCATACTCAACGTGAGCTGTCGAAATCGTAATCCCACGCGCCTTCTCTTCAGGCGCCTTATCAATATCAGCGTAATCAGAAAACGTCGCGCCACCAGACTCAGCCAAAACCTTCGTAATCGCCGCAGTTAGCGTCGTCTTACCATGGTCAACGTGACCAACAGTCCCAATGTTACAGTGAGGTTTATTACGCTCAAATTTCTCTTTCGACATGCTGCCGTTCCTTGTATTCGTGTGGGGCGTCTGTGCCCGGTTGCAAACATTGCAGGCGAACCTGCGACTGACACCCCATTTGGGGCTCGCTTTTGTGGTGCGATTGGAGCGGGTGAAGGGAATCGAACCCTCATCTTCAGCTTGGAAGGCTGTTGCTCGACCATTGAGCTACACCCGCCTCTCGCTACACTTCTTTCCGCCTAACATGTCCAATTCCCAATCCGGGAAACGGAAATGGTGGAGAGAGTTGGATTCGAACCAACGTAGGCATAGCCAACGGATTTACAGTCCGTCCCCTTTAGCCACTCGGGCATCTCTCCATAAGCATACGAAAATCAAAAAACCTTCCAAAACTGGAGGGAAACCTTTGTTTTTCGCATCACACCACACAAAAATAGAACATGCGCGGCGCCACCCTTCGATTAATTAGTCGATGGATGACGAGCGCGTTGCTCTAATTCTGTATCGCGGTTATAAGTGTTCGCATGACAAAGCGCAAGCCCCCCAAACAATATTCACCAAATCGCGATAAGCCAAATAAAACACGCCAAAAAGGCTCGAAAAAGAGTCCCCAAGGCGATCATGCCGTCTTATTCGGCATTCATGCGGTTTCAGCCGCCCTGTCTAACCCGCAGCGTCAAGTTCTGACGTTAATGGTAACGGCAAATGTTGCGCGCGACTTAGAAGCAATCCTGCCGGCGCATTCAGAGATTAAGTCGGCCGCTGACATTACCAAATTTTTAGGCGACCAGGCGGTCCATCAAGGGATTGCAGGCACGTTCTCGCCCTTACCAGAAACTAAATTATCCGACCTTAACCCGCAAAAAGGCCCCGTCCTCATACTCGATCAAGTGACTGACCCGCATAATGTAGGGGCAATCATACGCTCGGCAACTGTTTTTGGGGCCCAAGCCATTATTGTAACGCGCCATAATAGCCCATCCAGCGAGGGCATTTTGGCCAAATCAGCATCTGGCGCCCTTGAAATCACCCCCATTATTACGGTTGCAAACCTAGCAAGATCAATCGAAGAGCTCAAAGATCTAGGGTTTTTTGTGATTGGACTAGACGAAGGCGGAAGCGACATAAAGACAATGACGCAGCACAAACCACTTTGTCTGGTTTTGGGCGCTGAAGGACCTGGTCTTCGCCGACTAACCCGCGAGAATTGCGATGCCATCGCCAGTCTCCCCGCAGCAATGCGTTCAGACGGAAAAGCCTTTGCCACCCTAAATGTATCAAATGCTGCGGCTGTCGCACTTTATGCGATTACCTCAGACGAAATCCCCGCGTCATCCCCCGGATAAAGGCTCTTATTGATTAAAAAAAGGGCGCCACAAGGGCGCCCTTAAATAGAACCATGGAACAGCCATGGGTAAAAACATGGTATTTACTGCATGTTTTCAATGATTGTGATGTTAGCCAAACCGCCACCTTCACACATTGTTTGCAAACCATATTTGCCGTTACGTTGCTTCAATGCATTTAGCAATGTCGTCATGAGCTTTGTGCCAGAGCCACCAAGCGGATGGCCGAGCGCAATAGCGCCGCCGTGAACGTTGATTTTGTTCGGGTCCACACCAAGCTCTTTAATATAAGCCGCAGGAACAGATGCAAATGCTTCATTAACCTCAAAGACATCAATATCATCAACAGACATGCCCGCACGCTCAAGCGCAATTTTCGTCCCAGGAATGGGAGCTTCAAGCATAATCACAGGATCATGACCAATGACAGTCATGTGAACGATACGTGCCAAGGGTTTTACATTTAACTTGGCCAAGGCTTTTTCGTTAACAATCATGACACCAGAAGCCCCGTCGCAGATTTGGCTTGATGTTGCTGCCGTCAAGCTACCATCTTCCGTCAACAGCTTAACGCCAGAAATACCATCAAGACTCGCATCAAAACGGATTCCTTCGTCTGTTTTATGAAGTTCGACGCTACCATCTTCACCCGTCACGCTAATGGGCAGAATTTCTGCATCAAAAAGCCCGCCCTGCGTAGCCGCAATAGCGCGTTGATGGCTTTGATAAGCATAAGCATCAAGGTCTTTTTTTGTTAAGCCATATTTTTTGGCAACCATTTCAGCGCCAGCAAATTGACTAAAGTTAATACCAGGATATCGCTCTTTCATGGATTCGCTGACATACATGCCATGACCTTCTTTATAAGGAAGGGAGATGTTCAACCCCATTGGCACACGTGACATGCTCTCAACACCAGCAGCTATGACACAATCCATGACGCCAGACATAACAGCCTGAGCTGCAAAATGAATGCTTTGTTGACTTGAACCGCACTGGCGGTCAACAGATGTTCCAGGAACGCTCTCAGGCAAACGCGATGACAAAATGGCATTCCGCGCAACGTTAGCAGCTTGCTCGCCAACCTGGCTTACACAACCCATAATCACATCCTCAACCATTTCAGGCGCTGCGCCTGAACGGTCAAGCAATTCATCGAGCACCTTTCCAGCCAAATCTGCTGGATGCCAGTCTTTTAATTTTCCACCTTTACGACCACCTGCAGTACGCACAGCGGCAACGATATATGCTTCAGCCATATTTTCCTCCAATAATGATGCTGAAAGATAAACCTAATCAGCAAATTTCAGCAAGTCACAAATTTACGGCACTTGCTTTTCCTAAAATTAGCGATAGCCTGTCACGCAATTGCTCGGTGAGCAAGTTGGCATAATGCGTTACACAATAAGCAAATATTTCTTGTGGGCACAAATTTGCCGAACACCATATGATAGCGGCAAACTTGCCTAAGGATTTTAGAAGGAGCTCAACATGAAAACACGCATCACAGAATTATTTGGAATCAAACATCCCATTATGCAGGGCGGCATGCACTATGTCGGCTTTGCCGAACTTGCGGCAGCGGTATCCAATGCCGGCGGCATTGGCACAATCACCGGCCTCACCCAGCGCACACCAGAAGACCTTGCCCGCGAAATTGCAAAATGTAACACCATGACCGACAAACCCATTGCGGTTAACCTTACATTCTTACCAGGC
>CBFHJI010000009.1:0-34167 GCA_965656255.1 Alphaproteobacteria bacterium
CCCGTTTAACTTTCCTGCTATGATTCCAATGTGGATGTTTGGAATGGCCATTGCTACTGGCAATGCCTGTATTTTAAAGCCATCTGAAAAAGACCCTTCTGTGCCGATGCGATTGGCAGAGCTTTTTGTTGAAGCTGGTGGACCTGTTGGACTTTTGCAATGTGTGAATGGGGACAAAGAGATCGTTGATGCGATTTGTGACCACCCTATCATTAAAGCTGTCTCTTTTGTTGGTAGTTCGGACATTGCGCAATATGTTTATGCGCGGGCAACCGCTAATGGCAAGCGTGCGCAATGTATGGGCGGGGCAAAGAACCACGGCATTATCATGCCAGATGCTAATATGGAGCAGGCGGCAAAAGATATTCTCGGCGCAGCTTACGGCTCAGCTGGCGAACGCTGTATGGCATTGCCTGTTGTTGTGCCTGTTGGCGAGGGAACAGCTGAGAGATTCTTAGAGGCATTCATGCCTAAGCTTGAGGCGTTAACACTTGGCACATCAACGGATCCTGATGCTGACTATGGTCCTGTGGTTACCGATGTGCATAAACGCTCAATTGAAGCCAATATTGAAAAAGCCGTAAAAGAAGGTGCAACACTTTTAAAAGATGGCCGCGGCTTTAAGCTTCAAGGTTATGAAAACGGGTATTTTATTGGCCCGACTTTGCTCGATCATGTTACCCCTGAAATGGAAACATATCAGGATGAAATTTTTGGCCCTGTCCTCCAAATTGTTCGCGCCAAGAATTTTGATGAGGCAGTGCAATTACCTTCCCAACATCAATACGGAAATGGCGTTGCTATTTTTACCGGTAATGGTCGGGTGGCCAGAGAGTTTGCTGATCGCGTAGAGGTTGGTATGGTTGGTATCAACGTTCCCATTCCGGTGCCTGTTGCTTATCACAGTTTCGGGGGTTGGAAACGCTCGGCTTTTGGCGATGCCAATCAATATGGTATGGAAGGATTACGGTTTTATACCAAGGTCAAAACGGTCACACAAAGCTGGCCTGAGGGTGAAACTGAGGATAGTGCATTTATTATTCCTCGGTTCTAAAGAGTCTTTTGGGGCGGTGTATCAGCCCTATAATGTATTAAGGGCGTATTAGGGGCAGAACATTATGGATTTTTCATTAAGTGAAGAGCAGGGGCTGATTCAAGATATGGCAAAAGGATTTGCCGATTCTGAACTCGCCCCCAATTCATCGAAATGGGATGTTGAGAAAATACTCGACCGATCTGTCTTTGAGAAAGCGGCTGAGCTTGGTCTGATGGGTATATATACCAGCGAAGAACATGGTGGTACTGCGCTGTCCCGTCTTTCGTCTGCTTTGGTTTTTGAGCAATTGGCGGCGGGCGACGTATCCCATACGGCAATGATGACCATTCATAATATGGCAACATGGATGGTTGACCGTTATGCCGATGACGCTTTGCGCTCAAAATTTGTGCCTAAGTTAACCGCAGGGCAATTCATCTCGAGTTATTGCTTGACCGAACCAGGCGCTGGTTCTGATGCAGGATCCTTGACCACCAAAGCCAGACGCGATGGCGATACTTATATTTTGAACGGTACTAAAACTTTCATCTCTGGCGCTGGCTGGAGCGATGTCTATGTTGTTATGGCGCGGACCAGTGATGATGGCGCGCGCGGTGTATCATGTTTTGTGGTTGAGAATGGAACTCCTGGTCTGAGTTTTGGAGCTAATGAACGAAAAATGGGCTGGAATGCACAGCCTACGGCGCAAGTTATATTTGACGATTGTCGTATTCCCGCGGCGCATCGAGTTGGTGAAGAGGGCGAGGGTTTTAAATTCGCCATGAGCGGCTTAGATGGGGGGCGCATTAATATTGGTGCCTGCAGTCTTGGGGGTGCGCAAAAAGCAATCGCAGCATCTATTCAATATACAAAAGACCGCACGCAATTTGGTAAGGCCATTTCCGAGTTTCAGAATACACAATTTATGTTGTCTGATATGGCGACTGAGCTTGAAGCCTCGCGGCTTATGATTTATCGCGCGGCAGATAAGCTTGATAAAAAAGATCCAAATGCTGGTGCTGCTTGTGCAATGGCCAAGCGTTATGCCACAGATATGTGCAGTAAAATTGCCAATGATGCTTTGCAATTACATGGTGGCTATGGATATTTATCGGAATATGGCGTTGAGCAAATTGTTAGAGATCTTCGTGTCCATCAAATTCTTGAGGGCACCAATCAAATCATGCGTATGATTGTGTCGCGGTCGCTATTAAATTAGGCGAAAAGATTAATCTACCAAAAACAACGCGCGTCTTAAGGGGAGAAGCTAAAATGACAACGATTGCTTTTATCGGACTTGGTAATATGGGTATTGGTATGGTCGGTAATTTAGCGAAAGCCGGTCATGACGTCCGCGCATTTGATTTGTCTAACGATGCTGTTCAACAGGCTGTGGCCTTGGGTTGCGTTGGGGCGGACAATATTGGTCATGCTGTTGCTGAGGCAGAGATTGTTGTGACAATGTTGCCAGCAGGTGCGCATGTTAAATCGGTTTATTGTGATGCCGAGGGTGTCTTCGCCCATGGCAAACCAGGCGCGCTTATGATTGATAGTTCAACAATTGATGTGACTGACGCGCGCGATGTCATTGCCGTTGCTAAATCCAAGGGGTTTGAGATGATTGATGCCCCTGTATCTGGCGGTGTCGGTGGTGCGGCGGCAGGAACGCTGACTTTTATGTGTGGTGGTGAAAAAGCGGCTTATGATCGCGCTAAGCCTGTGCTTGACCTTATGGGGAAAAATATCTTTCACGCGGGCGATGCCGGAAATGGCCAAGTTGCTAAAATTTGCAACAATATGTTGCTCGGGATTCACATGATTGGCACTTGCGAAGCTTTTAATTTGGCTGAGAAATTGGGTCTTGATGCACAAACATTTTATGATATTTCAAGCACGGCCTCGGGACAAAATTGGTCTATGACCAGCTATTGTCCAGCTCCTGGCCCGGTTGCTTCTGCGCCCTCAAATAATAACTATGCGCCTGGCTTTGCCGCGGCCATGATGTTGAAAGATTTGCGTCTTGCGCAAGGTGCGGCGCAAGCGGCAAACGCTTCTATCCCGCTTGGACTTCATGCTGAAAACTTATACGCGACTATGGAAGAGATGGGGCATGATGGCATGGACTTTTCAGGTATTATGAAGCTTATTAATGGCAGCCTTTAAGCACAAGGCATAGGCGCTAAAGATGAGCGCGTTTTACCATTCTATGCCCTTGGAAAGAAATTTAGATGAACCAATTTACAAGCAAGGCCTGGTTTAAGCTTTTCATTGGGGCACTTGCTTTGGCTGCCTTATATTATCTCCAACACGTTGGTTATTGGGTGCTTATTGAGCAAGTGCTCTCCGACAGTCGGTGGAGCACACAATTGGGCGGTGTGGTGATTAATCCCTATATTGTATTGCGTGGATTACTCATCATCATTGCTATTTTCTGGTTAACAGCTGTTTTAATCGATCTTGTTTCTCTTCGCATTTCGCGCCGAACCAGCATTAATGCCAGCACCCGTAATTTGCTCATCACACTTGTTCAGGTCTTATTTTATATCGTAGCCGGGCTGGTCACTTTAAATATGCTTCAGATAAACCTATCTGCGCTTGCCGTTTTGGGTGGCGCGATTGGTATTGGTCTTGGTTTTGGATTGCAGAAAATTGCGGCAAATTTTATAAGCGGCATAATTCTGCTTCTCGAAAAATCGATCCGCGTTGGTGATCTCGTTGAACTTGACAGCGGGTTGAGCGGCTTTGTGCGACAAACGCATGCGCGCTATACTTTGCTTGAAGGGTTTGATGGCCGCGAAGTGATGGTGCCTAATGAGGATTTTATTATCAGCCGCGTTACAAATTTAACCTTTTCGGACACGAAAGGGCGGCTCAGCTTTAAGATTGGTGTGAGTTACAACAGTGACCTTGAAAAGGTAAAATCCTTATTAGTTGAGGTTGTGCGCAATCATTCTCTTGCTTTAGACGAGCCCGCACCTGCGGTTTACCTGACTGAGTTTGGTGACAGCGCTGTGGTTTTTCTGGTGCAGGTCTGGATCCGTGACATTGTTACGCAGAGATGGACGGCAACGAATGACCTTAATTTCGCAATCTGGCAGAAACTAAGAGAAAACAATGTCGAAATACCGTTTCCTCAGCGGGTTATTCATCTCAAGAAGGATGTTGATTAAACGAGATTTCAAGCCGGCAGGCTTGTTATGTTTAAATAACCGCATAAAATGACCCGCAATATAAAAAGGTTTCATTGTTAACCTTTAATAAGTAGTTTTTTGAGTTCTAGGAGAGTTTCATGGACGCACTATCTGCCACTATTAAAGGGGAAGTCCCAGGCTATAAACCTAAATATGAGGTTGCTTATCCTGAACGTCCCCAAGACTTTGATCTTACCAATATTTTGGCATTTCGTGATGGGCAGCCACATGGATATTTTCATCGGTTGCGTGAGCAGGCGCCTGTGTCTTGGTGGGATATGCCAGCGAGTACAAATATGGCTGGGTTTTGGGCGCTCACCAAATATGAAGATGTAAAGCGTGTTGACTTAGATGCGCGCACCTTCTCCTCGCAAGAGGGAGGGATTTTGATGGGCTTTAGTGATCGCGATCGTGGCCCAAAACGGCTTCGTGCAGCAGCGCTTGATAGTTTGATAAATTTAGACCAGCCATATCATGTGCCTCTACGGATGGAGCATCGTCCCTTTTTTACACCCGATTATATTGCACAGCTTCAAACACGTGTTTCAGCTGAGATTGATCGTTTGCTTGATAATGTTGAAGCAAAAGCTAAAGCCAATAATGGCCGAGTTGATTTGGTTCAAAATTTCTCGCAGTGGCTCCCGCTTTATACTTTATGCGAAATGCTTGGTGTTGAAGAGAAGGACCGTTCTAAGATCGTTCGTTGGATGCATTACTTGGAAATGGCCAGTTATATTATTAGCGATCCAGAGAGCAGTGTTTCGCCTCTTTTCCTTGTTAAGTTTCTTTGGAATATTCGTCAGATGATGCGCTATGGCGATCGTATTATGGCGGATCGTCGGCGTAATCCTCGAAATGATTTGCTCAGCGTGATTGCCAACGCCAAAATTGGCAACGAGCCTATGCAGCAAAGCTATTTGGATGGTTCTTGGTTGTTAATTATTTTTGCGGGCAATGACACAACGCGCAACTCTCTCTCAGGCACGATGCGTCTTTTGACTCAATTCCCTGATCAAAAACAAGCGATTATAGAACAGCCGGATCTTGTCACAAAACTTGTGCCAGAGGCTTTGCGTTTGGTCTCTCCGGTTATGTATATGCGACGGACCGCTAAAGAAGATGCCGAAATTTCAGGGCAAAAAATAAGTGCAGGTGAGAAAGTTATCATGTGGTACGGGGCGGCAAATCGTGACCCTGATGTTTTTGCTGATCCTGATCGTATGGATATTTTTAGAAGCAATGCCGGACAGCATCTGGCCTTTGGAACAGGCCCGCATGTTTGCCTTGGGCAGCGTGTTGCGAATATGCAGCTAGAAACGGCTTATACGAAAATCTTGGAGCGCTTTCCTAACATTCAATGGACGGGCAAACATGCGCATGCACCTAACAATTTCGTTCATGCCATTACTGAGCTTGAGGTTGATCTGGGGCTGTAACGGAATCAATTTTATGCGGCAGATGAAGCGGTAAAATAAAAAAGAAACGATGATGAGATGACGGCTTTTAATACAAAACATCGACCCCATCTTGAGTCGGCAGGAAAGTTTTTTCTGCTTTTATCTGTTTTTGCCGCTTATTTTGGTTACACGTGGTGGTCGTTTGATGCGGCAACCGGTATTGGCGTGACACTTTTGACCTGGGCTTTTTTTGTGCTTTGCACGCCCATTGCAGATGCCGGGTTTCTATTAGACTTTCCAATACGCGTTTTGTTTAAAGTCCGAATGGTCATCACCGAATTGCTGGTTTGGGGTATTGCTATCTCTATCAGCGGTTTCTGTGTCTTTTATACACCTGAGCTTTTTGAGAATACGGTTCTAACAAGTTTGTTTTACCGTATTCTGACGGAGCCTTTTCCTTATTGGTCACTGATTGGGCTGAGTGCGATTGGTACTTTCTTATCCATTCAGTTTGGAGATGAAATGCTCGATGTCATGGCGCATCGCGATCGCGATATGTGGCATAACCATGGAATTTGGTTACGTTTGATCACATTTATATTTATTTTCGGCATGACACTGGTGGCTTATCAGCACCTTCTCAGCGAACTCGGTGTGCATATTACCGATTAAACTTTCTTATAGACTTGCGCACCATTGACGCGAAATTCTGTCGATTTTGCTTTCATACCTTCTTCAAGCGCTTGCTCGGGTGGCATATTCAGTTTTGCCGCATAGTCGCGAACATCTTGGGTGATTTTCATCGAGCAGAAATGAGGGCCACACATAGAACAAAAATGCGCAACTTTCATAGATTGCTTAGGCAAAGTTTCGTCATGGTAGGCGCGGGCGGTGTCTGGGTCTAGAGAGAGGTTGAATTGATCATCCCATCTAAACTCAAAGCGCGCCTTAGAAAGTGCATTGTCCCGTATTTGAGCTCCGAGATGACCTTTGGCAAGATCAGCTGCATGGGCGGCAAGCTTATAGGTAATAATGCCATCTTTGACGTCTTGCTTATTAGGCAGGCCGAGATGTTCTTTAGGGGTGACATAGCATAGCATCGCCGTGCCATACCAACCGATTTGTGCGGCACCTATCGCAGATGTAATGTGGTCATAACCAGGTGCAATATCGGTGGTGAGTGGGCCAAGCGTGTAGAATGGCGCCTCGTCACACCACTCGAGCTGCTTGTCCATATTTTCTTTGATCAACTGCATGGGAACATGCCCGGGACCTTCGATCATAACTTGAACATCATGTTTCCAGGCGATTTGAGTGAGCTCACCAAGTGTTTTAAGCTCGCCTAATTGTGCTGCGTCATTGGCGTCCCAAATCGAGCCAGGACGGAGCCCGTCGCCTAATGAAAAGGACACATCATAGGCTTTCATAATCTCGCATATCTCTTCAAAATGCGTATATAAGAAACTCTCCTTATGATGTGCTAAGCACCATTTGGCCATAATCGATCCGCCGCGCGAGACGATTCCGGTCAGGCGATTGGCGGTGAGGGGCACATAGCGTAATAATACGCCGGCATGGATTGTAAAATAATCAACACCTTGTTCTGCTTGTTCAATAAGTGTGTCTTTGAAAATCTCCCATGTTAGATCTTCGGCTTTGCCGTCGACTTTTTCGAGGGCTTGATAGATAGGAACTGTGCCGATTGGAACCGGTGAATTACGAATGATCCATTCGCGTGTTTCGTGAATATGTTTGCCAGTTGATAGGTCCATAATTGTGTCTGCGCCCCAGCGAATGCCCCATGTCATTTTATCCACTTCTTCACCAATAGAGGATGAGACAGCCGAGTTTCCGATATTGCCATTAATCTTAACCAAGAAATTACGACCAATAATCATTGGTTCGCTTTCGGGGTGATTTATATTTGCCGGAATAATCGCCCGTCCGCGTGCGACTTCATCGCGGACAAATTCGGGGGTTATTTCTTGCGATGGTTGGGCGCCAAAATTATCACCCGGGTGTTGTTGAAGCAGCATATCGCTCATGCGCTCTCCGCGCTCTCCTGTTGCACGGAGTTCTTCAATATACGCCGCGCGGTTTTGGTTCTCGCGAATGGCAATATATTCCATCTCGGGCGTAATAATACCGCGCCGTGCATAATGCATTTGGGTTACATTTTGGCCATTTTTGGCGCGTCTTGGCTTGCGCGCAAGCTCAAAGCGTAGCGCGGTGAGTTTGTCATCTTGCAAACGCCCTTGGCCATAATCACTGGTCGGGCCTGTGAGTTCTTCGGTGTCATCTCGTTCATTAATCCAAGCAGCTCGCAGAGGTGAAAGCCCTTTTTGAATATCAATTTTAGCCGCAGGATCTGTATAGGCGCCTGATGTGTCATAGACATAGATTGCCGGGTTTTCCTCACCGCCCATGTCTGTTGGGGTTGGGTCCTGCTCAATTTTGCGCATGGGAACGCGTATATCTGGCCGAGAGCCTTGAACATAGACTTTTTGGCTATTGGGGAGCTGTGCGATGGCCGCTTTGTCAACATGCGCGCTGGCTGCTGCAAATTCGCTATTATTTTTATGCTTTGATGCAGTTTTTTGCTTAGGTGACGATTGCTGGTGTGACGATTCTGAATGTGGCATCGAATTCTCCTATTAGACACCACAAAGAGTTAGCACTCCCTGCGGCGGCATTATCCGTGGACAGGTGCCAAGGGTGTAATCTCACCGCATTATGCGGACCCCCGTGCGTCAAAAATAACCTTAGCGAATTTCAACATATGCGGCAAGTTATACCATTTATCCACTTGGCAATGCCGAAATTACTGTTACACTTTTTTTAAATTTCTATGGGAGACATGAACATGAGTGAAGCTTTAAAGCAAGAAAATCATTATGAACGCGCTCAGACAGTAGCGCTTGAGGATATTAACTTGATTGATGATAACCTCTGGATAAATGAGGATTTTTGGCCCTATTTTGAGCGCTTGCGTCGCGATGATCCCGTTCACTATTGTGCCAATGAAGACGGCCGCGAACGTCAGGGGCCCTATTGGTCGATTACCCGCTATAATGACATTATGGCGATTGATACTGACCATAAGCGTTTTTCTTCTGAGCCCGCGATTACCATCATGGATCCTGAGGATGATTTTACATTGCCAATGTTTATTGCAATGGATCAGCCAAAGCATGACATTCAGCGTAAGACAGTTTCACCAATTGTTGCGCCAATGAATCTTCAAAATATGGAAGCGCTTATTCGTGAGCGTACGCAACGTGTGCTTGACAGTCTACCCATTGACGAGGAGTTTGATTGGGTGGATCGCGTATCCATTGAGCTAACAACACTTATGCTCGCCACATTATTTGACTTTCCATATGAGGAACGCCGCAAATTGACGCGTTGGTCCGACGTTACGACGGCCAGTCTGGATGCGGGCATTATTGAAAGCGAAGAGGAACGCCGCGCCGAGCTTTATGAATGCCTCGAGTATTTTACAAAGCTTTGGAATGAGCGTGTAAATGAGGAGCCGAAAACCGATTTGATTTCAATGTTGGCTCATGGTGAAGCCACACGAAATATGGATCCATTGGAATATTTGGGCAATCTTCTTTTGCTCATCGTTGGTGGCAATGACACTACTCGAAATTCAATGACTGGTGGCGTTTACGCTCTGAATAAATTTCCGGATCAATTCCAGAAATTGCGCGAAAACCCCTCACTTATTCCCAATATGGTTTCTGAAATTATTCGCTGGCAGACGCCACTTGCTTATATGCGTCGTACCGCCCTTGAAGATGTGGAGATGCACGGTAAGACCATCAAAAAAGGTGATAAAGTTATTATGTGGTATGCCTCAGGTAACCGCGATGACACCGTCATTGAGAACCCGAATAAATTAATTATTGATCGTGAAAATGCCCGTCGCCATATTTCTTTTGGGTTTGGTATTCACAGATGTGTCGGTAACCGTCTTGCCGAGCTTCAGCTGACAATTCTGTGGGAAGAAATTCTCAAACGCTTTAGCGATATTGAGGTTGTGGCAGAACCACCGCGTATTTTGTCATCCTTCGTAAAAGGGTATAGCAGCATGATGGTAAAGGTTAAGAAATAATGGATTGTTCAGGTAAAGTAGCTCTCGTTACAGGCGCGGGTGATGGCATTGGGCGCGCATGCGCCATTGCTTTGGCAGCCAATGGTGCCTTTGTGATTGCAACGGATATTGACGGCGCGTCGGCTGCCAAAACAGCGGAAATGATTGGTGCCGATAAGGCGCGTGCTGACAAGCTCGATGTAACAATCGAGGCTGAATGGCAACGTATTTTTGCAGATATCGCAGCTCAAGAGGGCGCAATTGATATCATGGTTAACAATGCGGGCATTGCTGTTGGTGTTCCCTTTGTTGAAATGAGCTTGGCGGATTGGCAGAGACAAAATGCCGTAAATCTTGATGGTGTATTCTTGGGCAGCAAATATGCCGTGCTTTCCATGGCGGCAAAAGGTACTGGATCTATTATCAATCTATCTTCTGTTGCTGGGCTTGTTGGTGCACCTGGTTTGGCGGGTTATTGCGCCACCAAGGGTGGCGTTCGGCTATTTACCAAAGCTGCCGCTGTTGAGTTAGCCGGCGGTGGTTTGAATATTCGTGTAAATTCTGTTCACCCTGGCCTCATTGATACGGCGATTTGGGGCAAAGATATTGGCGGCCTACTTGCTGTTGCGCCGCAAATGTCTTCAGAGGGGTCTAATCGATTGAATGTCGATGAGATGAGCGAGAAAAATGTTCCTGGCGGCAAAGCTGGTAAGCCTGAAGATATCGCAAACGCTGTTGTTTTCCTTGCATCTGATGCGTCTTCCTATATGACGGGTTCTGAAGTTGTCATTGATCACGGATTAACTGCAAGCTAGGGGCACCCTGATTGAAATCCTTATTTACCGTTGATAAAGGTAAGCCGGCTCGACCCATTTGGGCCTTAACACCAGATATGTTGTCTGACTGGTGTGAAACGCATGCGGGCGCGCACAGTGCTTGGGTTGAGAGCAATCAATTCACTGCTGCGGCGGGGCAAGTCTTGATGCTTCCAGATAGTGCCGGTGGCGTTGAAGGCGTCTTGTTAGGCCTTGGTAAGTTGATAGATCCATTTGCACTTGCTGATTTACCTGCAAAGCTTCCCGAGTCTAATTACCGGCTTTCTGACTCAGCACCTGACAGCGTGCGGCACATGTCATCCATTGCCTGGGCAATGGGAACCTATCAATTTCTTGAATATAAAAGCGCGAAAAAATCTCGAACATGGCCGCGTTTGGTTGTGTCCAATGAATTCAACATTGATCGGCTTAACAGTCTTGTGCGCGCTATGTTTATAGCCCGCGATCTTATAAATACGCCCGCCGCAGATATGGGCCCCGAAGCTCTCGATGCTGCGGTACGCGATGTTGCAGTTCAATTTGGGGCCAATCATCGGTCAATTATTGGGACGGATTTGCTGGATGAAAATTATCCATTGATCCATGCTGTCGGGCGTGCAGCTGAGCAAGCGCCACGGTTTATTGAGCTCACCTGGGGATCTTCTGATCATCCAGAGGTTTGTTTGGTGGGCAAAGGTGTTTGTTTTGACACTGGCGGGCTCAACCTCAAGCCCGGTAATTATATGGATATTATGAAAAAGGATATGGGCGGGGCGGCAATCGCGCTTGGCTTGGCTCACGCTATTATGGATGCTGAGCTGCCTGTGCGGCTTCGATTATTAATTGGTGCTGTCGAGAATGCGATTGGGCCTCATGCCTTTCGTCCAGGTGATATTTTGCCTAGTCGCAATGGCATGACAGTTGAAATTGGTAATACAGATGCCGAGGGCCGGCTTGTTCTTGCTGATTTATTGACCGAAGCGGCGAGCCATAAGCCGGATCTTATTATTGATTTTGCAACTTTAACAGGCGCTGCGCGTGTTGCTCTTGGGCCAGAGGTAATGCCATTCTATACGCGTGATGACACAGTTGCGCATGAGATTGAGCAAAGTGGCCGTGCGGCACATGACCCAGTTTGGCGTCTGCCGTTATGGGAAGGTTATGACACGATGCTTGATAGTCGCATCGCAGATGTAAATCATATTTCAAGTTCTCCGATGGCTGGAAGCGTTATTGCCGCTTTGTTTTTGGCGCGTTTTGTACCCACTGAACAAGCATGGGCTCATTTTGATGTCTATGGTTGGAACATAAAATCACGCGCTGGCCGCCCTATTGGCGGTGAGGCGACAGCGTTACGCGCTGTATTTACATATCTTGAAAGACATTATGAACAATCTCAGAAAACAATCCAATAAGCCAGATCCTCGAATTAACCCTTGGCGCGATGATTTAGCAGCCGATCATTTGCGCGGCGAGGTAGATGCACCAAAATTTGTGAAGGGTAAAGATTTCGATCTAATCGCACCCGTTACCAATATTCATAAATCACCTGCGCATGGGGCGATGGTAACAAGCCAACTTCTCTTTGGTGAACGCTTCCGCGTATACGATATTCAAGGTGATTGGGCCTGGGGACAATGCCAATTTGACGATTATGTTGGTTATGTCTTAGCCGAAGACCTTGGAAAGCCACAAACACCAACACATTGGGTAAGCGCATTGCGTGCACATATTTATGATGAACCCAATATTAAGTCACGCCCACTCATGGCGGTTTCTTATGGTGCAAAATTGGTTGTTATTGGCACTGAAGGTAAATTTTACCGCGTTGCCGGTGGGTCTTATATATTTCGCGGCCATGTTGCTTCGCTTGACGAGACCGTAGGAGATTATATTGCCTCTGCTCGTCGGTTTATTGGCACCCCCTATTTATGGGGTGGTCGGGAGAGTCTCGGGATTGATTGCTCTGGATTTGTGCAGGTGAACTTGATGCAGGCAGGATTAGCCTGCCCTCGCGATACAGATATGCAGCAAGCTAGTCTCGGCGAACCAGTCATTGGTGACCCCCAAAAGGGTGATATTATATTCTGGAAGGGGCATGTTGGTCTTGTCTCGGGTGATGATCGTCTGTTGCATGCCAATGCAACCTTTATGGAGGTTGTTGAAGAAAGTTTGAGTGGCGCTATTGCAAGGATTGCTGAAACTGATGGGCCTGTCACAGCCATTAAAAGGCTGAAACATTAAACAGCCTTAGAATTGGTATTGTGAAGTTACAAAACGGCTTGGATAAGGCGCTGGGTATAGGCCTCTTGTGGGTTTTGGAAAACCTCTGAGGTTATACCAGTCTCAACGCATTTCCCGTTTTGCATGACCATGATACGGTGCGATAATGCTCTGACAATATGTAAATCATGACTGATAAAAATATAAGTGAGATTTTTTTCAGTTTGTAAACGCCTCAAAAGATTAATAATTTGCGCTTGAACAGATCTATCCAATGCGCTTGTTGGTTCATCTAATACCAGCAGCTCAGGCTCCATAATCAACGCGCGCGCAATTGCTATGCGTTGGCGCTGACCTCCTGAAAACTCATGTGGGTAGCGTCCAACCATTGATATATCGAGCTCTACATCCTTCAGTGTTTGCGAGAGGCGTTGCGCTTTCTCCTCTGCGCTGAGGTGTTTTTCATGAACGTCGAGGCCTTCTGTTATGATTTGCCCAACCGACATACGAGGGCTCAATGAACCAAATGGATCTTGAAACACAATCTGACGGTCTTTTCGAAGCGCGCGCGCTTGTTTTTTAGAAAAGGTATTCGTGGATTGATTGCGGAATATAATGTCGCCTTCTGATTTTTGTAACCCCAGCAGTGCTCGGCCTAGTGTCGTTTTGCCCGAGCCGCTCTCCCCAACAATCCCTAGGCTTTCGCCCGGATAAACAACCATATTCACATCGTCGACGGCTTGTAATGTGTCGTCAGAGCTGAACAGATTTTTCTTTATTGTGAACTGAACACGTATATGGCGTGCCTCCAAAATAGGGCTTTGCTTGATCTGAGGGGGAGGTGGGCTATCTTTTGGAACCGCATCAAAAAGCGTTTTTGTATAGGGGTGTTTGGGATCTTTAAAAATATCATCGACATTGCCACGTTCGATAATTTCGCCGTTCTGCATCACACAAATTGTGTCCGCCATATAACGTACAACCCCAAGGTCATGGGTGATGAGAAGGATTGCTAAGCCATATTCGGCTTGAAGGTCTTTTAAGAGGTCCAATATTTGTTTTTGGATTGTCACATCAAGAGCGGTGGTTGGCTCATCGGCAATCAGGAGTTTAGGGCGATTTGCAATCGCCATGGCGATGATGATGCGCTGGCGCTGGCCACCTGATAATTCGTGCGGGTAATTGGAATAACGTGTTTCAGCATCTTTGATGCCAACCCTTTGCATGAGTGCAATAGCTTCAGACTTAGAGGATTTAGCGTTTTGTCCATGCAAGGACAGAGCCTCACTAATTTGCGCGCCGACTGTATGGAGCGGGTTGAGAGCTGTCATCGGTTCTTGAAAAATCATGGCGATATCATTGCCGCGTATTTTTCTGAGCGTATCGTCGCTTGCGGTCATTGTGCTTTGGCCGTCGAATATAATGTCACCACCGGCATATGAGGCTGGGGGTGTGGGCAAGAGCTGTAAAATCGACATGGCTGTGACTGATTTTCCAGAGCCGCTTTCGCCAACAATACCAAGTGTTTTTCCAGCATCGAGTGTGAAGCTGACGTCACGTACCGCATGGGTGACTGCCCCATTTTGCGTAAAGTCAACACAGAGATCTTTGACATGAAGGAGGGTCATGCGCTGACTTTCCGCGGGTCAAAGGCATCACGCACAGCTTCTCCGATAAAGATGAGCAGTGAGAGCATGAGGGCAATTACAAAAAAACCAGCAAGTCCAAGCCATGGTGCGTGCAAATTATTTTTGCCTTGGGCAAGTAGCTCGCCAAGCGAAGGTGAGCCCGGCGGTAATCCAAAGCCTAAAAAGTCGAGCGATGTGAGCGTGGTGATGGATGCGTTTAGAATGAATGGCATTAGGGTTAGTGTTGCCACAATGGCATTTGGTAAAACGTGCCGCCACATGATGAGAATGCTTGAAACCCCGAGTGCACGTGCAGCCTCCACATATTCAAAGTTACGGGCGCGTAAAAACTCAGCCCGGACAACGCCAACCAATGAAACCCATGAGAAGACGAGTAATATACCAAGTAAGATCCAAAATGTTGGCTCAATCACAGAGGCGACGATGATGAGCAAATAAAGCGTTGGGATGCTTGTCCAGATTTCGATAAAGCGTTGAAGCCCAAGGTCAACCCATCCGCCAAAATAACCCTGAACGGCGCCGGCACATACCCCTATAATGGATGAAAAAATAGTGAGCAGAAGCCCAAATAGAATTGATATGCGAAAGCCATAAATGAGACGCGCCAAGACATCGCGACCCTGATCATCAGTACCGAGCCAATTTTGATGATCGGGTGGGGATGGTGCCGGCCGCTCGAGATCTAGGTTAATAGTATCATAAGAATATCGTAAGGGCGGCCAGACGATCCAGCCGCTTTTTTCTTCGATGAGGGATTGCACGAAAGGGTCACGGTAATCTGCCTCTGTTGCAAAGTCGCCACCAAAGACTGTCTCCTCATAAACACTGAAGATAGGGGTGTAAAAAGCATCGTCGTATCGAATAAGCAGAGGTTTGTCATTGGCAATGAACTCTGCACCAAGCGAGATGACAAAAAGTAACAAAAAAAGCCATAGCGAGATATAGCCACGTCGATTTGCTTTGAAATTTTGCCAACGTCGGTTGGTTATGTCAGAACTTGCCATTAGTCCCGCGCCTCAAAATTGATCCGAGGATCGATCCATACATATGTGAGATCTGAGATAAGTGTCACGAATAATCCCATTAAGCCAAATATATAAAGCGAGGCAAAAACGACAGGGTAGTCGCGGTTGATAATGCTTTCATAGGATAGGAGCCCCAATCCATCGAGAGAGAAAATAGTTTCAATGAGCAGGGAGCCCGTGAAAAAAGCACCAATGAATGCGCCGGGAAAGCCAGCGACGACTATGAGCATGGCGTTGCGGAAAACATGGCCATAAAGGACGCGACTTTCGGTTAATCCTTTGGCGCGCGCCGTCATGACATATTGTTTGCGAATTTCATCGAGAAAGGAATTTTTTGTCAGGAGTGTTGTTGTTGCAAATCCGCCAATGCTGAGTGCAAGCACAGGTAAGAAAATATGCCAAAGATAATCAAGCGCTTTTCCAGACCATGAGAGGCTTTCCCAATTTTCTGAGGTTAAGCCGCGCAAAGGAAAAATGTCGAAATAACTTCCGCCTGCAAATAACACAATAAGAGCAACCGCGAATAGAAAACCCGGTATGGCATATCCGATGATGATGATTGTCGATGTCCATGTATCAAAGCGCGCCCCATCTTTTCGAGCCTTAGCAATACCTAAGGGAATTGAAATAAAATAAGTGAGGAGCGTGGTCCATAGACCGAGAGAGATGGACACAGGCAATTTTTCTTTGATCAGAGAGATGACAGATACATCTCTGTAATAACTCTCTCCAAAATCAAATCGCAAATAATTTGATACCATGAGGAAAAAGCGTTCGTATACAGGTTTGTCAAAACCAAATTGTTTTTCAAGCTCGGCGATAAACTCTGGGTCCAGACCTTGAGCGCCACGATATTTTGTGTCGCCTCCCGTTCCGAGTTGTTCCATCTGATTATTTGAAAAGCGCGAAGTTGCCCCTTGGTCATGCCCTTGTAATTGGGCAATCACGCGTTCAACCGGCCCTCCGGGAGCAAATTGAACAATGGCAAAGCTAATTGCTAATATGCCAAATATTGTTGGCACCATCAGCAAAAGACGTCGGAGAATATACTGGCTCATTCTGCGCTGGGCTCCCCATTCGCCTTGTTGTCTTGTGCTGTTTTATAGGGTGGGGCGGCTGTTCGCCACCAGATCTGGGGCAGTCCTAATGCATAAGGTGGCATAGGCTCAGGGTGCGCGATGCCCTGCCAATAGGCTAAACGCTCGTTCGGGCTATACCATTGGGGTACAACATAGTGATTCCACAATAGAACCCTGTCGAGTGCTTTCGTGGCGGTGACCAAGTCTTGGCGGGTATTTGCAAAGACAAGTTTATCAATAAGATTGTCGATGACTGGGTTTTTAATGCCTATCGCGTTACGCCCCCCTTCGCGGTCAGCCGATGCACTGGACCAAAAATCACGTTGCTCATTGCCGGGTGATAAAGATTGGGGAAAGCCGCTGACAATGACATCATAGTCAAATTTATTTAAACGGTTTTGATATTGTGTGGGATCGACGACCCGGATATTGGCTTTAATGCCAAGTTTCTTTAGATTCTGAATATAGGGTGCGATGACACGTTCAAAATTGGGTTGAACGATGAGGAACTCAATCTCCATCACTTGGCCATCTTTTTGCAGCTCTCCGTCTTTTACGAGCCACCCTGACTTTTTAAGTAAAACATTTGCTTGCCTGAGTTGGTTGCGAATATTGCCACTGCCATCGGAGACTGGGTTTTTAAAAGGGGTTGTAAAAAGCTCAGGTGGCAGCTGATCGCGAAATGGTTCGAGGAGCGCAAGCTCATCAGCACTTGGTAAACCTGATGAAGCTAGTTCAGAATTCTGGAAGAAACTATTGGTGCGTGCATATTGCCCATAGAATAAGTTTTTATTTGTCCATTCAAAATCAAAAGCCAAGTTAAATGCTTGGCGTATGTTGCTGTCATTAAAAGGCACGCGGCGCGTATTCATAATAAAGGCTTGCATACCTGAGCCGCTTTGCAGCGCAACCTCGTCAAGTTTAATGCGTCCCTGGTTTACCGCGTCAATATTATAACCTGTCGCCCAATTCTTGGAGCTAAACTCCCGGCGTATATCAAAATCACCCGATTTAAAGGCCTCGAAGGCGACTGTATCATCTCCGAAATAATCATAGCGGATCGTATCAAAGTTATATTGTCCAATGGTCACATTAAGGTCATTTGCCCAATAGTTTTTAACCCGCTCAAAAACAATGGTTCGCCCCGTGGTGATTTTACCCACTTTATAAGGTCCACTGCCTAGGGGGGGCTCTAGGGTTGTTTTGTCCAGGCTGCGTTCATTGGCGCTCCAATAATGTTTTGGCAAAATAGGCAATTGACCGAGGATAAGAGGTAATTCGCGATTGCCACTTTGTTTGAAAGCAAATGCAACCACGTGATCATTAACCGCGATTGCTTTTTCAATATCATGAAAATAAGCATCATAAAAAGGATGGGCGTTGCGAATGGCGTCAAATGACCAGACAACATCTTTTGCAGTAACAGGTGTACCATCATGAAAGCGCGCTTGTTTTCTGAGGGTAAAGCGTACACCCTTTTTATCCTGATCAAGTTCAATTTTCTCAGCAAGTAAGCCGTAAGCTGCGCCAGGTTCGGCAGCGCTGCTTGTAAGGAGTGTGTCATATATAAGGGTAATACCCTGGACTGTTTGTCCCTTAATGGTGAATGGATTAA
The DNA here is from genome assembly GCA_965656255.1 of Alphaproteobacteria bacterium. Lineage (GTDB taxonomy): Bacteria > Pseudomonadota > Alphaproteobacteria > RS24 > RS24 > JAYODZ01. The sequence goes on from CBFHJI010000009.1 coordinate 18,127, forward strand.
GATTATCGAAACTGCCAATGGCAGCCTGCCGAAACTCTCCGCCTTTGGGTGCAATTGGATTGACATAAGGGAAATGTGGAAAAGCAGGCCCAAGCGCAAGATCATCAAACATGGAGACGCCATGAGTGGGCCGTTTTTCATATGTCGTTGTATCGCCGGCTTTGACAGGAAACACGCCAAATAGCGCGAGTGATGCGGTTAAAAAACCGGTATAAAGTGCTTTTTTCAGGAATAAGTGCGAAGACAGTGAAAAAGGATTTGGCAATTGTGCATCCTTTTTAGCCGTTTTAATTGTTTTGAATAGACACATATATACCTCATGAGATCATCCCCATCGGCTCATTTACAAGCCAAGGCATGACAATACCAGTGAAGCAAATAGAGTTGAAGCGTGCAAGTGCGTTTCAAGGAATCCTATGTCGCTTTAATCTTTAAGGCTACTCAAATAGGCAATGACATCCGCTCTGTCAGTTTCTTTGCGCAGACCCGCAAATGCCATAGATGTACCGGCAGCATAAGATTTTGGATTTTTGAGGAAGCCGTTAAGTGCTTCTGCATCCCAATTGCCCTCAAGCCCGCTCAGTGCTGCTGAATAGCCGAAGCCGCCAGAAGAGGCTATGTCTCTATTAACGACCGCATAAAGGTTTGGTCCAATCTTGTGCGGTGCATCTTTAACAAAATTATGGCAAGCGGCACATTTTTTAACAACATTTGCGCCTTTTTCAGCTGAAGCCGTTAATAGTAGTTCGCTAATTGGTGTTTCAACAACTTCTGCGACGGCTGTTTCAGCTGTAGCGCCTTCTTCTATAACGCCTTCTACGATAAATGCGTTAGGGTTAGGCTCATCCACGCTGAACAAAATATCTCCCAAATTTTGGATGCCGATATAAACAAGCAGTGTAAAAAGAACGGCGCCGGCAATTTTATTAAGTTCAAATGAGTCCATGACTTCCCCCAAAATTAGAGAACCGCACTATAACCATATTTCGTTTTTTAGGCTTGCGGCCTTGCGTCGCACAAAGTAAGGAAAGACAGGAGAAATCGCAAGTCTGTATATGGTAAAATGCAAGAAAATTTAGAAACTATTATTCTTATTCCCGCGCGCTTGGCGTCGACGCGGCTGCCCAATAAACCGTTGGCCGATATTCACGGCTTACCAATGATAGTGCATGTGGTTCATCGTGCTCAAGAGTCTGGTTGCGGGCGCGTGATTGTGGCGGCTGGCGAGATGGAAACTGTGGACGCAGTAACCCAAGCCGGCGGAGAAGCTATTCTAACACCCGCTGATTTGCCATCTGGGACAGATAGAATTCACCACGTTTTGCAAGCCATTGATCCTGAAAAGAAATATAAGATCATTATTAATGTGCAAGGTGATTTGCCGACTTTGGACCCCAAGCTTATCAGTGCGGCGGTGAACGCTTTGGGTGATGCCGATATGTCAACATTGCTTGCCGAAATTACAGACGAATCCGAGCGAACAAACCCAAATGTGGTTAAGGCTGTGTTGTCGCCTAGTTTGGCTCAAAAAAACCATGGCCGTGCCCTATATTTTAGTCGTGCTACTGTCCCCGATGGGCCTGGGCCGCATTATCATCATATTGGTCTTTATGTATATCGTCGTGACGCGCTTGAGCGATTTGTGACGCTTCCGCCGTCGACTCTCGAATTACGCGAGCGCTTAGAGCAGCTGCGCGCCCTTGAGGCAGGATTTGCTATAAATGCCGCGATTGTTGATACTGTCCCCTTGGGTGTGGATACGCCCGAGGATTTGGAAAAAGCGCGTCTCGTGCTGTCGTGAGGAAAATATGTCCAAAAAAATAGCGATCCAAGGCGAGTTGGGAGCAAATTCCCATATTGCATGTCAGGATCGATACCCTGATCACACTGTGGTGCCGTGTTTGAGTTTTGATGGCGCTTTCCAAGCGCTCCGCGCTGGTGAAGTTGATTTGGCCATGATGCCAATTGAAAACACTGTCGCTGGCCGCGTGGCTGATATCCATCGTTTGTTGCCAGGTTCAGGCCTCTATATTATCGGCGAGCATTTTATGCGCGTACGGCATTGCCTATTGGGCATTAAAGGAGCTGCAATTGATGGTTTGACCCATGTTCACAGCCATGAAATGGCACTTGGTCAATGTAGAAATATTATTACTGCGCGCGGCCTCAAACCCGTTGTCGCGGGTGACACCGCTGGAGCGGCGCAAATGATTGCCACCTTGCAGGATAAGACGCAAGCCGCGATTGCGTCAGCCCTTGCGGCCGAGATTTATGGCCTTGATATTTTACAGGCTGATATTGAGGATAGTAGCCAAAATGTGACACGTTTTTTGGTATTGTCCTCCACGCCGGATGATGCGGATGCTGCCGAAGAGGCCATTATCACGAGCTTCATTTTCCGCGTTAGAAATGTGCCTGCTGCTCTTTATAAAGCCTTAGGTGGATTTGCGACCAATGGGGTTAATATGTCCAAGATTGAGAGCTACCAGCCTAATGGCAGCTTTGCGGCAACCCAATTTTATGCCGATATAGAAGGCCACCCAGATGATGAGCGCGTTCGTCTTGCGCTTGAGGAGCTCAAGTTTTACTGCTCAGAGCTTGATATATTGGGTGTTTATCCAGCAGCGCCAGAACGCGCGAATTTTACTGGAGCATAAATCCGCGCGGATGGTAGATGCGCAAATGACGTTCTGGTTTACATGTTTTTAATATAATGAACTAAGAGCTGATGGGCGATTGCCATGGTCGGCGGAACACTGATTGTGCCATTGCCATCGAGGGATTGCTTAATATCTTCGCGTGAGACCCATTTTGCGTCCTCAAGCTCTTGCCCATCAATCGTGATTTCGGTTGTCCGTGCCCGTGCTGTGCAGCCGATCATGAGCGAGGCTGGAAATGGCCATGGTTGTGTGGCCACATAGCGCACATCCTCAACGTCAATGCCTGCTTCTTCCATCATTTCACGGGCAACGGCTTGCTCAATTGTCTCTCCGGGCTCAACGAAACCAGCCAGAGCAGAATACATTTTGCTGGGCCAGCCGGGTTGGCGGCCGACCAGGCAGCGCTCTCCATCTTTGTCGATGGTCAGCATGATGACAACGGGATCTGTCCTTGGAAAGTGCTCAGCATGACAGCTTGTGCATTGTCGTTTATAGCCAGCCTCTAAAAGAATGGTTTGACCTCCGCATTGCGCACAAAATCCATGGCGTTGATGCCAATCAAGCAGGGCTTTGGCTTGGGCCATGATGGCAAGGTCGCCGTCGCTCATATCGCCGCGAGCGGCCAGCGCGCGTAAGTCTTCAAATTGTCCCATATTGGCGAATGGGCCCGTGTTTTCCGGGTCTGCCAGGTCGCTTATATCCACCGCAAAAAGAGCCTTTTGGCGGCGGTTTAACCCCAAGAATATGACAGGACGTCCCTCCTGAGCCAAGAGAGAGCCCATAGCCGAAGCCGGTAGCCAGCCAATATCAGGGCCTTCATCAGCCGAAATAGGGGGAAGTACCAGTGGTTGCTGATGCCAGAAGGGGACAAAAAGTGAATTTTCCGAGTCACGTTGCGCTTGCAACCACTCTGGATCATTTCTTAAGTGGCCCGCGCGATCAAGCGGGTTATTTGAAAACATAATGGGCGTATCAGACGTCATCGTTATTCTCTTTTTACGAATATGGGTTTGGATTTAGTTTGTGCCAGTTGCATTACGTTACACGACAAATCTCTGTGGGCAAGGGTGTAAGCGCATTTGTCCTCCGCATTAGAATTTGCTATAAAGCAGTGGGAGATTGGCGGCAGACGCATCCCTCGCCAACCGGGTCAGATCCGGAAGGAAGCAGCCCTAACGAGTTAGGTGCGGGTTGCCTGTCCAGTCTCCCACCTTGAGTGCTTGCTCTGGGTAATTGTTTTGCCTGCAAGCCTATTTCGGGCGCCTGAAATTTTAAGTTGGTGATCACGGCGAGCGCCGACGGACTGTAAGCTTATTGCTTAACCTATGGAGATGCGCAGATGGCGGAAGATGACCAGGACCCAAGCGCTGTTCCAAATGAGATGTCATCAGCAGAAGATATGAGCATGGGGTTTGATATTTTAGCCGATGCTGATGCTGAGAATAATGTCCAGGCTAAGGGTGCTGGCTATCAGGTGCTAGCACGTAAATACCGACCCCAAAATTTTGATGATATGATTGGCCAAGAGGCCATGGTGCAAACGCTTCGCAATGCATTTGATTCTGGTCGGATTGCCCATGCATTTATGCTGACCGGTGTGCGCGGGGTTGGTAAGACAACAACAGCTCGTATTTTAGCGCGCGCGCTTAATTATGAAACAGATGTAACCAAAGAACCGACCACGCAACTCGATGACTATGGGTTGCACTGTGATGCTATTATGGAGGGTCGGCACGTTGATGTTATGGAAATGGATGCGGCCTCGCGCACAGGTATCGGTGATATTCGTGAAATTATCGATAGTGTTCGTTATGGCCCGGCTTCTGCGCGTTATAAAGTTTATATTATCGATGAGGTTCACATGCTCTCGACAGCCGCGTTTAACGGGCTGCTGAAAACGCTCGAAGAGCCGCCACCTTATGTTAAATTTATTTTTGCAACAACTGAAATTCGTAAAGTTCCGGTTACTGTCTTGTCACGATGTCAGCGCTTTGATCTTCGCAGGCTCACTGTTGAAGATACACTCATATTATTAGACCGCGTATGTGCATCTGAGAAAACAGATTTAGGCGTTGAAGCGAAGACCTTAATTGCGCGCGCGGCCGAAGGTTCTGCGCGCGATGCCTTGTCGTTACTTGACCGCGCGCTCGCCCATAGTGGAGAAGATGTCGCTGCCTTAACAGGCGATACAATGCGTCAACTGCTTGGAATGGCTGATCGTGGCCGTGTCTTTGATTTGCTGGAAGCGCTTTTAAAGGGTGATGTGGCCTCGGCGCTCTCTGAGTTTGAGGGTCAATATAATATGGGTGCGGAGCCCGCGGTTGTGATTGCCGATCTTGCTGATACGACACACTGGGTGACCCGCCTAAAATTTGTTAAGGACGCGGATCAAGATGTGACCGTTGCTGCTGAACAGAGACGGCGTGGCCGCGAGATGGCCGATGCTTTGTCTATGCCTGTTTTGGCACGGGTCTGGCAAATATTATTGAAGGGCCAGCAGGAAGTTACACTTGCGACCAATCCAAGGGCCGCAGCTGAGATGGTTCTAATGCGCCTTGCTCATATGTCCGACATGCCCACACCGGGTGATCTCGTGCGCGCCTATGATAGCGCGCATCCAGCGCCGAGCCAGCAATCCTCGTCGGGCACAAAACCATCAGGAGAAACGACCGGGGCATCTAGCGGGCCAGTGCCATCAGCGAAAGCGCCAATGAATATGTCGGGGCAACGCAAGTTGGCCAGTGGCGAGAGTGTTATTGATGCAGTGTCTCAGGCTCAGGTCGATACGCGCCCGCAAATTAACAGTTTTAAAGAACTTGTCGCTTTTGTTGGTGAGCAACGCGATATTGGTCTTTTCCACGCGCTTGAAGGGGGTGTGCATCTTGTTCAATTTACGCCGCCTTCGGGCGATCAGGCTGGCCGCATAGAGTTACGTTTAAGCGAGGGCCAGCCTAATATTGCTCAAGAATTGACAAAGAAATTACGCCAGTGGACAGGCGAGCAGTGGATGATAACGCTCTCGAGCAGTGGAGGGGCGGAAACACTTAAGACGCGTAAGTTGGATGCAGTAGCACGGCGCCAAGAACGGGCAAAAGCAGATCCGCTCGTTCAGGCGGCTTTGGTGGCTTTTCCCAGCGCCGAGATTGTTTCTGTCACTGAGCTTGAGCCATTTGAAGACAATATGTTGCTCGAAGCAAATAGCGACATGGATGACGAGACGTAAATGTCTGGCTCCGAAATTGAGGCATTGATAAAAATTATGGCGCGCTTGCCTGGTTTGGGCCCGCGGTCAGCACGGCGTGCTGTTCTTCAGCTTATGCGCAAACGTGAGAATTTGCTTAATCCATTATCCGATGCTCTTCTGGCCGCTCGCGACGCAATTGTTACTTGCGGTACATGCGGTAGTATTGACACCAGTGATCCCTGCACCATTTGTGCCGACCCGCGGCGAGACCAAAATGTGATTTGCGTTGTTGAAGATGTGGGCGACCTTTGGGCGCTGGAGCGTGCTGCGGCAACGCGCGGTGTTTATCATGTCTTGGGTGGCACTTTATCTGCGCTCGATGGTATCGGGCCAGATGATCTCAATCTATCGGGCTTATCGGCTCGATGTTCGCCTGAGACCGAGCTTGTTCTGGCTATGAATGCGACGGTAGAAGGCCAAAGTACGGCGCATTTTATTATGGATATGTTGTCAGATCGCGGTGTTCGGATTTCACGTTTGGCCCACGGTGTGCCTGTGGGGGGTGAGCTTGATTATTTGGATGATGGCACGCTGGCCGCAGCAATGCGCGCGCGTTTACCAATGTTAGATTAGGGGTCTGACTTAGGGGTAAAATCGAGAGCAACTGTCTCTGTTTTTGTTTCTAATTCGGCATTGCTAATTTTGTCTCCGCGCGAGGTGATTTTGCGTGAGGATGTTTCAATATCGAGAATATCTTTTTCGGCTTGCCCAAAGTGGCGGCGTAAACTGTCCACGCGCTCGCCGAGGCGCCCAACATCTTCCATGAGAACGCGGACCTCTTTTTGAATGAGGCTGGCTTTTTGATGCATTTCGACATCCCGCATGATGGCGCGAACTGTGTTGAGTGTTAGCCACATAGTATTAGGAGATACGGGGTAAACGCGCATCTCCCGACATTTTTGAATAGCGTCGGGAAGGCTGAGGTGTAATTCAGAAAAAACACTTTCGGAGGGAAGGAACATGAGCGCCGCATCAGCAGTTTCGCCTGGAATAATATAACGCTCAGCAATATCCTTTGCGTGTTTAAGTGTGTCACGGGCCAATTGATCTGTTGCCTTTTTAAGATCCTCTTTGGTTTGTGAATTACGCATCGCCTGATAAGATTCTAATGGGAATTTACTATCAACCACGATAGAGCCCGGCGGGTTCGGCAAAATGATAAGGCAGTCCGCGCGCTTGCCATTAGATAGCTGGTGCTGGAAAGAATAAGCATCACGCGGCAAGGCGTCCTGCACGAGGTCATTGAGACGTGTCTCACCGAAACTGCCTCGTGCTTGCTTATTATCTAATATTTGCTGGAGTCCAACAACTTGTCCTGAAAGCGCGGTAATTTCTTTTTGAGCGGCATCGATCACGCCAAGACGTTCGTTAAGTGCCGATAGTGACTTTCCGGTTGTCTCATTTGTTTGACGGAGGTTTGTGTGAACAGATTGGGTCACCTGTTCGAGGCGCTCATTTAATGTGCGTTGCAATTCACCACGTTCGGAGGCTTGTGCCTCGGTTAGGGCGGCCATGCGCGTTGTAATTTCTGTTTGCGAGCGCTCAAGTTGGTGGAGAATGGTTGCGATTGCATCCGTCTGCGGCGCCCGGCGCATGAGAAGCAAGGCGACCAATATGGCTATGAGAAAGGCCAACCCAATTAAGATTATCGTTTGAATATCCATTATGCTTCCTATTATTCGAGTGTATTTTAATCTATTTTGATCAAAATTCGTCTAAAAACAGCCATTCTAGAATTGTCGTGGCTTGACCTGAGGGTTTGGTTTGCTTATCTCAACATTATGGCCATACGCAAAATTATCACAGTTACGGATCGCCGTCTTAAAACTATATCAGACCCAGTTGATTCTGTGACCGATGAAACGCGTCTTTTAATGGATGATATGTTGGAAACCATGTACGCCGCCAGCGGCATTGGTCTCGCTGCCATTCAAATTGCTGTGCCTAAGCGCATTTTGGTTATGGACTTGTCGCATCGTGGCGAGGATGTCGCCACTGACCAAGATTCTGACGCCGAGGAGGCCGATCCGGCTTTGAACGCAGAGACAGGGCCTCGTTATTTTGTAAATCCTGAAATTATTTGGGCATCCGATGAATTAAATATTTACCAAGAAGGATGCTTATCTGTGCCCGGTTTTTATGATGACGTTGCGCGGCCAAAGCAATGCCATGTGCGTTATCTCGATTATCAGGGCAAAGAGCAAGTTCTTGAATGCGATGGCCTGCTCGCGACATGCCTTCAGCATGAAATGGACCATTTAAATGGTATTGTCTTCCTAGATCATTTGTCACGTTTAAAGCGTGATCGGATTACAAAAAAGCTCAAGAAAGAAGAGCGCGACGCGATTACGGTAGATCGATAATGGCTTTGCGCCTTATTTTTATGGGAACCCCTGATTTTGCTGCGGCCTCGCTTGAGGCATTGCTCGCAACAGATCACTCAGTGGTTGCGGTTTATACGCGTGCACCCAAAAAAGCCGGTCGGGGCATGCAGGAGACATTATCTCCAGTGCATCAATTGGCTTTGCAGCACAATATCCCTGTCTTGACGCCCCCACATTTTAAAGATGCTGCGGATATTGATACATTTTCTTCCTTTAACGCTGATTTGGCTGTGGTTGCGGCTTATGGACTTATATTACCGCAAGTTATCTTGGATGCGCCGCGATTGGGGTGTTGGAATATTCATGCCTCACTTTTGCCACGGTGGCGGGGTGCTGCGCCAATACAGCGGGCCATTATGGCGGGTGATCAGGAAACTGGTATTAGCATTATGCAAATGGCGCTTGGTTTGGACACGGGGCCTGTGTGGTCGCAGCATGTTTGCGCGATTACCCAAGACGATACAGCCGGCACCTTGCATGACAAACTCATGATGCTGGGCGCGCGTGCACTTTGTGCAACCCTTGATGATTTTCAGGCCGGGCGTTTGCCGGATATGCCTGTCGAACAAGATGAATCGGCTGCAAATTATGCGACAAAAATTGACAAGGCCGAAGCGGCAATCGATTGGCAAGGATCTGCGGCAATGATTGCCGCGCATATTAACGGCCTCTCGCCTTTTCCAGGTGCTTGGTGCTATCACGATGGCCAACGGCTCAAAATATTACAAGCTCAAACAGATATGAGCCGTCGTGGTTTTGTCGGGCAGGTGCTTGATGAGCAAGGTTGGATCGGATGTGGGGAAGGCGCCGTTTTGCCGGTTGTTTTACAGCGCGCTGGCAAGCCGCTTATGTCAATTCGTGACTTCCAAAATGGTCGTGCGCTTAAGGTTGGGGATGGCTTAACATGCAGCGCTATAAATTAACGATCGAATATGATGGCGCACCATTTTGCGGTTGGCAGACGCAGGCTAATGGGCAAGCTGTACAAGATGCTTTAAGTCGAGCCATTGAGCAATTTTGTGGTGAAACGCCTTCTATCTCTGCCGCGGGCAGGACAGATAAAGGCGTTCACGCGCGCGGGCAGGTCGCGCATATTGACCTTGAGCACGTACGGCCTGCTTTTAAAGTGCGCGATGGTTTGAACTTTCACCTGCGGCCTGATCCAATCAGTGTTGTTTCTGTGGAAGAAGTTGATGATACATTTCATGCCCGCTTTTCAGCTATTGGGCGTTCCTATTTGTATCAATTGGTGACACGTCGTGCGCCCCCCGTGCTTGATGCGGCTCAGCATTGGTGGGTTAAAACAGAGCTCGATATTGAGGCAATGAATAGAGCCGCCCAAATTTTCTTAGGACAGCACGATTTTACAACATTTCGTTCTGTTCAATGTCAGTCGCCCTCGCCAATAAAAACGCTTGATTTAATGATGGTGTGGCAAGAACAAGAATATGTTTATGTGCGTGCCGAAGCCCGGTCATTTTTGCATAATCAAGTGCGTTCTTTGGTGGGCGCGCTCAAGGTCGTTGGTCAAGGGCGGTGGAGCGAAGACGATGTTGTTGCGGCTTTGTCGGCTTGTGACCGTGCGGCATGCCCGCCTGTTGCCCCGGCCCATGGCCTTTTCTTAATGCGGGCTGATTATCCAGCGAAATAGTTTTTAAGCGTCGCTTGATAAATATCGCGAAGCTGAATAATCGCTTGGGTTGGCACATGTTCATCAATCATGTGCATCGTTTGGCCAATTAAACCAAACTCTATCACAGGGCATATGTTTTTAATGAAGCGGGCATCAGATGTGCCGCCACTTGTCGAAAGTTCAGGTGTTTTGCCGGTTACATCCGAAATGGCTTGCGCGAGATCATCAATAAAGGGTGTTTTTTCCGTACGGAAACAATCTGCCGTATGTGAAAGGCGAAGGTCGAATGATGCGCTTATATCTGCGCTATTAAGCCGATCATTAATCCACGTTGTAATGCTGTCGCGGTTCCATAGATCATTATAGCGAATATTAAACCGAATGGTTGCTGTGGCGGGAATGACATTGGTTGTCATATTGCCGACATCAAAGCTGGTAACTTCAAGGTTGCTAGACTGAAAAAAGTCAGTCCCATCATCGAGCGCATCTTGGGTTAGAGCGCTGGCTAGGGCAATGGCGCTTGGGACTGGGTTAAGTGCTAAATGCGGATAGGCGACATGGCCTTGCGTTCCATTAACGGTCACAACCCCATTCACGCTTCCGCGACGACCTATTTTGATCATTTCGCCTATCTGGTTCGGATTTGTGGGTTCGCCGACAATACAGGCATCAATAATTTCATTATTATTGCGAAGCCACTCGACCATTTTAACAGTTCCATTGACGGAGGGGCCTTCTTCATCGCCAGTAATTAGAAAACTAATGGAACCCTTTAAGGTTTCTGTTTCCAGAAAACCTTCAACTGCGGAAACAAAGGCGGCAATAGCCCCTTTCATGTCTGCAGCGCCACGGCCCCAAATCGCGCCATCACGTACGGTGCCGCCGAAAGGGTCATCTTGCCAGGCGTTTATATCTCCGGTTGGCACCACATCAGTATGGCCAGCAAAACAAATATGGGGTGCCGTATTGCCGAGCCGCGCATAGAGGTTGTCAATTCGCGTATTGTCTTGGGATCCGTCCTCATCATCACCAAATGGCAAGCGCTTACATGTAAAGCCAAGGCCCTCAAGTGCGTCTTGCAAAACATCCAGAGCGCCTGCGTCAGCGGGTGTAACCGATGGGCATTTGATAAGCGCTGCGGTGAGTTGAACGGGATCAATCATTAGATGTCACGCAAAAGATCGTTGACCGATGTTTTGCTTCGGGTTTGCGCATCAACCGTTTTAACAATTACGGCGCATGAAAGCGATGGTTGGCCGTTTTCGCCTGGCAATGCGCCAGGGACAACGACTGAATTGGCAGGCACTTCCCCGCGGTGGATTTGGCCTGTCGCGCGATCGACAATTTTCGTTGAGGCTGACAAGAAAACGCCCATAGAAAGAACAGCGCCCTCGCGTACGATCACACCTTCGGCGACCTCTGAGCGTGCGCCGATAAAGCAGTTATCTTCAATAATCACTGGGTTGGCTTGAAGTGGCTCTAAAACTCCGCCAATACCAGCACCGCCAGAAATATGTACATTCTTGCCAATTTGTGCGCATGAGCCCACGGTCGCCCATGTATCCACCATTGTTCCGCTATCAACATAAGCTCCGAGGTTAACAAAGCTTGGCATTAAAACAACACCGGGTGCGATATATGCCGAATGGCGCACGACACAATTTGGTACGGCGCGGAAGCCGGCATTTGTAAAGTGATCAGCGGACCAACCATCAAATTTAGAAGGAACTTTATCCCACCAACTTGACCCATCAGGTCCCCCAGAAAGGGCACTCATTTCGCGAAGACGGAAAGAGAGAAGTACAGCTTTTTTGAGCCATTGGTTAACGATCCAGTCATTGCCCTGTTTCTCGCAGACGCGCATTTCGCCTTTGTCTAGCATGTCGAGTGCTTGATCAACCGCTTGACGAATATCCCCTTGGGTTGCAGGCGATACAGAAGCAATATTGTCAAATGCATCATTTATAATTTGTTCGAGCGCTGAATGAGCCATTAGGGTGTCCTTTATGTGCTTGGTATTAAGCGAAAATGTATTAGGCGGAAATTATCAGTAAGGGCGTCGAAGTCAAGAGATGCCCGGGTGAGACGCGAAGATCATAGCGTTTCTTAAGCATGGCTGGGTTAGTTAAATTTCATATTTGTCAGAAATGTTTCCAAGCAATGCGTGGTGTGGTGTACGTGATCGCCATCATCCTCACCATGATATGACCGTTCGAGTTCATCTAACTCATGGCTACGAATTAAGATCGTGGTTAAGCCTAAATCATGGGCTGGTTTTAAATTACGCGGCATGTCCTCAAAAAATGCTGTGGTTTGAGCTTCGAGACCAAATGAATTTAACATGTCTGTATAAATATTGGCGGCTGGTTTGGGCATATAATTGGCTCGGATAATATCAAAAATATCATCAAATTGATGGTCGATGCCCAATCTTTGCATCACGCGCTGTGCATGGGCGTGAGTACCGTTGGTGAATATATATTTTCGTCCTGGTAGACGATCAATTGCGCGGCTCAGGCTGGGTGATGGCGGTAAAACACTGACATCAACATCGTGGACAAATTCTAAAAATGCATCAGGTTGCATGTTATGATGTTGCATTAAGCCGGCAAGGGTGGTGCCATAATCTTTGAGATATAGCTTTTGTAAATGACGCGCTTCTACAGCATCGACGGCGAGCGCTTTGGCAATAAAATCCGTCATGCGCTGATCAACTTGGTCAAATAAATTATGTTTTGCGGGGTAAAGCGTATTGTCCAGGTCAAAAACCCAGTTTTCTATATGCGAAAAATCCATAATACTCATTTACCCAACTATTCTAGTGTTACTGTCCAGCTTTTCTGGTCGCTTAAATCTATGCGTGCAAAGCCAGCTTCTTGGAAGCCGCGTGCGACGCAATTTTCGTTTCCATCTATATTAAACCGGGTCGTTTTAATGCACATATTATGCGTTCCGCCCCAAATTTTTTGTCCGCCTGCTTCTAGCACAATTGCACCTTCGGCTGTGACGGCCTCTGCATAGGTAAAATAATATCGATCATTGAGTGTTTCATTAATGGCGACGCTGCAGCTTTTGGCCGGCACCCGGATCCAACCTTTAGAGGCGGCGCCGGTGGGGGTTAAATAGCCTGCGGCTGCCCATACGAGATAATCGGTTTGATTGCAAAATCGTAGGCCTCGTGTGGCACTTTTTTTCTTTGCCTGCTTGAAAAGCTCGTCGAGCAAGCGGCGTTGGTTATTCGTATCGGTAAATTTGCTGTTTCGTGCAAAATCTTCAATCGCTTCTGTCGTTTGTCTTCCTGAGAAACCATCAATCAACGATATATCATAGCCAATATCGCGAAGTGCTCGTTGAATACCTGCAATCACGGCGCGTTTTTTTTCAAACCCTTCAGGTTCGGTGAATGTAACAATGGGCTGAGAAGACCTTAAGTCTATGGCCGCAAAGTCAACGCCGACAAAGCCACGATTACGACATTCGCGACGTCCATCTAATTGAAATGTCTCGCCAACATTCGCAACACAAAAGCGCTCTCGGCCCGTAAACTCTATGCCTTTGCCGGCATGGGCTTGATGGGAGACGGCGTAAACATATCCTGCCGCGTCGTCTGGCCGGTTGCCAAATTTATCTTCGCACATTCCGGGGGCTAAAGTGGTCCAGCCTTCGCTTCGGCTTGCGCCACCATCGGCATAGGCTGTGCTAATGTCCAGAAAATAACTTGTCTCATTGCACAGGGACACGCTTTCGGCTCGCGCTGATGTAAGGGCGAAAAAACACGCAAGACCTGCAATAATTATGCTTAGTCGCATCGATTAACCAACCAATGTGCCTGCGCCAAGCTCGGTAAATAATTCCATGAGCACAGCATTGGGCACACGCCCATCAAGGATGGCAACGGCGCCAACACCGTTTCGGATAGCATCCATGGATGTTTCGAGCTTGGGGATCATGCCCCCTTTGGCAATTCCCTTTTTTATTAAGGCTTGGGCGTTGCGAAGACTTAAGCGTTCAATCAATTTTCCGTCTTGATCAAGAACTCCGCTGACATCTGTTAACAATAATAAGCGCTCAGCTTTGAGGGCAGCGGCAATGGCCCCGGCGGCTGTGTCTGCGTTTACGTTAAGTGTTTGTCCTGTCCGCGAGGTGGCAACTGGGGCAATAACTGGAATAATGTCAGAATTCACCAGCGTTTCTAAAAGTTGAGCATTTACTTTTTGCGGGGTACCGACAAAGCCAAGATTAATCACTTTTTCAATATTGCTATCTGGATCGCGCATTTTGCGCTTTGTTTTGGTGGCAACCAATAAGTCGCCGTCTTTTCCGCATAGGCCAAGGGCTGTGCCGCCGGCTTGATTGATTGCTGTGACGATATCTTTATTAATGACGCCAGCCAGCACCATTTCGACGACTTCGATAGTCGGCGCATCTGTTACTCTGAGGCCGTCGGCAAAGCGGCTTTTAATGTTAAGCCGTTCCAACATAGTTGCAATTTGGGGGCCGCCACCATGAACGATGATCGGGTGAATGCCTGACTGTTTGAGCAAAACAATATCGCGCGCGAAACTTTGTGACAAAGCTGCATCACCCATAGCATGACCGCCAAATTTAATGACAACTACTTTGCGGTCATAGCGCTGCATAAAGGGAAGCGCTTGTGTAAGCACATGCGCCTTTTCGAGCCAGTCTTTGCTATTCATATCGGAAGTCAATTTTTTGCGTTTCATTATTTGTCCTCCCGCCTTTTAAGGGGGTCCATGGTCATTTCCATGTTGTTATAACGTAAACTTGTTAGGCTTTATACCCTATTGCGTTGAGATCAACCAGTGTTGCCACTGTGCCACGTAATTCATCTAGGCCAAGCCCTGTTTCGCTCGAGGTCAATATAACGTCGGGATAAGCGGCGGGGCGCTTAACAAGGCGGGCCTTTGTATCTGCAACAACACGCTCTTGGTCTGCGGCGCTGATTTTATCGGCTTTGGTAAGGACAATTTGATAGACCACCGCTGTAACATCGAGGTCATCGAGCATTGCCATATCATTCGCTTTTAACCCATGGCGGCTGTCGATCAAGACAAAGACTCGACGTAAATTAGCCCGTCCGCGTAAGTAGGTGGTTAGAAGCTCATTCCAAGCCGCTATCTTGTTTTTAGATTCTCTTGCGTAACCATAACCCGGCATGTCAACAAGCCAAGGCCCGCCTGGGCGATTTGGCGCAAGACGAAAGAAGTTAAGCTCTTGTGTCCTGCCGGGTGTATTGGATGTGCGCGCTAAGTTTTTGCGGCCAGTTAACCCATTAAGCAGGCTTGATTTGCCTACATTAGAGCGTCCGGCAAAAGCAATTTCCATTGCATTGTCGGTTGGCAAACCTGACAGGCTGACGACACCTAAAACAAAGTCGCAGCCTTGCGCAAATAACCAATGCCCCGCGGCCAAAAAATCTCCCTCTGGAACGGGGCTTTGCATTATTTATTTGCTCTCTTCTGGTTGTTTTTTGCGCAGACCAATATTGTTGAGCAGCTCAATCTCTGCGCCGTTTCGTTGCATAATATAGGATTGCTGTAATATGGAGAGGAAGTTATTCCATGCCCAGTAGATAACCAGTCCAGCCGGGAAGCCTGCCAATAAGAATGTAAAGAAGATTGGCATATACTTAAATATCATCGCCTGTACAGGGTCTGGGGGCGGTGGGTTAAGCTGCATTTGCACAAACATTGTAATGCCCATGAGCAATGGCCAAACGCCAAGCATAAGGAAGCTTGGTGGGTCCCATGGTATAAGGCCGAATAGGTTAAAGATTGTTGTTGGGTCTGGCGCGGCAAGGTCTTGCACCCATCCAAAAAAGGGCTGATGGCGCATATCGAGTGTCACAAACAACACTTTGTACAAGGCAAAGAAAACCGGAATTTGTAATAAGACAGGCAAACAACCAGCGAGTGGGTTGAGCTTCTCGTCTTTATATAATTTCATGAGTTGTTGCTGTTGGGCTTGCCGGTCATCTTTATAAACTTCGCGAATGCGCACCATTTCTGGTTGAACGCGTTTCATCTTGGCCATGGTGACGTAAGAGCGACTGGCCAGTGGAAAGAAAAGAAGTTTGATTATGACGGTTACAAGCAGAAT
>CBFHJI010000010.1:0-23862 GCA_965656255.1 Alphaproteobacteria bacterium
GAGGATACCCAAGCAAGAGCGCCCGTCGATGTTCCAACCATAAGCGCGAAGCAAGCATTCATGCGCAAAAAAGATTTTTGTCTATATAGAAAATGAACACATTGAGTGAATGTGGGTGCATCTTGCTTGTCGCCAATTTTGAAATTATCTGCGCCGCCGCGCTTTGGCTCATCCATGGTAAGCAAAATAATCAATGCGAGAATGATGCCGGGTAAGCCAATGACCATAAATGCTGCGCGCCAGCCATATTGAGCCGCGACATATCCCCCGACAATAAAGCCAATTAATAAGCCTATATTTGCGCCAACGGACATAATAGCCATGGCGCTTGATCGCTTCTCTTTTGGGTATAGGTCCGCAGTCATGGAGGCTGCTGCGGGCATAGTGCCAGCTTCTCCAATACCGACGCCGATGCGCGCAATGAAGAGCCAAAGAAAATTTGTAGCCAGTCCGCACAAAGCTGTCATGGCGCTAAAAAAGGCCAGGCAAATCGCAATAATGGTTTTGCGGGAATAACGTTCTGAAAGGCGGGCGATTGGCATGCCGAGTGTTGCATAGAAAATAGCAAAAGCTGCACCAGTTAAAAGCCCAAGGAGACTATCATTCAAAACCATTTCTTGTTTGATTTGCGGCAGGAGAATACCGAGAATAAAGCGGTCCACAATGTTGAGTGTATAAACTAAGGTTAGAAGAAACAGGGTGTATCGGGCAGTTCTTTGGCTGTTGATGTTGTTTTGGTCGATTACTGTTTTTTGCAAGTTACGCTCCATTTATTGCATTGGGCCCGGTCACCCAGAAATTAGCATAACATTCAATCATACCCTGTCGATAGGGTACAGTTTTGCCAAAGCATTTGGCGGAAGCATAAGCCCTATTTTCAATAATAGGATTTTAAAATTCATAAGCGTGGATAAGCTCATGAATATGGTTTATAAAAAATTTCATCCGAATAGGAGTTGATCCATGACAAAAGAAGAAATTGATAAAGCTGCAATGGCGCTTCGCCAGGCACATGAAACAAATCTAGCGATAAGCCCTTTGCGCGATGATTATACACTCACCATGGACAACGCATATGCAATCCAAGATATGAATACACAGAAGTGGCTTAATGATGGGCGCATTCTTTCTGGGCGTAAAATTGGTGTAACCTCGAAAGCGGTTCAAGAGATGCTTGGTGTTGACCAACCAGATTATGGCATGTTGTTTTCTGATATGGCCTATGCTGATGGCGAGACAATTTCATTGTCGCGCACTATGCAGCCACGGCTTGAGGGTGAAATTGCTTTTTTTCTTGGCAAAGACCTCGACCAGCCAGGCATTACTATGGCGGAGGTCATCTCGGCTGTAGAATATGCTGTGGCTGCAATTGAGATTATCGATTCTCGTATTGCGGATTGGAATATAGGTATTATGGATTCGATTGCAGATAATGCTTCATCGGGTCTTTATGTTCTTGGGTCACGCCCTGTAAAGCTTGACGCCTTTGATCATCACAATTGCGAAATGTCGATTGAGCATAATGGTCAAATTGTATCCAGCGGTATCGGCGCGGCATGCCTTGGTAATCCGCTCAGCGCTTGTTTGTGGTTGGCAAAGAAAATGGCGGAAGTTGGTCGTCCTTTAAAGGCAGGTGACTTGGTTCTTTCGGGTGCGCTTGGCCCCATTGTGCCTGTGGAAGCAAACCAAACCTATACATTGCAGATAGAGGGTTTGGGGCGTGTTCAGGTCTCGTTTGCTTAAGCCAATGCGGCTGATATGATTTACAAATTGGTTATAAGAGACGTTTTCTGAAAGAGGCCAAAATTTTGTAATAAGGTCACTGGTGTTCTTCCTCTTTTTGTTTTTGAGCAGAAGGATACCGGCGGGCTTGTAGGGATTTGAGCATACCCATCTTGCGTCTTGCCTCAAAAAAAGCTTAGGATTAATGCCTTGAAATGCGTGAATTATTGATCAAGCTTTGTACGCATTTTCATAAGATGACTGTCATGAGGATATGGTTTTGTTTGTCGCGTTGAGTCCATCGAAAAAACGATCTTTGAATACTCGCATTTAGCTATGATTTTTGCGATAAAACTGCGAGGTAAAATTTTTAAACCATCGAAAGAAAGAATAAAAAAGGAAAAAACATGACGCCCAATAATAAGGTTATAATATTAGGTGGTGGTCTTCTCGGTGTTTCAACTTTCTATGAGCTTGTGTCACGTGGCGTTGAGACTATTTTGGTTGAAAAAGAGTCTTTTGTTGCCCGCGGTACAAGTTATGCCAATGGGGGGGTCTTGCATCCAAGCTTGCCAGATCCGTGGAATAATCCAGGCATTGGTGGGCACTTATTTGCTTCATTGTTTAACCCTAATGCGCCAATAAAACTTCACCTATCGCAAGTGCCAAAACTGATCAATTGGGGGATCTCATTTTTACAGCATTCTATCCCGGCGCGACATATCGCAACAACAAAAGCCAATTTTGAGTTAGCGCATTATTCAACCAAGAAGACAATTGAACTTTGCCAGCGTTTGGAGCTTGAATTTGAACATGCGGATGTCGGCACGCTTAAAATTTTTCGCAATGAGGTTGAGCGCGAAACGGCACTTAAATTGGCAGATCTTTTAGCCCATCAGGGGCTGAATTTTGAGGTTCTTGATCGCGATGGGTTACTGGCGCGCGAACCTGTCTTGGCGCAGGCGGTGAATGGAATATCTGGTGCTTTACTTTTTCCAGATGACCATATTGGAAATGCGCGTTTATTTTGTGAGCGCTTAGCTGAAACCGCCATTACCAAAGGTGGCACCATGCGTCTGGGCGAAACCGTTCAAGACTTGCTCATTGAGAATGGACAGGTGACAGGAGTTCGGTTGGGGGAGGAGGTTTTGCTTGGTCAGGTTGTGATTTGTGCGGGCGTGAACGCACCCCAATTTGCGCGTCAAGCTGGCATAGTATTACCGATCCAGCCCGCCAAAGGGTATTCAATCACGCTTGATATCAACGGCGTTGATTGTAAGCCTCTTCAGCATGCGATTATCGATCCCACTTTGCATATTGCTGTGACGCCTTTGGGGCATAAACTTCGTGTACTTGGAATGGCCGAGTTTATAGGAATGAATACAGAAATTGATCAAAAACGCATCGCCTTGCTACGTCAATTTTTTGATAAATTATTTCCAGATATTAGTCGCAACCTTGATTGGCATAGAGCAGAAAATTGGGCCGGATTACGCCCTATGTCTGCAGATGGTCGTCCGTTTATCGGCGCCTCGGGCGTGACAGGGCTATGGTTAAATTGTGGGCATGGCCATTTGGGTTGGACAAAGGCTGTTGGGTCCGCCCATCTATTTGCTGACATATTCACCGGACAAGAGCCGGATATTAATGCCGCATATTTTGCGTTCGATGCGCGGCGGCGGCAGTCGATCTTTGCGTAAGAGGTTTTGTGTTTATCGATCTAACATATTGATAAAGCATGTCTTTCAATAATCTAATAATTTAAGGAGGTAAAAATGACTGAAGCATCAAATACTGTTCCTGCGGTTCCCATGTCGCCTTTTCGCGTTGCCGGGGATCTTATGTTTTTATCTGGCCAACTGCCATTTCAGGCAGATGGTACATTTGCAAATGGCATTGAAGCGCAAACGCAGCAATGTCTTGAAAATATCAAAAAAATCATTGAGGCCGAAGGTGCTGATATCAGTCAAATTTTAAAGGTCACAACATGGCTAGTGAATAAGTCGGACTTTGCAGCTTACAATAATGTTTATCGTAATTTCTTTGGTGATGTCACTTTTCCAGCGCGAAGCACTGTCGTCTCTGAGCTTGCTCTAAATGGTGCGCTTATTGAGATTGAGGCGATTGTTCACAGGGGCTGATCACCATACTGGATTTGAATTGATATGGGTCCATGAACGGTCTTGGGCTTAATCTATCTTGAGTGCTATTCGTGATGGTTTTTGTTGTGAGGTGACATTTCTTTTCTCGGTGATGCTAGCTGAGCCCAGATGTCTGTCTGCGAGAGCGCTTGTTGAGGATTATTGAGATTGAGGCGATTGTTCAGCGGCGGCAGAGTTTTCTTATTCTCCATGCGGTCTTGTGAATGCACTCTTGTCTTGCACTCTAAAGCGTCTTTATACTGCACAATGTTATTATTGCTTTGGGAGTAGAATGTTTATGTCTGATAAAAAAATAGTTAAAGGAGCTTCGAGAGCTAATAAAACTTCTAAAACCAAGGCGGGATCTGCGTCGGGTCCATTAAAAAATAAGTGGATGATTTATGGCGCCAATGGCTACTCGGCTCAGCTTGCACTAGAAAAAGCTGTTGCGAGTAAGTTGAAGCCCATTGTGGCAGGTCGCAATAAAGACCTCGTGGAACAAATCGCCGCCAAATATGGATTGGAAGCACGCATATTTGATCTGTCAAATATTGATCATATTGCTGCTCAATTAGAGGATGTTAAAATGGTCAGCCATTGCGCTGGCCCGTTTTCGGCAACGGCGGTGCCGATGATGAAGGCCTGCATTCAAGCTGGCACACATTACACAGATATCACCGGCGAAGTGGCGGTTTTTGATGCAGCGCAAGCCTTGCATGCGCAGGCAGAGGCGGCGGGTGTTGTGCTTTGTCCGGGCGTTGGCTTTGATGTTATTCCAACCGATTGTGTGGCCGGGGTATTGCATGAAACTATGCCAGATGCCACGCATTTGATCCTTGGCTTTGCGGGCAATGCCTCGCTCAGCCAAGGCACAGCTAAAACCTCGGTCGAAGCCTTGGGAGAAGGAATGAAAATTCGCCTCAATGGAAAAATGGTCACGGTTGGCCGCGGCTATAAAATGCGTGACATTGATTATGGCAATGGGGTTATTTCGTCTTCAGTCATTCCGTGGGGTGATTTATCAACCGCCTATTGGCAAACAAGAATTCCAAATATTATGGTATATACTGCCCACAGTGGCGGGCGCTTGGGCGTTTACTTATTTCCGATCATTAAATATTTGCTTAAGCTTAAATTTATTCAAAACTTTGCCAAAAAGAAAATTGAACAGAGTGTCGCGGGCCCAACTCAGCAAGAGCGAGACAGTAGTGATACTTATGTTTGGGGTGAGGTCACCAATGCAGCAGGCACAAAAGTTGTCGCGCGTTTGCGTGTGCCAAATGGTTATACCGTGACCATGGATGGCATCATTATGACGTCCCGTCATCTGATGGGGTATAATGGCGCAGGTGGGTGTTTTACGCCGGCACAAATGCTTGGTAATAGATTTGCTGAGAAACTCCCCGGTGCGGGTAAAATAGAACTGTCGGAGGTTTGATAAAATTCACAACTCTCGGTTCGAGGTCTGAATCATTGAAAGCAGAGAGTAATCTCAGAATATATTTCTTAACATTATGGAGCGTAAATTAATGTCTATAAAAATGATAAATGCGGAACTTGCAAAAGAATGGATTGAGGCTGGTGAGGCCATTTTGGTTGATGTGCGCGAGCAATCTGAATATGACGCACAAAATATTCCATCCGCGCATTTAGCGCCACTTGGTTCATTGTCATGCGCGGACTTACCAAGCGTGGACGGCAAAATTATTATTCATTGTCAAAAAGGCATGCGTGGAAATAAAGCATGCGAAAAATTATTGGCTGAGAATAGCGGATTGGAAATCTATAATCTCGAGGGGGGTATCGAGTCTTGGTCGGCGGCGGGCTTTAAAACCCATGATGCTGATTAAAGAAATAAATCATTGTGCTTATTAATATGAGCGCCCATTTGATGGCGAGCCTTCATGGATAAAGAAAATCTATCTGAAGTCATTGCGATGGCTTGGGATGATGAGACAAGTTTTGATCAGATTAAGCAGCAACTTGGATTGAGTGAAGGCGAAGTTATTCGCATTATGCGAACCGAACTAAAGCCTTCGAGCTTTCGATTGTGGCGCAAGCGTGTTTCAGGGCGACAGGCTAAACACTCAAAGCGCACGCAGATCAGGGAGAGCGACGATGGATAAGATTGATTATGAGTTTGGCCGCACTCAACGCTTGATCGCTGGCCGGCCAGCCGCGCAGTGTGTGGCGGAAGAAAGTGAAAAATTAGGGGCGCATCGTGTTTTTATTATTGCCTCTCAGTCCGTCATGCAAAAGAGCGATCTTTTGGCGTCATTTCAACATGTGCTTGGCTCACGATTTGCCGGGGTCTATACCGGTATTCGAGCGCATGCTCCCCAGGAAGATATTTTAGCCGCCGCTTCAGCTGCGCGCGCGGCAGAAGCCGACCTCTTGGTTTCTGTTGGCGGGGGGACACCTATCGATTCAACGAAAATCGTTCAGCTTTGCTTAACCCATGACATTACCACACGGGATCAGCTTAATAGCTACGCCTTTGGGGCTGGCGGGTTGGGAGGAGCGATTGATAATAAGGTTGGTCATATTCGTGCGATTGCTGTGCCAACGACTTTATCGGGAGCGGAATTTGCTGCGCTGGGTGGGGCCTTGGTTGTGGAGATGAAAGAGAAACAAGGGTTTAGCCACCCTGAGCTTGCGCCAATTGCGATTATTTTTGATCCCGAACTCGCCATGCAAACCCCAGCATCCCTTTGGTATTCGGCCGCTATAAGAACAATCGATCATGGAGCTGAAGGATATTTATCGCCTGATGGCTACCCTATTTTACAAGAACAGTTTTTATCGACATTAAAGCTGATGTCGAGCGGGTTAAAGCAGAGCTTTGCGGCAAATTCAGAGCAAGAAAAACGCGATGCGTTGATGTTATCCTTTCAGGGCGTGTGGTCCGTGGCCCCAGCTTTGGGGCGGGTGCGTATGGGGGCAAGCCATGGGTTGGGATATATTCTCGGCGCAATGTTTGGTGTTGCGCATGGCGAAACATCTTGTGTGTTGCTGCCGGCTGTTTTGCAATGGAATGCCCAAACCAACCAACCCGGTCAAGCAGCCATTTCCAATGCATTGGGGACACCTAACCAACCGGCACATGAGATTGTTGGTGCCTTAATAAAAGGGTTTGGCTTACCAAGCTGCTTGGCTGATGTTGGCATTGGTGACGATAAATTTGATGAAATTGCAGATGCCGGAATTCAGCATGGATTGATCCTTGCAAATTCACGCCAAATTACCGAACGGCAAGATATTTTAGATATATTGCACCTCGCGCGAGCTTAGGTCATCTCTATTCTAAGATGAGCTAAATGCCGAATATTTTTCGCAAAATATCCGGCACTGCTAGGCGTTGTAACAACAATAATTGGTTGGTCTAAAACTCACTTAGAACAATTTTACCTTTGGTTTTGCCTGTTTCTATTAAGCGATGGGCTTCGCGCATATTTGCCGCTGAAATAGGCGACATAATGCTTGCGACAGTTGACCTTATTTTCCCAGCGTCAATTTGTTCGGCTACATATGAGAGGAGTTTGTGTTGTTCAATCATATCCTCTGTCTGATGCATGGACCGGGCAAACATGAACTCCCAATGAAGACTGGCGGCTTTGGTTTTCATGCCTTCCATGGGCATGGGGAGGTGGGTGTCATCAATGGATACAATGCCACCCTGCGGTTTGATTAATGTAACAGCGCTGTTCCAATGGCGCATATCGTTGAAGATGGCGATATGATTGACATAGGGAAAGCCGAGTTTGTTAATCTGTTCAACAAGATCATGGCTGTGGTCGATAATGTAATCAGCACCCAGATCGCGCACCCACATTTTTGTTTCGCTTCGAGAGGCTGTTGCGATGACAGTTAAGCCCGCTTGTTTGGCCAATTGAATCGCAATTGATCCGACCCCACCTCCGGCACCAATCATAAGGATTGTTTCTTCTTTATGGGCACCGTCGCGGTCAATGTTTAGTCGGTCAAACAATGCCTCATAGGCCGTTATGGTTGTTAAGGGCAGGGCAGCGGCTTCAGCATGGCTGAGTGTTTTGGGCTTATGGCCAACAATGCGTTCATCCACCAGGTGAAACTCAGCATTTGTGCCTGAGCGCGTAATGTCTCCTGCATAATAAACCTCATCACCGACTTTAAAGAGAGTTACATCAGGACCGACAGATTCAACAACGCCTGACGCATCATAGCCAATGACGCGAGGGACCTCTTCAACTTTATCTTTTTGAGCACGCACTTTCGTGTCAACAGGATTAACGGCCACGGCTTTAACCGCGACGCATAGATCATGCCCTTTGGGCGTGGGTTTGGGTAAGGTGACATCAAGAAACGCATTGATGTCGTCAACAGGTAAATAATGTGTAAATCCAACAGCTTTCATGATTATGCCTCTTTTGTTAAAAATTCGACGGTAACAAATATCAATTCTGTTTTTCCCGTATTGATGAGATTGTGAACGAACCCATTTTCAGCACTTAGGTCAGAAAAATATTGAGTGTCGCCAGCTTGATATGAGATGGGTGTTGTGCGCCCATCATCATATTCTGCAATTGCGCATCCATCTGTAACAACGGACCAAAAATAAGGATGGTAATGCCTGTGGGCGGGCATTGTTTCCCCTGGAGCAAGACGCATATGCCATACACGCATTGTGTTTGTTTCTAAAACCATTTGCGTTCCAATATTAGGATTGTTGCGTCCTGTAGCGATATGTTTTGCGCTTAATGTCATTAGATCTGCTCCCATTTTGGATAATTGCTATAGCCTTCTTCACTCCCACCAAAGAGCTTTGTATTATCGAAATCAGAGAGGGGGATATTCATCGCAAATCTTATGGGTAGGTCTGGATTTGCGATGAAGGGGCGGCCAAAGGCAACCATGTCCACAAGCCCAGTATCTAAGATTGTTTCGGCCCGGTCTTGAGTGTATTTTCCCGCGACGATAATTTTACCCGAATAGGTGGCGCGGAGATCGTGCCGAAACTGTTCTGGAATTTGCGGAGCATCATCCCAATCGGCTTCGGATAAATGAATATAGACAAGCCCTATTCGATCAATTTCATGGGCTGCCATGAGCATTGTGTCGATGATCTCATCATCGGCCATATTTCTTTGTGTAATATAAGGCGATAGGCGAATACCGGTTCTGCTGGCCCCAATTTCGTCAGCGATCGCTTCGGCGACATCCACCAAAAAACGAATACGATTATTTTTCGAGCCACCAAAGCGATCTGTTCTGTGGTTTGAAGAGCGGCGTAAAAATTGGTCGATGAGATACCCGTTGGCGCCATGTATTTCGACACCGTCAAATCCCGCACTTATCGCGTTGGAGGCAGCCTCACGGTAGTCATCTATAATATCTTCTATCTCATCTGTATCGAGGGCGCGGGGGATTGGGCAGTCAACCATAGCGCCAAGCTTCGTTTTAGGATCTGCCACCCAGACTTGCGCTTCGGGTGATAATGCGGAAGGCGCAACAGTTTGGCCATCAGTGTGAAAGCTTGCATGGCTCATGCGTCCGACATGCCACAACTGTAGGAAGATACGGCCATCCGCTTTGTGAACGGCCTGCGTAATGAGTTTCCATCCATCTATCTGACCTTGCGTGTGAATGCCGGGTGTAAATGAATAGCCTTGGCCCTGTTGCGAAATCTGGGTTGCTTCGGTGATGATAAGCCCTGCAGAGGCGCGTTGTTCATAATATTTAGCCATCATCTTATTCGGCAGATTTCCAGGTTGGGTGGTTCGCGACCGGGTCATAGGTGCCATAACGACGCGATTGGGTAATGTAAGAGAGCCAAGTTTTATGGCTGAAAAAAGTGTGTTGGTCATGGGAGGAGTCCTTTCATAAATATGTTGAGGTGTGTTTTGGGAGTAGGTTTCATTAAGGTTGACTCTTGCCTGACAAACTTAGGTGCCTGACAAACTTAGGCCTTAAGGCTTTGAGTTTTTTCAAGGCCACAAGTTTGCCTGTTATGGTCCTGCAAAGCTCATCTTTGTGTAATGTGTTATGGTCTATAAGCATCGAAACATCCCTTAATGTGATGCTAGATTACACTTGCTGGGATCTTGGATAATTGCCTAATATCTGAAAACACAATTCGCCAAAAACAAATAATAAGGCTGTGTTATGTTGATTGAGAATCTCAAACTATTTCTGCGTATTGTTGAGAAAAAAGGGCTTGCTGCTGCTGGGCGTGATATGGGGCTGGCGCCGGCAACGGTGTCCGAACGCCTGTCCGCGCTTGAGCTCCATTATGGAGCACGCCTTCTGACGCGTACGACGCGCGCTATTAGTTTGACAGATGAAGGGCGCCTGCTTGTTGCAAGCGCACGTCGCATTTTATCAGAAGCAGAAGAAATTGAGGCCCGCATAAAGTTAGGGGCTGATACTTTATCAGGTACATTGCATGTCACGGCGCCGGTTGATTTAGGCCGAACGCGGCTTGTGCCCTTGCTCGATGGTTTTATGGCTGAGCATCCCAATGTTGACATAGATTTAATGCTATCGGACGGATATGTCGATTTGGTTGGACAAGGTGTGGACCTCGGATTGCGCTATGGTGCTTTATCAGATAGCTCAATGCGCGCGCGAAAGCTGGGTAATAATCGCCGCCTGGTATGCGCGGCACCTCATTATCTCGAGAAATTTGGAATACCTCATCACCCAGATGATCTTGTCGGCCATAATTGCTTGACGATGCGGTTTGGACATGTGGTTGACCGCGAATGGTGTTTTTTAATAGATGGAAAACGATATTTTTACCGCGTTCAGGGTAATCGCATTGCAAATGATGGGAGTCTTATTAGGAATTGGTGTCTTGAAGGTTATGGGCTTGCGCTTAAGTCTGAATGGGATGTCAGCGCAGATTTGGAGAAAGGTAATCTTGTGACGGTTCTTGATAGATTTGAGTGCCCACCCAATGCGCTTCATATTGTTTATCCTGCTGGAGTTAGCCAGCCACGGCGAGTGCGTGTTTTTATGGACTACCTCTCAGCGGCATTCGTCCCCGCCGCTTGGCGTTCTTAATTTCATCACTCCTTGTTATAAAAAATTAATATATACAATAACTTAGGTATGGTCTTGCCGCTTGTTACTGGTTAAGCCTGGCGCTTTTTTGCTTGATTTGATTAAATGCCTTGAATATTTGATTTTTCTCTTGCGATGATATCGAGAAAGACATCCTGCGCGTAAGGAAAATGTAAGCCACATGCGTTAAGATATTAAACTTAAAGGAAAGCCGGAGAAAGCCAATGTTGAAAACAAAACTTATTATAACAATGATCATCGCTTTGGCTTTACCAATGGCGTCAAATGCCTCTGAAGATAGTTTGCGCTATAATGTTAAACGCAATGGAAGCTCTATTGGAACGCATGAAGTGTCATTTGAGCGCAAGGGTGATCTGCTCGAAGTCGAAATTGAGACAGATATAGAGGTTAAAGTAGCTTTTATTACCTTCTACCGCTTTGACCATAAGGCCGAAGAACAATGGAAAAATGGTCTGCTGGTCGCTTACCATTCAAAAACAAATGATAATGGCACGGATAAATTCTTGAATCTAAGTTCAGTTCAAGGAAATTATATTGTTGCAGGCAGTGCTGGCCGCTTTGAAACAAACAGCTTAGCTTTACCAGCAAGTCTCTGGCATCAGACAACACCCAAACAAGATCTTTTAATGAATACACTTGATGGCCATAATATGAAGGTCGAAATTACCGATGCTGGTATGGACATGGTCATGGCGTCTGGTGAGAGTATCGAAGCTCGTCACTACATTATGCAGGGAGAATTACAGCGCGAATTGTGGTATGAGAACGGCAAGTTAGTGCATCTTAAATTTCTAGGTGAAGATGGTTCAACCATTGAATATGAATTGCAATAGAGCATATTGTGCGGCTTCTACTCGTAGAGGATAATCCGCGCTTAGCCACCTTGTTGAGCGATTATCTTGGTACCATCGGGTATCGAGTGGATCATGCTGGCACCTTGTCTTCAGCAGATGATTTGTGGCGCATGGCTGCCTATGATGTTCTTATTCTCGATTTAGGCTTGCCGGATGGTGATGGGTTTGAATTGCTCGAGAAAATTCGTAAAGCAGGAAGCGCAATACCTATTCTCATCTTGACGGCACGCGATAGTATTGAAAGTCGCATTCATGGACTTGATATTGGCGCCGATGACTATCTTCTAAAGCCCTTTCATAATGATGAGTTAGGGGCCCGTTTGCGGGCTCTCTTGCGGCGTCCTGAGACTTTTATAGGAAAAGAGCTGAGTTACGGAAATTTATCACTCAATATGAATGACAGACAAGTTACTCTCAATAGCCAGCCATTACGCCTTAGCCGACGCGAGATTGATGTGCTGGAAATTTTATTAAGACGAAGCGGCCACATTGTCACAAAAGAAAACTTAATCGCTGCTGTTCATGACACTGATGATGGGGTGAGCGATAATGCTTTGGAGGTCTTCATGCATCGTCTGCGAAAGAAAATGGAGACTGGAGGAAGCTCTTGTGTTGTCAAAACAATACGGGGTGTTGGATATATGTTGGATGAAGTAAGCTTATGATATCGTTGCGTTTAAAATTGATCACAATGGTGGTTCTCACCGTCGGACTTGCCCTTGCTGGTAGTTGGATTATTTTTTCGCTGGCGGCTAATGCGCGTATGGATTCTTTAAATGATCGCTCACTCAGCGATCAACTTGCAGATATTGAGAAAGCGATATCATGGAAGGATAACAAGGTTCACGTTAATCTTCCCGTTAAGCTTGAACGCGATTATCGAGCGGGTGCAGGCCAATTTGTTTATGTCATTAGCGATGAACAAGGCAATATTATTCAAAGCTTTGGTGGCTCAAGCTTGTTGCGAGAAACCAAGCCGTCAGCAGCAGAAGGTGATAATCGGCTCAGTATTTTTTCCATTATTCGCAGTTTATCTGGAGAGAGTGTAAAATTCTTTGCTGCTGAGAAATGGTTCAAGCTAGGGCCGGGTCATTGGGTGAATATTCAGGTTGCCCAAGGGCCTTTGCATAATGATGTGCTGGCCGACGAAATATTATTTGAAATGTTCGAAAGTTATGGGTTGATGATTTTCGGGCTTATCGCCACATTGATTGCCGGCATTATTTTTGTGGTTAACCAGCTCACCTCTTCGCTACGTAAATTAGAAAAAGAAGCGATTAATATCCGACCAGGTGCCAAAGGTCAGGCTTTAAAAGTAGAGCGCGTTCCGAGCGAGTTGCTACCGCTCGTTGCACAAGTGAATGATGCCTTAAAAAGGCTTAATGAAGCTTATGTGCTTCAAAGAAACTTTAGCGACATGGCGGCGCATGAATTGCGCAGTCCCTTAGCAATTGTGCGGTGTCAGGCGGAGCTTCTGCCGAATAGCGGCGAAAAAACCCGTCTTCTTGATGACATTGCGACTATGGAGATCGTTCTCGATCGTTTGTTGCAATTGTCACATTCTCAAAGCGCGGTATTGGAGCACGATCAGACAGTCGAATTAGGCGCGGTGCTTGGTGATATTTTATCTGATGTCGGCGCATTATATATTCGCCGGGGGATGCAGCTCACGTTTAACCGGCTTTCTATCCCGGTCATGGTTCACGCTGATAAGGCCATGTTAGAGGTGATTATACGAAACTTGTTGGATAATGCTCAGGCTGCTGGTGGGGGCACAGTTTGTGTTACCATGTCATATGATGAAGAGGGCTTATTCAAGCTGGTCGATAATGGTCCTGGTGTGCCCTTAGACCAACAAAAAAATATTTTTGAGAGGTTTTATCGCGGGGATGGATCTCATTCTAATGGCTCTGCCGGTTTAGGTCTGGCCATTGTGCGGTCTCTTTGCGAGGCACAAGATGCTCAAGTATCGGCCCATAGTAGTGTATCTGGAGGACTTGAAATAAGAATTTCTTTTTTGAAGAAGGTGTAAGCCATATGTAAGCGGGCTTTGCTATTTTCTTTAATGAAAGGAAATGAATGATGACATCAAGTTCTGCTTGTATTTTAGAGCGCAATGACGCCAATCGTTTGTCCGTAGAGATGTTTATTGCGAAACGCTATCGCGACTGCTATGGCGCTCATATTAATCATTTTCCTGAACGTTTAATCGCGCTTTATGATCATAATGGTGCGCTAGTCGCAGCTTGTGGTTTGCGAGATTATCATGAGGGTTTTATTTCAGCCGCATATCTGGGCGATAATATTGCCGAAGTTGTGTCTCGAGCTCTTGGTTATCAGGGTGAGCCAAAGGATCTGATAGAATTTACATCCCTTGCCGCCAATACTCGTGAAAACTTTATTCGTATTCTAGAAGTGGCCCGCGACACAGCCCGGGACATGGGTAAATGTCTGGCTATCTTTACGACAACCCAATTGGTGAGCAGAATTCTCGAGCGACAAAAAGTAAAAACCATTTTTTTAGCGCATGCAGACGCGGCGTTTGCACCCGGTGATGGACCGTGGGGTGATTATTATGGTCCTGGTACAAATGTTTACTTATTACCCGATCATCCTGATTATGCAGGTCAACTCTTTATGCACTCAAATATGGGTAATAGATAATGCTGCTATCTCTTGAGGCATTAATAAGTCGAAAATTATCAACTGAACCGGCATTTATAGAAAAGGATGAGGTTCTTCGTTTTTGCGATCTTTATTCTGCGGTTGCACATCAAGTGCAGGCGCTTGCAGATGCGCCTGATGTTATCGGTTTGCTGGCGCAAAATAGTCTGGATTGGGTTATTGCCGACTTGGCAATCACAGCAGCTGGAAAAACATTTGTGCCCTTACCCAGTTTTTTCTCGCTTGATCAAATTAAGCATATCGCAGAAGACGCCAATATTGGTCTCTTTTTATGCGACGAAGTACATTTGAACTCGGTTACAGCAACCGGTCGTCCCTCACGATTAATGACCATTGCTAATAGCAATGAAGAAGCGTCATTTGATGTTGTGCCCGGCGGTGTGCGCATCATTTATACTTCCGGCACAACAGGTCAACCTAAAGGCGTTCAGCTTGGTGAAGCGCAGTTGAATTTTACGATTGAGGCTTTGGCCAAGGCGATTTCTGCAACCGAAAATGATCGTTATTTGTCTGTTTTACCTTTCGCCCTTCTTTTAGAAGAATTATGTGGCCTTCATGTGCCTTTGATGGTGGGGGGAACTTGTATCATTGATTCAGAGGCGGCTGAGGCTGTAGCTTCCGGTCGTGTGTCGGCGCTACAAGAATCTGCAATAGCTATGCAACCCAGCGTGATGGTGCTCGTGCCTGAATTATTGCGCGCTTGGTGTGCATCCCTGATGTTAAGTCAAGAAAGAGCTCCACAAAGCCTACGTGTGGTCGCGGTTGGGGGTGCCAAAACACCGCCCGAAGTCATTGCTTTGGCTTCTGATTTGGGTCTTCCAGCCTATGAAGGTTATGGTTTGTCGGAATGTGGGTCTGTTGTTGCGCTCAATACCCCGGGTGCTGTACGCGCGGGAACAGTTGGGCGTCCTTTGCCTGGATTAGATGTTAAAATCATCGACGGTGAAATTACAGTTTCCGGTCCGAATGTTATGTCAGGTTATCTTGGCAAAGAGTTACATAAAGGACGATGGGCGACGGGTGATCTTGGGGACATTGATGAGGGCGGGTTCTTAATCGTCCATGGGCGAAAAGACAGCGTTCTCGTGAATGGCTTTGGGCGTAACGTTTCTCCCGAATGGGTTGAGGCGATGATGACCAATGATTTTCGCATTGCTCGCGCCGTACTTGCGCATGGACAAGATGGTTTGTTTTGCGCGCTTATCGTGCCAACAGCTTTGGGTCAAGCCTTTTTCAACAAAGATGATTATGCAGATAACCTTGCTAGTTTGAGGGAGCTTTGCGCATCCGTTCCAGATTATGCAAAGCCTGACGATTTTATATGCGTGGGCGTAGAAGAGGCCGCTGCCGCTGATTTATTTACGGCCAGTGGTCGTCCGCGTCGCCGTGACATAAACAATTTTATCAAGCTCAAATTTACGGAGGCTATAAATGTCTGAACAATCTTTTTACCAAATATTGCAGGCCGAAACAGAAGCTGCGCGGCAGGCCTTTTTTTCAACCCCAATGCTTCTTGATGCCGCAGAAAATGGAGTTGAGGCTGGTCTCTATATAAATTATCTGACACAAGCATATCATCATGTGCGCCAAACCTGCCCCCTTTTGGCGGCGGCATTGGGACGGTGTGGGTCTAATGACGCTGTACTGCGCGACGCACTTATTGAATATATTGACGATGAAAAAGGGCACGAAAAATGGATCTTGAATGATATTCGTGCCATAGGCGGGCAGGAAGCTGTCGATCGCGCTATTAGTTATGAAGGTGACCAAGCTGTCAGGGTCATGGTTGGCTATGTTTATTATGCAATTGATCGGATTAGCCCCTATGCCATGCTTGGCATGGTGCATGTGCTTGAGGGTACATCGGTCGATATTGCGTCTTTGGCGGCGGACTCTATTGCTAAGCGACTGGGAATCCCGACCACCAAAGGATTTAGTTATCTAACATCCCATGGTGCGGTGGATTTAGAGCATGTGCAATTTTTTGAGCGTTTGGTTAATCAAATCGACGATAAATGTCAGCAAGAGATTATCATAGATACGGCGCGTATCACTTATCAGCTCTGGGGAAATATGTTCAGCAATTTAGTTGATGATTGGGAAAGACAATTAGCTTCCTAACGCTTCACGTTTAAGAAGATAGGCTTAACGCTTCTGTTAATGCGATACCAAAATAACTGGCTTCTTATAATCGGTGAGCATTTCACATTATAAATTAGTATTTGAGATAATGTGACTGGCATATAGCGCTCGGCATGGGAAAATCTCTCGCCGGGGTTATGGTGACACAGTTGATGAGCTGTATTCCTACACAACAATAGCAAAACCATTTTGGGCGCGATTAGTGGTGGTTTTCGAGCTTTGCCTTAGACACGAAACGGGTGAACCAGTAGACGGGTTAACCCGATTATCCAAACCGCGACCAGCGTATGAAAAATATGCCAGCTCACATCTGGTGCGATAAACGGCGATTGCCTGAAAACAATGACATTGAATAGCATTAATGCGGCGATACCGATTTTTATAAATTTTTGAAGTTGAATCTGTGGGGTGTGAAAACCGATGCGCCAGATAAAGGCAAGTGACCATAGTAAAAAAAATGCCACCCGAAATACGGGTAAAAACAGGCATAGGCCGATGGCTAACCCAGAAATGATGAGATGGACGCGCTCCCACTTTGTATCGCTGAGCATTTGATGTGTCAGCGCTTGCATGGCGATAAGTCCACCCAGCGTACCGGCAAGGCGATGAAGATCGGCTAATTCCTCAATCTGACCGCTTGGAAAGCGGATCACGCCGATAAAAGCGGCGGCACCGAAAATCAGAAAGCCGAGAGCTGTAAAATTAAGATCATGGGCCCGCAATTGGCGCGCCCCGTAAAGCGCGGCAAGAACAATGAAGAGTTCCGTAATTGCATAATGGGCCATGGGCTTATTCGCCGGGGGCTTGAACTTTGTTGGGCAGAAGACCAGCGGCACGTTTCATATCATCCGATGTCAGCCGAGAGCCGTCATGCGTCCAGCCGGGTGGGGCGATGATGTAGAGTAGGCGTTGCTTAAGACTTAGGCCACGTTTGAAAACGTCTTTGAAGATCGCCAAATATTCTTGGCTGAAAATAACCAATGGGTTAAAGCTGCCGACATCTTTGACTAAGCCATAATTTGGCAGGTCATTCGGATCTTCGGGGGCAAATGTACCGAACATTTTATCCCAGATGATCAAAGTGCCTGCATAGTTACGGTCGAGATATTGTGGGTTATTACCATGGTGCACGCGGTGGTGAGATGGCGTGTTGAAAACGGCTTCAAACCAGCGCGGCATTTTGTCGATAGTTTCGGTGTGTAGGAAGAATTGATAAATTGCGTTCACTGCCCCACAGAAAATAACCATAATCGGGTCAAACCCAATGAGTACCAACGGCACTTTTAAAAGTGTCGTACCGGTGAAATGTTTGGTCCAGCCTTGCCGTAAGGCCACCGCCATAGAGAAGCGTTGGCTCGAATGGTGGATAAAGTGCATTGCCCATGGCCAGCGAACGCGGTGGGCGATGCGGTGGTGTAAATAGTAGCGTAAATCATCGAGTATAAAACAGGCGACCAAAGTGGCAACTGTTAGCGGGAGGGCGGTTATTTGAAATTGCTGGGCCCAGACCAACATGGCAAGGGTCAAGAAAGCCGCCGAGCCATTGCTGATGACTGAGAACAACCCCATGAAAATACTCACGGCATCGTCTTTGGCATGCAGGCTTCCGCGTTGCTTGAAATAGCGTACGGCAATTATTTCAACAGCAATACTGATAAAGAAAATCGGAATCACCAGCACCAAGACCGGTAGGCTAATCAATTGTTCGACAGACATGGACACTCTCCCTAAAGACTATTCAGCCAAATATGGAATTATTATAACCTGCTCTATAGATGAATATTATTGAATTAATAGCCGTTATTGTTTACTAATAGTTAGTAATGACAGATATTCGACAAATTCAACATTTTGAGGCGGTGTTTCGCTTACGCAGTTTTTCCCAAGCCGCTGATGAAGTGAACCTGACCCATGCGGCAATCACCAAAAGCATTAAAGCGCTTGAGCTGCGTTGGGGCGTGGGTTTGTTTCAACGTACCACACGCAGCGTGACACCAACCGCGGCTGGGCAGCGTCTATATAAAATGGTGCCTGAATTTCTCGCCCATGCTGAACGGGTACGCCTATCGGTTCATGAGGGCGGGGGGCAATTGCACATTGTCTGCGGGCCGGTGGTGCTCGACACGCTGGTGCATCCCGCTTTGCTTAAACTCCATGATCGCCATCCGCATGTGCGGGTCAGCGCTGAGAGCAAGCCGCCGCTTTTGGCCTTAGAGGATATTGCTCAGCGCCGCGCTGATTTAATGCTAATGCATTCTGGGGCCCTACAAGCTCTCCCGAAGCAAAGTCAGATTGCCATCACGCCGCTTATTGATGAACCTTATTATGTAGTTTGCCAGAACGGCCATGACGTTCTAGCGGGGGGGCGGGCGATGGATGAGATTGTCCAATTTGATTGGGCGATTGCTGGCTTTGACAATTATTTCGTGCAAGCTATGCCCAAGCAAATGAGTGCACTTCTCGAGCAGCATCGTTTCCCAAAGTTTCGTCTGTTTAGTCAGGCCGCGTGCCTCGACATGGTGCGGCAAAGCAATGTGTTAACGGCAGTGCCTCAAAGTGTGGCCATGCGACTCCTCGAGAGCGATGATTATGATGGCTTTGCCTTCCCAGGCGATTTCCGGTTTGAGGTCAGCGCTGCCAGTCTTGTTGAAAGCCGACAAGACCCTGCCATGGTAGCAATGATAGAGGCTTTGCAGAGCGAGTAGGTCGAGTTGTCTTTAGTTGCTCATAAGCCTTGCTAAGACTGACATTATTCTTAATTTAGTCGTCCACGCGGGGCCGCAATTCTGCGTGCGCGCATATCAATTCTTAAGTCGGTTATGTTTAAGGATATGTCTTCATTGACATTATATCCAATATCCGTGAGGGCGAGTGATAACCAAGTATTGAGATCAATGCTTGAGGCTGTGGTGGTGTATTTCATTTTATAACGAGGCCCTAAAGAGCGAACATTGGATACTTTTAAATAACCCGGAAACTCATTTGTCATTAAATCAAGGATAATGAAGCGTTTATCTTCAGGAATATCTAACATCTCAATGTCTATCGTTCGAATGGTTTCGCCTGTAGACATAATGGCGCCTGACCCTTGTGTCAGCAAAGAACCAAGCGCCTCAGCTAGTTCGACGCCCAGATATGACGCCTCACGCAACATGAGCGCATTTTGACATGATAGATCACAATTTGGTTCGAAATCGACAATGCGTTCGGGAATTGACCAGCTTGCAAGATAATTCCCTGAAGCCGTTGAAAAAACTTCAGCATTTACTGATAAAAAGGCTAAAGATGCATCGTACCGTGGGGGTGATGCGTTTAGGAAAATTAAAAAAGGTGTTCCATAGCGTGAGGTAATGAGTTCTTTGCGGCTAAGAATATTATCTTTATCCATCTCAATATATTGCTCATCGAATATGCGTTTAATGTCAGATTCTTCAAGAACCATAAAATTCTCGCGGCTGAGCCGGGACTTAACCTCACGCAGGAGTTCTGTGTCTATTTGTCTGACGTCTTTATTTGAAACCGAAAAGACCATAACAGATTGCGCATGTGCAGAAGAAACACCGATGAAGCCGGCGAAAGTCGCGCTGAGCGTAAGAAGAAATATTTTCATAAAATGTGTCATGTCATCAACCTTGTGGTCTTAGTTGCAAGCAGGAATGCCATCCGGGTAAAAACGAATTTCGATAAACTTAGCACGGCTGAACATTTCATAATTCTTTGTTTCGCGAAGACGATCCTTAGAGAAAATATTGCTTAGCTCAGACGTAATACTGTCGACCTGATTAAAAGTATTAAGTGTGTAGTTTCGTAGATTGGCGGCGCGCCCCTCAAGTAAAACCAATTCCTCTCCAGAGTTTAAAAAAGATCGAATTGCGTCTGCGCCATATTGATGTTGGCAGCTTGATGCACCTCGAATGGCTATTCGAACTTTATGGGTCTCTTGTCCAAAATAACCGCCACCTTGCTCATTATATTGGTTTTCAAAGTGATCTAATAGGATAATGGCTAGCCCATAAGCGGCCGCATCTATTTCTGCCATATCGATTTTGTTGTTTGGTAGTGCCGGAATAGGAAACGTATCAAACATAATAACGTTGCTGAGATCATCAGCATTTTTAAGGTGAACTGATGGGACCCATTCGTTCAATGCATTGAGCTTTATTCTGGGCTCTAGGACTAAACTATTACCTAACGTGTAGTGAAATTTAATTAAGAGGTCAGCGACTTTATCTCGGTTATTGAGATCTTGTGCTTTGAGGAGACCTTTTTTTGTAAAATATTCTGCAGCATTAACTGTGCTCAGTCCGGCGCTTGAGAGCGCTTTCATTATGCTTTTATCGAACTGTTCCTGAATGCCTGATGCTGCATCCTGTCCCGAGAGAACCATTAACGACGGAGCGGGCGCAGCGTTAGGCGACACACAGAGAAATCCTGAAGCAAGCAGGAAAACTAACATTAGGGACATAAGTTTTGGTGACATAATAACTCTCATATTCGTCTATAATTAGAATATGGAGGATTTTGAGACGTTTTTGAAGAAGCGATGCTCTTTAAAAGAAATAAGTGCACGAAATAACTTAATATCCCAAAACCGATTTTCGGTTTTTAGTAATATAAAGCTCAAGATTTATAAGGCATTGCGTTAGAGGAAGGAAATCATCTTCCCTATATCCAATGTGCAGTTTCTTATCATCATCTATCAGCGCAAAACACCCCTCAACGTCAACCGCAGACACTTTCTGAGGATAAGCAAAGATAGGATCATCTTCATATAAGTTGTTTAATGTTTTTTCCTTCGTGCGGCCAAGTTCATAAAGAAATGAGTCATTTGGCTTTGCGTCATAGCTCTTTTTAAGAGGACGTGCCCCATAGCTACGACACATTTGCCGTTTTTCTCGACCCATTTCATAATCGTTGCATAGAATATTCTGCTCAAAAGGCGCAAAATTTAAAATGCCAATTACGTCTTCACCAAAATAATGTTGAACAATTTTATATCGAGGATTTGAATAACTATTCTCGCATATATAGGTGAACTCTAATGCGCCTGGTGTTTTGTCATGGGTGAAGCTATTGCACAGAGCCAGTGAAGGCGTGCTAGATAAGCAGAAGACACCTGCAATAAACAGCCAAAGCTTAATTCCATTCATGCAGGGCCTCTGACGCTATGATTTACGGATGGACCGATTAAAAGTCATCCTTCATGCTGCTTTTTTTACGATAGCCACTTGATGGCGTAATTTGCGATGGGGTCTGTGAAACAGCACTTCCAGATGATTTTTTACCACCATCCTGACCACGAGCGACTTCATTATTAATGGTAGATTTAGTATCTGCAGCAGCGGCTGATAGTGACGGTTTCCAGCCGAGTTCGACAAGAATAAATTTCTGTTCTGTATCGACACACTCATCAAGCTTAACAAGGCCAGATAAGACAGCGCTGGTGTTTGAACGCATGACATTAATTGAGGTTTCTAACTCACGTGCCATTCCAACGGTTTCGCCGTTTTGGTTTGTCTCTTGCGCGACTTCGGTTAAGTCCGCAACAACACTCTCGCTTTCAATGCTCTCTTCCATCCATGCCGAAAATGCTTTTTTAGCATTCATGGTAGCCTTTTCGCGTGCGGTGTTAATTAAGCTCCGCTTGGGCACAAGGAATGTACCTTCGCCATAGGTCACGATCGCGCGCAATTTGCCATTGTCATCAAATTTAGGGACAACGCCACTGACCGCTTCTGCTTCGGCTTCGAATTGAGCGCAACTTGCTTGTGCTGCTGTATGCATTGAGATGAACGCAAAAGAGGCAGCAACTAATATTCTGAAATTACCAATCATTTTGTGTAGACTCCTTTAACTTTTTCATGCGCTCATCGGCGCGGGATTCGGCGTTTTTAACGTTTTGCGTGTCATCACCATTATCAATTTCCCCGGCAGCATATCCCCCGCCGACTTTACTGACAACGCCGCCTGCAACACGTTTTGCAACAGTTTCGGCGAAAGATGTAGCAAATGCCTCAGTTTTGACTTTAATATTTTTAAAAGGGAAGCGCTTTGTATAAAGAACATTGGTTGATGCAACTTCTATAAGCTTAATGCCAATTTCTGAATTGATAATTTCCCGTTTAACTGTTGTGCCGCCAACGACGCGCTCATCTGTTCTTGATGATAATGAGAATATCTCAGTTATGAGCATAAAGTCGGCACCCGCAGCGTTACCGGCTCTTGCCAGCTCGCTAACGGGGGATGCCCCTGAAGCCAGATAGTTAAGCTCTCTCTGTTGGTCACCCAAAAAGCGCCGATCAAGAACTGTGAGAGATTTAGCGGCATTTAACCGTGTTTCCATTGCATCACGAAATGCACCTGCAACACTTTGAGTCACGTCCTGCGGCGCCTCAATTGCGCCTGATAGTTTCGGCATAAGAACGATGACTGTATTTTTATTTGCGTCAATTGTGCTTTCATATTTGGGAAGGCTGACACTAAGTTCAACACGGAACCCCTGAGGCGTATCCCCTTTGCTAATATAGCTATAAGACTTTATGAGTCCGGCTGTTTCACTTTTTGTATCTGATAAGCTTGCAGAGCTTTCAACGGCGACACCGGCAGAAGCGCCGGATGACGTTGTTGCTTCAAGTGTCTGTACTAAGTCGACAGTCCGCTGGCTGGATGCAAATTTTTCACCAAAAACCTGAGCTATCGCGCTGCGTAAAGCTTCATTTGTCGCGCGCTTTAAATCGGTACCATAACCCTCAACTTCGACAACAATAATATTAACGCCGCCTTTTTTGGACGAGCTGGAAGCGACTTCACGGTTAGCGGTATTTACATTTGATGATGTGGCTTGCCCTGATGAAGCTGTTGTCGCCTTTTGGCTAGGAGGGGCTGTCATTGCCTTTTTTGCATTAGCTGCCGAAGAAGAGAGGGAGGGTTTCCAGCCCAATTCGACAAGAATATATTTTTGTTCTGTATCCACACATTCATCGAGCTTGACCAGCCCAGACAGAACAGCGCTCGTATTTGAACGCATGACATTGACTTGTGTTTCTAATTCTTTTGCGTATCCAACCGTTTCGCCGTCTTGGTTCGTGGCTTGTGCGGTCTCGACCATATCAGCGACGACCGACTCGGAGGACAGGCTTTCTTCCATCCAAGCAGAGAATGCTTTTTTGGCGTTTAATTCTGCTTTTTGTCTCGCACTGCTAATAAGGCTTCGTTTTGGAGTTAAAAAGGTCGCTTCCCCGTAGGTGACAATTGCA
>CBFHJI010000010.1:23959-30867 GCA_965656255.1 Alphaproteobacteria bacterium
CACCGGAGACGGCTTCTGCC
Organism: Alphaproteobacteria bacterium; assembly: GCA_965656255.1. Taxonomy (GTDB): domain Bacteria; phylum Pseudomonadota; class Alphaproteobacteria; order RS24; family RS24; genus JAYODZ01. The sequence goes on from CBFHJI010000010.1 coordinate 23,980, forward strand.
TCTGCTTCAAACTGCGCACAGGAAGCATAAGTCTCGTTCTGGGTGGCTAGAAGCAAACATAAAGTTAAGAATGGGAAAGCTAAGAGTCTCATTATTTTCTCCGTCATTGAAACGCGAGGGGAGATACATGATCTCCCCTCAACGCTCAAAAATTAAAATGCAATAGATGGCATTTCAGCTTTTGGAATTGCGATTTCATTCTCACGTAAGATTGAGATCAAAGTTGAACCAGTTTTAACTGAATTACCAACAAAGCTTAGAGCTTTTGGAGCTAAAGTCGGAATATTTTTAGCAACTTTGATAACGGCTGCCCCGTCACCTAAACCTGGCGTGCCTGCAGAAGATGCTTTATCGGCTGCATCTTTAAGGCGTTTTGCGCCCTCAACAGCTTTTATGAGCGCTGGGATATAACGTGCGCCTGCTTCAGCCATTTTCGTTTTTTGTTCTCCAGATAGAGTTCCGGCTGATGCTAGTTTAGCTTTGATTTCACCAACGGCATTATCTGAGAGCTTGGTTGCTGCATCGAGATCGTCTGCACCAAGGCTGTCGCCTTTTTTGCTGATATTGTCAGCTTTGCCACGCAGTTCAGCAGCTTGTTGCTTAAGATCAAGAGCTTCAAGCAATGTTGCAATAATGCGAGAGGTTTCAGCAGATTGCTCCGCAATGGTAACGAGGCCGGTGTTGAAATCATTAGCAATTGCACTCCAATTGCCGCCGCCACCACCGGCTCCACCGGGAAGTTTTAGGCCAAATGCATGCGCACCAGAGGTTAGTGAGAAAGACAACGCGAGCAGCGCTGCCATAAAACTAAAGCGTGTAATTTTCATATCATTATCTCCATGTTAAATTTAGTTAAGCGGCTTAGAAAAGTTGTTTCTGTTGTAATTGTGCAGCGACAGTTGTGATCGCCATTTTTGCGGCGTCATTAGCGGCCAGTGTTTGCGCTTCGCCCGCACCTGCTGCTTGCGCATAAACGAGTGTGGGCTTTACCGAAGCCACAGTTTTTGCGCGACCATCTGATATCATCCAGACTTTGAATTGAACCGTTGCGGGTACTTTGTAACCACCGCGAACTGGATCTTTTTGAGGTGAGCCAATATCAACTGAACCCATTCCTAAGAAAGTCCAGCCAGCATCTATGGCAGCGTCGCGATATTGTTTTTCAAGTTTACTTGGAAGGCGGCCATCTTCTCGCATCATTCCTTCATTTATAATATCTTCGAGAAATGGAACATCCAGATCCAATGGATCCATGGGTTCAAAGCCAGCATCCGTTAACAGTTCGAGAACAGCACTTGCTAGGTCTTCAGACACATCAATTCTTGGCTCATATACAACTTCGTCTCTTTTTGTAACAGAGCTGCCGCCTGAGCGGGTCACGTTCATGCTTTCAGTGCTCACTGAATCAACGGAACTTGTATCATCAGAGGCATTTTCTTCTTTAATGGTCGATACGCCTTCGCTTTGATTGATTTTCGTTACTTTGTCATCAAAACGTTTGCGCTCATTCTCAACGCGGGCAATGAAAAATGCCCCGAAGTCACTTGCCATGCCAGCTTGCTGATTGCCAGCAGCAGAGTTTTCAATGAAAAATGTGTTAATGGCCCCAAGGTCGACACTCGCAGAAATGGCTAAAGCAAAGGTTTTTGCTTTCTTATCCTGTTTTTCCCCCTGAACGTTTGCTTCAATAACAAAGTTATCGAGTTCAGCAAAGAAGCTCTGCTCCATTTCGCGCATCATTCGCTTTTGAGCTGTTGTGAGGGAGGCGGTGGCTTTTTTGAGCGCGGTCTCTTTTGCTTCTCGCAATGCTTGGTCTTTTACAGACCCATCAAACTTGCTGTATGACACTTTTGCGGATGCAGACACACGTACAACCTCTGCGTGGGCACTGCCAACATAAACAAATGCTAGCATGAGACACATGAAACTTACAAAATAGGAAACTCTACTCACCATCTAACTTCTCCAATGACACAACTTAACAAACTTTACTTAATAGACTCTCAATATGATATTAACACTCGTCATTCAAGGTCATATATAATCCCTAATTAAAAGGATCAAATACCAAGGCTTTCACCGTGCTAATGCCATTCACAACATTCTTAGGATTCTCTAAAACTGACGTTTTAATGAAATTCTGATCAACATCGTTACCAAACTGTTTTGATATTCCATTTAGTAAGCTAAAAAGAGAACCTGGAAATCTTAGGGCAGGGTCAACCTCATCTTTTACCGAAATTACTCCGCATGAGTCTTGTTTGCGAATGAACTTTCCATCCATTAACTGCTCGAGCGGACCATCAACAGTTAGTTGAAGGCCAACAATAAAACAAACTGTTTTTTGCGCACCATTTATGCTTTCGACCGGCACAAAACGTTTAATATCTAGATTAATTGTATAGGTCGGTTCAGGTAAGCGTATTTTAAAGGACGCATTTGAGAAATTTGCTGAAAAATCAGCTTTTGTAGAGTCCTCACTCGCGGCAGGTATTAAAACCCCTCCCGAGTGCTTGATCAGGCTGGCCTCAAAAATTTGACCTATCTGATAGCGCCAATCATCAAGAGCAAGCTCTTCAAGTTTCATGACGGACTTGACCTCATCGGAGAGTATGACGGGCATAACACGGGCATATTTCTCTGAAAAAACGTCAACTTTCATAGACTTACCGGCTTTATAAAGTTCATCAAAGATATTAATGCCACGCGTGTCATTTGCATAAAGATTATATGCCACGTCGAATTGTTCTTCGGGTGTTGCTGGGTGATCCAGGTAATCAGTGTATTGAACAACAACTGGACGGGACGATACGTAACGCGCTTCACCCTGTTTGAATTCAAAGGCAACGAGGTTCACAAAGAAGCGATATAGGTGCAGATAGGAAATGCGATCACCGGTTGTTTCTTTATAGATCTGAACACTTTCACGATTGATGATAGCCGAGAGAATGACGCCTTCAATCTGGCGGACGCTAACCATTGACGTCGACAGTTCAAAATTATCATAAGGTTTGCCAACGAGTTTGTTGCGCGCATATTCATTAATATTCCCGTGAGCGCAAGGATCACAAGCAAGCATTTTTCTAGCAAAAGGAAAGCTGCCATCATCCGTCGTTTCTTGAATAGAGAGCGCAACGCCCCCCCAATTCGCCGTGCTCGCGGCAATGCTATGAGATATTGAGCCAAGAAACGAAAATACGATTACAAAGCAAACTAAATTATTACGTTTTAAAAATGATGATAACAAACTCAAACCTAGCCCAGTTAATAAATTAAAAACACGCCAACGTTACTAATGCGTCTATGCGATTAACGTCTATATGATTAATAGAGTAGACGAATTTAATATTTCAAACTATCATCTTGATTGTGTCAATCTACAATTTTTCAGCGTATTTTTTAATGCACAGGTATATTTTTTATGTTTAATCCAATAAATCGGTCTTCTTTAAGACCTGTCTGGCAAGTCGCTTCCATTTTGTCCCTATTTGTGGTCATTGCCTGTGGTCCCCAGGTTCGAACAGTTGAAGAGCCTGAAAGCCGCCGTGAGATTTGTTCAGGGAATGTCGCTGTTTTACGATCTGACCAAGTTATGATCCGGTATAGGCACGATGTTGACCTCATGGCCAAAGTAGAGCAGTCCGCTGCGGACTATTGTGGAAACATTAATAAATCGGCATCCATCGGACGTCAGGCATGCGAGTATAGTTGTTGCATAACCGCTTTCCAGTGCCGTTAATACCTAAGAATTCCTTTAATTATATGAGTGTATCAATAAATATTTGTCCTTTGCGGCAAAAATAGGCCTGAAGCTTCCATAACTCTGTCAGGGGCGTTGTCCCGTTAATTGAACAGAGTGAGGAGCGTTATGTCGAAACAATTACACAAATCTTATAAAGTGTCTGGCATCCTTCTGGCGTGCTTAATGGCTTCAGCTTGTGGCACTGTCGTGAATCCAAGTCAGAGCGTTGATCGTCTAGATTATCAATCTGACCGATATGCCGATATGAAGCGACTGGATGATTACACAATTTGCCAGAACCAAGGATATCAATTATCGCAAAAGGCAGAAACGTCTGCTGATATTGCGACTTACCTTGCGAGCGCGCGCGCCTTAACCAAATGTGATGACTTGATCTCCGATAAGCCTCATTTGGTGGACACTAAAACCCAGATGCAAGCGCGGGCAATAGCCATTTTGAACTTTATTAAAGGCGGTGATGTTACTCAGGCACGTCAAGAATTTGATAGCTTTAAAAGAGATTTTGGCGATAAAGATTTGACATTCCAGGATGGCACTTCCTTTTTAGCGTCTGTTTCTCTTCTCATTTACCCCAGTCACGGGGACAATGCTCTTCATCTCGCCACGTCGAATGCGCGTCCAGATTTAAAACGTGAATTACGTCGTCTCAATTACTGGGGAGCCCATTAAAATGTTGCTCTCTTCCAAAATTCAATCAAACCCGGCTTTTCTAACTCGTGTTGTGTGTATATCTGCATGTTTATGGGTTGTTGCCGGGGTAAGTGCAAATGCTGCATCATCCGATAGCTGGACGCCACGATTATCTGAAAAAATCATCATGTTGCCGCCACAGCAGATCGAACGTGCCGTCGAGAATGACTATAAGTCATCACCTCTGGCAGCGGCCCTTACAGGGCTTGATGGACAAATTGCCCAAGCCGTCAATACAACGGAAACTTTGATGGGAATGAAATCATCGATATCTCCTGAAGATTCATTGGAACTGCGTCATCAAATAATTAGCTCTAAACGTGATTATATTAAGCTGACGGGTGACAAACTTAATAAAAACAGAGAGCGCCTTGAGTCAAAGAGAGATGTCTATGAAAACCTGTTAAGGCAGGCTCAGCGACAAAACCGGAAAAACGATGGGCAGGTCAGTGTGGTGGCTTTGCAAGAAGAAGCCCGTGAGAGAGCCCAAAAAGCGCAAGCACGGATAAGTCAGAGCTTTGAGCTTATGGATTATCAGAAGCCGACAAAAACCAGTGAGGCCTATGACAGAAACCTCAATGCCATTGAGGCAATCCGCCAAGCTATTCAGCAACATCCAATGCAATCTCAAATGCCACTGACGGATATCTCTGATCAGCCTCGCGCATTGCAAGCGATGATTGCTCAGGTGGAAGTCGAAATCAGTCTGGTCATGCTCGAAGAAGAGCTGCTTGGTCATATGGCACAATTGCTGGCGCTTGATGCGATGGCGCTTGCTGACGATGTTTCCAATGGGTCTCCCCTATCGAATGAGACCATGGCTTCAAACAATCTCAGCGTATCAACGCAAGCCTATAATCTTTTTGCTGATCAATAATTTAAGAGGAGAGAAATATGAAAATTCAATTAGTCATGACACTTGCCGTTTTGGTTTCTGCTGGCGCAACGAGCGCTCACGCCAATACGATTGAAAACTTAGAGCGTGAACGTAGTGTGGCGATTGAGCTCATTATGAGCCCTGATTTGACGCCGGAGAAACGCTTTGAGGAATTGAGCGTAACGCAAAGGCGACTGGCCGATCTAGAACGTGCTGTTCTTTATGATAAGTCCCTTGGTAAGCGACCAAACGCTCAAGTAAAGCGGGCATTAGAGAATTTTGAGTTGACGTTTATGGTCCATGCTGCAGCTGAGAAGAACAAAGCATTATCAGCCCATTGGTTAGATAGTGTTGGGTTAACAGCCAGCGAAATTCAGACAACGCGGGTGTCGCGGTGATTATTTCGGGAGAATATAATTTCTTTCGTGGCAGAGAAGAGAGGGCGGCATCAATGCTCACGCAATTGGCGCGCGCCACGGCTCTTTTGAGTGGTTCAACAATTATTTTATGTGCGTTTTTAACCTTAATCTTTGAAGTGACGCCGCGGCATATTTTCAATTGGTGCGTCTCTACATTGGGCGCAAGCTACTTGGTCATCACGGCCATCATTATGATCATCAGTGTTTTTGCTCTTTTGCAATATCGGTCGGATACAGAAAAAAGCAGTCTGTGGATCAAGATTGGACAACAAAGCAATACAGCCATCGCAACTATTGCTCTGACATATACACTATGCGGCATTAGTTTGGGGGTGGGTTCATTGGCAACGCTAGAGCTAGGGCCCGAGACTATTAATAGTGTTATCTCGCAGCTGACTGAGAAGTTCAGCATGGCTTTTATGACGTCAGTAGTGGGTTTGCCCCTTTCAGCTTTTATGCGGTTTGTCTTTGTTGTGAACGAGAAAGCCTGCCACGGCACTGACAAACAAAAAACTTAATTATACGTTCAAGGAGAGAGTGTTATGCCTCTATTTATATTTAATATACTCGTGGCTTCGTGCTTAGCCTATCTTGTGCTATCCGCGCCAAATCAAACGCCCGGTGATTGGGTGAAGGGGTTGCCCGATCAAATTTCAGAAATTGCTACGGATATGAACACCAAGGTTTCAAAAGAAATGGCACCAGAGGTGAATGATGACGTGGCACGCGTCGAAGACTTAGTGAAACAAGAAGAGGTCATCGAGCAGAATGAACTCATGCAAGAAATAAATAATGTTTTGGCAAGCGCTCAAAAAGAAGAGAATTCACCAACTGGTTCGTCCAATGAAGAGCGTATGGCTGCATTACAAGAGAGCTCGAGTGCAGAGGATGATTTATCAATTGGCTCGGATGTGACGACAGATACAATATCGAGCAAAGGGAATGTGTCGCCGCCGATGCGTAACTATATGTCGCCTCAGGAGCGACAAGTCGCACTTGCCGAACTGATAGAAGATCTTCAACTTTTCGCGATTGATCGATCTCATTAAATTTATAACGCTTATAGCTCGACATTACTCAAATAAGGCTTTTTCCATGCGCTGGACTGATACGCTGCCAATGATAATTATGTGCCTTGG
>CBFHJI010000011.1:0-30294 GCA_965656255.1 Alphaproteobacteria bacterium
CGCAACCCATCGCGGGTTGATGGCATTGCCTATATGGAAGCTATCGTCGCACCAATTGAAAGCTGGGATGACTGGCCTGAAAACGCGCGCGGGATCTTTCAAGCCTTCCGCTCTGAAGCAGGTGAAGAAGTCATATTGGACAAAAATGTCTTTGTAGAACGCGTTTTGCCGGGCTCGATCATCCGCACCTTAACCACAGAGGAAATGGATCAATACCGCAAACCATTCCTAAACCCTGGCGAAGACCGTCGCCCCACACTGACATGGCCGCGCCAAATACCAATCGAAGGGTCTCCCCCTGACGTTGTCGCCCGCGTTCAGGCCTATGCCGATTTTATGCAAAAGAGTCCAATGCCTAAACTCTTCATAAATGCTGATCCGGGATCGATTTTAGTCGGAAAAATGCGGGATTTCTGTCGTTCATGGCCAAATCAGAAGGAAATAACCGTAAAAGGCACCCATTTCATCCAAGAAGATAGCCCAAATGAAATCGGAACAGCCATCAATGAGTGGCTAAAACGAGAATTTTAAGGATAATCAACCTCAAATAGATAAAAAATGCCCCGCTGTGAGGGTTAGCGGGGCATTAAGATACGCTTAATTGAGGGGAGGCGTATCAAATCAGCCATTTTATTGACCGATACTTCTAATACGTTACGTATTAACCTTTGGATCATCACATGAGTGATTTATTGTTTTGGAGTAAAGCGGTGCCGTATTTGGCTTTGGCGACAAAGAGCGAGAACATGCCCATAAGTGAGCAACCCGATGATGAGACATTAATGGTCAAAATGGCCAATGGTGACTCATTAGCGGCAAAATGCTTTGTCACGCGCCATATGTCATATGTTTTACGTGTTTGCCAACAAAAGTTGGGAAACCGAGAACAGGCAGAAGAGGCCGCACAAGAAGTCTTTGTTGCAGTCTGGAAATTTGCCAGCAGCTGGCAGCCAAACCAAGCAAAAGTCACAACATGGCTCTATCGAATAGCCGTTAACAAATCGATCGATGTCTTGAGACGCACAAAAGAAACGGCCGATATTAACGATTTTCATAACCTTGCGAGTGATGCGCCACACGCTGATAAAGAACTTTTTTATGCCGATGATAAACGCTTACTCGCATCGGCTATTGAAAGCCTTTCGCCTCAACAGCAAAAAGCCATAGCTTTGATTTATTTTGAGGATGTGAAACAAGCAGAAGCTGCTGCCGAAATGTCAATTTCATTAGCCGCTTTTGAGTCAATTTTACGCAGGGCCCGCCAAGCACTTCACGCTGAGCTCGCCAAACAACGCCCATTACTTACGTCGATATAGGGACTGAAAATAATGTCGAACAAACCAATAACCATCCAAAAGGCACAGGCGATATTAGAAACTTATGGCGCGAATGACGCGATGTGGCCTGAAGCGCTGCGCGATGACCTAGCCCGTCTGATCGAACAAACGCCTTCTCTACAAGCGCTAAAAGCCCGCGAAACAGCACTCGACTTAAAATTATCCCAGGAATTTTCTGCACCCTCGTCAGACTTTTTAGACAAAACTATTTTGCAAATGACAAATCAAAATGACGATATCATTTTGTCTTCGCAGCAAAAAATAGCTGGCTTCTCAACACTCGTCGCATGTGTGGCCGCGGGTATTATTCTATCACCCTATTTGTTTGCATTTTTGTTAAATGCATTTAACGACGAAACAACCTTGGCCATGACAAGCCTCGAAATTTGGACATCATTAAGGTAGGTGAACTTCATGTCTAAGAAACAAAAATACTGGATTTTTGGCGCATTATTCGTCTCAATAGCGATCAATTTGTTTACACTCGGTGCATTTAGTTATGGCGCCTACAAGTTGAATGAGGTGAAAAAAGTTGGTTGGGTCGAAAAACGTCTCGACAATGGCGAACGCTATTTTCTTCGAAAACTAGAGGGAGAAGACCGCGATCAGGCTAAAGAAATTTTTAAGCAGCATCGACCTGAATTACGAAGCGCGATGAAAGACCTCAAAGACGCGCGCCGTGACTTTGCAGAAGCAATGGGAACAGACCTGCCCCAAACTGATGAGCTTGTATCAATCCTAGACCGATCTCAGCAAGCTGCGAGTGAAATTAATAATACCTTCCATTCGACGCTACGTGATTTAGCGACTCGCTTATCGCCTGATGCACGGCGCACAATTGGCGCACATATGCGACGCCATCATTACGACGATGACGATGATGATGATGATGATGATTAAAGTCTTTGGCAAAAGCCAAGTTAATATCTTGCTCTAAAAGTCATGTTGCGTTTAGTGTAAGCCTCCGTATTTATGTTTCACAGAGAGTTCCATGCCAGACTATAAAAACTTTAACGCTTATATCGTCGCCAACCCCTTCCGGGTCATCTTAATTTCCTTACTTATTGCCTTTGCAGCAATGGCAGGTCTCAAGGATCTCAGATTTACCAATGACTACCGGTATTTCTTTACGGAAGACAATCCCTACCTTCAAGCCTTTGAAAATCTTGAAAAAACATATTCAAGTCCCGACACAATTCTATATGTCATTCAGCCCGCTGAGGGTCCAGCACTCTCACCTGAGGGACTATCTCTAATTGGCACACTCACTGAAAAATCCTGGCAAATTCCATTCTCCACACGCGTTGACTCGGTTACTAATTTTCAAAATACACGCGCGATAGATGACGACTTAGAGGTAAGAGACCTCGTCCCAGATCCTGAAAATGTTAATGTGGCATTAAGCCAATATGTTGAACGAGTTGTAATGGAAGAGCCACTGCTCGCTAACCGGCTCTTATCGGCAGATGGGCGAACCACCGCAGTGGTTATTACGCTGAAACCACCTAAAGATGATGCACCAGCAACAGAAGCGATTGTAACCAAGGCGCGCGAAATCAAAGCCGAAATTGAAAAGCGCTATCCTGACTATCGCGTTGAGTTGACCGGCAGTCAAATGCTCTCCATCTCATTTACAGAATCTGCTTTTAACGATATTACGACCCTGACCCCGCTCATGTTCGTCATCATTGCCGTGGTTTTGATGCTTTTAACGCGCCAGTTCTGGGCAACACTCATTAGTATTATCGTTATTGTCCTAAGCGCGATGATTGCCTTAGGTGCCGCAGGTTGGCTCAACATTCCCTTAAGCCCCCCATCTTCAGGCGCACCAACGATTATCCTAACCGTTGCTGTGGCTGACTGTGTGCATATTCTTATCTCGGCTTTAGTCGCCATGGGCAATGGAAAAGATAAAAAGACAGCCATTATTGAAAGTACCAATCTTAACTTTCAGGCGGTATTTTTGACATCGATCACAACAGCGATTGGACTGTTGAGCTTAAACTTCTCCGACGCTCCGCCCTATCAAGATCTTGGCACAATTGCCGGTATTGGCTCTATCGCGGCTTGGTTCTTGGCCATTACACTCTTCCCGGCGTTTTTAAGCATCATTCCCTTAAAGGCCAATAAAACTCTCAGCAATCAAAGTGCTTTCATGGGAAAACTTGCAGATTTTGTTATCAGAAAAAGACGAGTCTTGCTGGTTTCTTCACTTCTTGTGGTCGTTGCATCCACCGCCATGTTGCCACGCCTTTATTTCAATGATCGCTTTGTCGAGTATTTTGATGAAAGCATGGATTTTAGAACCGCGTCAGATTGGTCATCTGAGAATTTAACGAGTATTTATATACTTAATTTCTCTATTCCTGCTGGCCAACAGGGCGATATCTCAAATCCTGATTATCTTAACCATTTGGATAAATTTGCGAAATGGATGCGCACACAACCTGAAGTCAAACATGTAGCAACGTTTTCTGATATTATTAAACGCATCAACCGAAGCATGAATGGTGATGAGCAAGACTATTATGTCATACCCGACGACCGCGATTTAGCGGCGCAATATCTATTGCTTTACGAAATGTCCCTGCCTTATGGGCTCGACCTCAATGACCAAATTAATATCGATAAATCATCCACGAGGGTGATCGTCACTCTGACCGATGTAGGCACAAAAGACATTAAAAGCCTCCGTCAGCGGACGCTTGATTGGATGGCTGAAAATGGGCCACAGGAACGAGTCGTTGAGCCATCTGGTCAGTCGGTTATGTTTTCCTATATTGGTGAGCGAAACTTTATCGCCATGGCAGAAGGCACAGTTTACGCCTTTTTGTTAATCTCATTTTGTTTGTTCATTGCGCTTAGAAGCATCCGCCTGGGGCTTGTTAGCCTCGTGCCTAATCTTGCGCCAACCGCAGTGGCAATGGGAATCTTCAGCCTCTTTCAGACAGAGATTGGACTATGGACAAGCTTCATAACGGCCACGGCTATTGGGCTTATTGTGGATGCGACAGTACATATTCTCTCAAAATACCGGGTCGCGCGAGTGGATCTTGGTTATGCGCCTGAAGACGCTATTCGCTACAGCTTTAAAACAGTTGGTATTGCTCTTGGCGTTTCGTCATTAATTTTGATTTGTGGATTTTTGGTATTGGCCCAGTCACCATTCCTGGTCAACGGCATGATCGGCCTGATTGTTTCATTGACAATTTTCGTCGCGCTCATCATTGACCTCATACTTTTACCACCACTTCTTCTCGCGATTGATAAAGATATCGATCAGCAATCAAACCTACAGACCACATAGAAGCCAGACCACATAGAAGCCAGATCACTTAGAAGCCAGATCACTTAGAAGAAAGATAGATTTATGATATATTTTCGTTCCGTAACCGCAGCCATTGTTCTATCAGCAGCATTGATTGGTCAGGCCGCAAATGCCATCGACCTACCCCCTGAGAACCAGCCTGAACTTCGTGGTTTGGCGATTGCCCAAGAAAGTAAAAAAAGGGATGCCGGTTTTAATGATTCCATTAGCGAAATGGAAATGATCCTGACGAATGCCAATGGTGATGTCAGTACCCGAAAAATGAAGTTTAAAACCCTAGAAGTACCAAACCTTGAAGATGGCGACAAAAGCCTTATGATTTTCGAAGAACCGCGTGATGTTGCGGGAACGGCAATGCTAACCTATTCCCATATTCTCGAAGCCGATGACCAATGGATGTTCTTGCCGGCCCTAAAGCGTGTGAAACGCATCTCGTCAGTTAACAAATCAGGGCCATTTATGGGTTCAGAATTTGCATTTGAAGACCTTTCAAGCCAGGAATATGCCAAATATAGCCATAGCTGGGTGAGAGATGAACCTTGCGGTGAACTGACCTGCCATGTTGTTGAGCGCAAACCGCTCTATGAACATTCAGGATATACCCGGATGATCAGCTGGATAGATAATGCTGATTTTCTCCCACGCAAGATCGACTATTACGATCGCAAAGACCAGCTGCTTAAAACACTTACTTTTTCTGATTATCGTCTTTATCTCAATAAGCATTGGCGCGCGCATAATCTCTTTATGGTCAATCACACGACCAAGAAAAAGACCAATCTGACTTGGGCCAATTTCGCCTTTCAAACAGGGCTAACCGAAGCCGACTTCTCTCAAAATAGCTTAAAAAGATCTCGTTAATGTTAAAATTAAAATTTACGTCCCTATGCTTAAGCGCATCTATTCTGGCCCTAGCGGCACCACAGGCGCTTAACGCAGCCGAGGTATTTTTTGAGGGAGAGCTCAGCCTAGAAAGTCGAGCCTTCTTAAAGGCGCCCGCTTCACCTCATGGAAAGCGTCATTACGGAAGTGTCTCTACGCTCCTCGAAATGGGTATAGCTGATGACACCAATACCCATAACTTTATCATTAAAGGCTTTGCCCGAGGGGACAGTGAGGATGATAACCGCTCACATGCCGACCTTCGAGAGGCAAAATATGTCTTTGTGCGAGATAGTTACGAATTAATCGTCGGCATTGATCATGTGTTTTGGGGGGTGACTGAATTCGCGCATATTGTCGACATTATCAATCAAACAGATGCGGTTGAGAGTGTGGATGGTGAACAAAAACTTGGGCAGCCCATGGTTCGCACGTCTTATGTTAGCGACTATGGAACATTTACCGGCTTTTATATGCCATTGCATCGGCCGCGTAACTTTGCAGACAGACAGGGACGGCCCGCATCTGGTCTCGTGATTAATGATAATCATGAAACCTATGAAAGCAAACACGCTTATGAACAAAGCGAATTTGCATTACGTTATCAAAATTCTCTCGATGCTGTGGATATCGGTCTTGCCTATTTTGATGGCACAGCACGCGACCCGATTATCGATCCAAGTAATGTACTTGATGGCACAATCGTGCCTTATTACCCCCTCTTAACGCAAATATCACTCGATACGCAGGCCACACTAGGACCCTGGCTTTTGAAACTCGAAGCGCTTCAAAAAGACCAATTAGGGGAGAAAACAGCCCGTGCCGTTACTGGATTTGAATATAGTTTTTACGGATTAGCGGGGGGCAGTTCTGACCTTGGCGTGGTAGTCGAGTATTTATGGGATGAACAACAAGAAGAGGCAGCCCATCCTTTTGCGAATGATCTTGGCATTGGCTTACGGTGGACAGCAAATGATGTTGACTCGACAACGCTACTTGCGGGAGCGATTATTGATCTTGACCATCAAAGCATAGGCCTCTCCCTGGAAGCTGAACGGCGCCTCTCAAACAACCTTAGTCTTTCGCTCGAAGCAAGATTTCAGACCCATGTTGATGAGTCCGATCTCTATTTGACCAGCATTAAAGATGAAGATTTCATTCGTATTGAGCTGACCACCTATTTTTAAGCACTATCGCGCATATTAAGTGATCCATACGCCGCTTTAAGCTTGCTCGCCGCCTCATTTTATCTCTAAACTTAAACTTAAGCTTAAGCTGGAGGGCGGAATGAACACTGAACAATTAGCAGCGACAGAAGATGCCGCTGACAAGAAGTCGCGATATTATACTCTTTTTATATTGGTGCTTATTTACGCTTCTAGCCACATCGACCGACAAATCGTCGCCATTCTAGCCGAATCCATTAAGCAAGATCTCAACCTATCAGATAGCCAGCTCGGATTCTTAATCGGTTTGTCCTTCGCCCTTTTTTACGCAACTCTTGGCATACCAATCGCTATCTTGGCCGACCGATATAGCCGACGAAATATCATCGCTGCATCCGTAATAATTTGGTCATTCATGACAGCCTTATGTGGCTTAGCTGCAAATTACACTCAATTAGCGCTTGCACGTATCGGGGTTGGTATCGGTGAAGCGGGTTCCACACCACCTAGTCACTCGATGATTGCGGATCTCTTCCCTCTTGAAGAACGCGGCGCGGCCATGGGTATTTTCTCGGCAGGTATTAATGTCGGCGTGTTGGTTGGCTTTCTTGTTGGCGGCTGGGTAGATCAAATTTACGGCTGGCGCGTTGCCTTTTTTGTCGTCGGCCTGCCCGGTATTCTGCTGGGCATTACCCTGCTCTTAACAGTCAAGGAACCACGTCGAAAAGTACCATCAAAACCAATTAGCCTGAACTTCCTCCCTCACGCATGGCGCTGTTATAAACTCATGCTCTCCATACCCAGCCAAAGGCATATTCTGATCGGCTGTACATTGGTGGTCTTTGTTGGCTATGGAACACTTTACTGGAATGGTGTGTATTTTCGACGCAACCTTGGGCTAAGCGCAGGAGAAGCCGGAACAATTCTCGCGCTCATAGGCGGGCTTATTGGCGGTATAGGAACATTCTTTGGAGGCTGGATCCAAGACCGCATGGCCCGAAAAGATCGACGTTATTATGTTTGGATTACTGGCGCTGTTAAAATTGCCGTAATTCCAGCTGTCTTGCTCTTTTACTTTAGCAATGATCTTGCAGTCATTACTGGCATAATGGTCATAACGGCATTTGTCGGCGGCTTTTACCTGCCAAGTAGTTTTGCCATGACACAAAGCCTCATGCCACCGGATATGCGGGCTTTATCATCGGCCCTCTTATTATTCACAATTAATATTATTGGACTTGGCTTAGGCCCATTTATCGTTGGCGTTATGAGCGACTATCTGGCGCCGACTTATGGCGTAGACTCATTGCGCTATGCATTGGCGGCGATGACATTGCTTAATATATGGGGTGCATTTCATTACTTCTGGGCAGGACGGACATTGCGTGCCGATCTGGAAACTCATAACTAAGCGTGATCAGAAATAATACGGCCTTCAATAGAAGACTTAATGCAGGCTTTTTCTTTATAAAACGAAATAGATCGTTTTTTGAAAGCTATAATTGAGAGCAGAGATTGAGAACAGTTTGAAGAACGCATTCTAATGGCCATCAAGCTATTGTCTTTATTTGTTAATTATACTTTTCTAGCACCACGTTAAGCGAAGCTCCTAAAGGAGGGATAAATCGAGCAACGCACAACGCAGCACTAGAGAAAGCATCAAGGAAACCTAGAATTCAAAATTCAACGTTACGCCAAGAATAGACACATCGTTTGTAACCCCATCCGAAAAGTCTGCTTGAGCATCTTGATAATAATAACCTATAGCAACACCTTCCGTGACACGTGTCGTACCGCCAATAAGCCATTCTTTATAATCGACAGGCACATAGTAGCCCGTAACGCCAGCATCTTGGCTATCTGTGTAACCAAATCCAAGAGTTGCATTATTTAGGTTATAGGAGACAGTGTAATTGACCGTTTTAATATCACGATTGGTGTCACCCTCATAATTATCATAAGAGGTTTGACGAACAGAAAATGTGACATCACGATAAGAAGAGCGAAGCCCTATATCCCTGGTTTCTGGGTCTGACAATGTCCAGCCAATAAGCGCCGCCTTTCCAGGCCCGTTATTAGCTTTTGTCAGCCCAAATGATACTGCAAATGAAATATCATATGGCAGTGAACGTTTATAATCGACCGAGTAACTGTAAATATCTTCCTGTCCAATAATGGAGGCTGGCGCGCTTAAACCATTGCCCTTTTCATTACTTGCCGCATGACTGATCCCAGCGCGTATGCCAGAAATACGTGGCGTGAAGTAAACAATCTTTTTCTCTTTATGTGAGAAGAACTCCTCATATGTCGTCATGTGAACCGCAGTGATCGCATGATTTGGAGCGTTTAGACTGTTTGGAGTGCTTAGACTGTTTTGAATAAATTTTTCGGTTACGGTGTTATCCCACATATTGAGGCCCGCAACAAAATTTGGCGCTTTAACAGCTCCCAAGGTTGCTGCTGGATTAATTGCGCCGATCATGAAACGACCAAAGGCGCCATCTGCATAAGCATAACTGGTTTCGACGGCGCTGCTTTCATAACCGATAGCATTTAACTCGGCATAAAAGCCCAAATTGATGGCATTATTCAGAACTGTTGCTGCAGTAAAATGGATCTCGGCATCTTGCGTCACACCGTTTTTATCCTGGTTTGCATTGCCATCAACGCTGCTCATATTTGCGATATAATATCCGCTAATATTTAAATCAAATGGCGTTTGCGCATATGCCTGACCTGCGAGTACTGAAGACGCGCATACCAACCCTGCATAAACGAAGGAACGGCCAACCAAAGACACGAGAGATGAAGATTTATGTAATTTTGAATGTAACGTCATATTTACCTCTTATTATTATGACAGTCCCCTATGCGGGGTCCGCAGGCTTTAATTATGTTAACTAGGCGGATAAACACGCTACGCAATGTGAACAGATAAACGAGAGAGAACAGAAAAACGAGATCAAGACTCACTGAAGAGAGACGACCATCAAATTCAAGATACCCAGCGAGACCAAAAATTTAAAAGTTAAAAGTTAAAAGTTAAAACAAAACCGAGATCACGGATAAATTAAACACGAAACTTACATTATGGAGGTCATTTCAGATTATATTTTGCTCTTTTTGACGGCTTCTGAATGACACGTTCTGTATAGCGACATAAGACTTTAAAGACATAAGACTTTAAAGACATAAGAATATAACGACACGAGAGTTTAACGACATGAGTTAGATTCATTATGGTTCTTCTTCATTATGTCGGTACAAATTTATTATGTCGTCACAGAGTCATAACCACAAAAACATGACCACGCTTTACAATTTGAGTTACTGCTTGTTTGAGTTACGGCTTTGAGTTGCTGCGACGCACCTTATTTTTATTATTCTATGGTTCACAGCCATTTGAACCTATTCAATATATAGCCTCGACACCACCAACTCAAACGAATGAATTTACCAAATTACACCCATAGGTTGACTGGCGATTAGACAAAAAAATGGCGGGGCATCATCTGCCCCGCCATAAATACTCATATGATAATTATAAAGTAACTTTAGAACTTAAGCGCAAGGCCAAGACCTAAGAACTCACTATCACCTTTAGATGTATCATCGCTCTCAACCATTTCATAAGAATATGTTAAAGCGACGCCATCCATCAACTTGGTATTACCACCAACGACTGTGATCGTTGTGTCATTATTTGTGTTAGCAGCTGAAGCATCTTCTTGGTCTTGAATGGCTAGGCCAATTGTTGTTGCGCCCATTTTATATGAAATACCATAGTGGTAAATTTCCCAATCATTACCGCTAGCTTCATCAGCTTCAAAATAGCTACCACCAATAGCAAAATTGCCTGACTTCAACTGAAGACCAATTGAAGACTCGTCATCATTTGCTGTGCCTTTATCACCTTCTTCATATGTGTAAGAGGCTTTGACATCAACTCCACCAAGTTTGGTGCCATAAGTCACTGCATATGAATAGACATCTTCATATTTTGACTCGCTTTTTGCCAACAATGTATCGCCCAATGATACGCCCGCACCACCTGAATATGTGTTGCTTGGGGTAAATGATACACCTAGCTGAAGGCCGTTCACTTTAGGTGACATATAGCTTATTTTATTTGCATCGCCAGAATAGTTGTCATGGAGAGGCTTCTCATATTTTGCAACTTCACCCCAGGTGTCGAAATTATTATCCCATGTTTTGTAAGCAAGGAAAGTTGGGGCAGAAACTTGCATTAAATAGGCTGCTGAGTTTTCAGCACCAACGATGACTTTACCAAAACCACCTTTTACATAAATGTAATGCTCGTCAATTTGATCTTGCTCAGCAGTCGTATTTGACGCGGCCTCAAGTTGAACCTGGAAACCATATTCGATGCCGTTAGCAGCAACACCTTTTCCTTTAAAGATGATTTCTGCATCTTCTTGAAAAGATGAGTTAACATAATCACCATTATCGGTATCAACATTATAATACATTGATGTGTAATACCCACCAACGGTCACTTTAATATCGCTTGCGAAAACGGGGGACGCAGTCAATGCAATCGCTGCTGTCGTTAACAATAGTTTATTCATTACAAAACCTCATAAAATTTACAAACACGACCTATGCCGCATTCCTTTACATAACTCAGTTGCGACCGATTCGCAATAAAGAAGATCTTTAGAACAATTTAGCTCGCAGCAAGAGATTTGTCTGAATTCTCGCCAATCTGCAATAATGAAATAGCGAATACTGCTGGATGAGGGGATCGAAAAAAACAACCGTTGCTATTAAGCAACATAATCAGTCTATTTGTTACAATACTGTCATATAATTGTAATATTTGAAATTGCCATTCACGATAAAACGAAGCCCGAACAAGGCTTGGCCATATCCGATGAAGCCATTATAGTTCTTATAAGAATTTATGTGACTATTGCTGTCAGCGTTTGCACAAAGGGACGTCACCGATGAAATTTCAGAAAATTTATGACGATTGGCAGCATGATCAAGAACAATTTTGGGCCAAACAGGCAGAGGCTGTTTCATGGATAGAGCACCCCAAAACTGTATTCAAACAAATTGACAACCAAGACCGATGGTATCCAGATGGTAGCTTGAACACATGTTATAATTGTGTTGACCGCCATGTGGAAAACGGGCGTGGCGAAGCAACGGCGCTTATTTACGATTCTCCTGTGACGGGAAAACAAGAAAGCCTATCCTTTTTGGACCTTCAAGAGCGTGTTTCTTGCGTTGCCGCTATGATGGAAGACGTCGGTATTGTTAAAGGTGATCGGGTTATCATTTATATGCCGATGATTCTCGAAACGGCTATTGCTGCTTTGGCCTGTGCGCGCATCGGTGCGGTTCACTCTATCGTTTTTGGCGGCTTTGCCGCTAATGAATTAGCAA
Organism: Alphaproteobacteria bacterium; assembly: GCA_965656255.1. Taxonomy (GTDB): domain Bacteria; phylum Pseudomonadota; class Alphaproteobacteria; order RS24; family RS24; genus JAYODZ01. Next base: position 12,126 of record CBFHJI010000011.1, read on the forward strand.
CACGCATTGACGACGCAAAACCAAAACTTATTCTGGCTGCCTCCTGCGGGATAGAGCCCGGACGCGTCATTGCCTATAAACCATTACTCGATGCCGCCATCGATATGGCCGATCATCAACCCGATCATTGTATATTGTTCCAGCGAGAGACGCTCAGCGCGACCTTAAAACCAGAACGTGATCTTGACTGGATAAAGATGGAGCAAAGAGCAAAAGCAAGCGCCTATCGGCCGCCATGTATTAGCGTAAGTGCCATAGACCCCCTTTATATTCTTTATACATCGGGAACCACAGGCATTCCAAAGGGCGTGGTCCGAGATAATGGTGGGCATATGGTTGCGTTACTATGGTCGATAAAGAACATCTATAATATTGGGCCAAATGATGTGTTTTGGGCAGCCTCCGATATGGGGTGGGTGGTTGGCCACTCCTACATACTCTATGCCCCACTCGCCATCGGCGCCTGCTCAATTATTTATGAAGGCAAACCCGTTGGGACGCCCGATGCAGGCGCTTTCTGGCGCGTCATTGAAGCGCATAAAGTCAATGCCCTCTTCACCGCACCAACAGCATTTCGCGCTATTAAAAAAGAAGATCCTGAGGGAAAACGACTTAATGATTACAATCTAACGTCGCTCAAAACATTGTTTTTGGCGGGTGAACGAGTTGACCCCGCGACTATTCAATGGGCAGAAAAGCACCTAAAAGTGCCGGTTATTGATAATTGGTGGCAAACTGAAACGGGATGGCCAATTTGCGCCAATCCACTTGGTATTGAACTCTTACCTATTAAACACGGTTCACCAGCAAAACCAATGCCCGGTTTCTCCGTTCATATTCTTGATGAAACCCAATGCGAATTGACGCCTGGTAACATTGGTTCAATCGTCATCAAAAGACCATTACCCCCTGGTTGCCTGCCTACATTATGGAATAATGATGCAGGGTTTAATGCCGCCTATCTCGATGAGTTTCCGGGCTTCTACAAAACCGGAGATGCAGGCTTCATTGATGAAGAAGGGTACCTCTATATTATGTCGCGCACAGATGACATCATCAATGTGGCTGGGCATCGTTTATCAACGGGTGGCATTGAAGAGGTTATTGCCGGACACCCTGATATTGCTGAATGCGCTGTTCTTGGCGTCAATGACGCACTTAAAGGTGAAATTCCCTTGGGCCTTATTGTGTTAAACGATGGGGTGACAATCTCGGAGGAGATTATTTTAAAAGATTGCGTCTCAAAGGTTCGAAATGAAATTGGGCCTGTAGCCGCGTTTAAATTAATTTTGCGGGTCGATCGTCTCCCGAAAACACGATCAGGAAAAATCTTACGCGGGACCATACGCAAAATAGCCAATGGCGAGGCATGGACGATGCCCGCCACCATTGACGACCCTCAAATTCTCGATGACATCGCCAATAGGCTTGCGCAAATTGGTTATCCAAAACAAAGCGAAACTTAAATTCAGATTGGACACAAAATGGCAAATTCACGTCTCTTAGGCGGACGTTTCTTATACGGCTGGCCCAAATATAGTTGGCTTGTCGTCTTTGCGGCATCCTATTCTTTAATGGTTTCGTCTGGTTTCGCATTTTACGCACAATCTATTTTTCTCGATACGCTGGTGCGTACCTATGACTTTCGCGTCAGTGATATTTCCGCAGGAAGTACCGTATTCTTTTTCTCGTCTGGCATTACCGGTATTTTGGTCTCAAACCTTATTCAGCGTTATGATATTCGATGGGTCATGACATTCGGCGCCCTCATTTATATTGCCGCCCTTTATTTTCTTCCCCTTGCCAATACATTACCGCGCATTTTCGCTTTCTTTATATGTTTAGGCATTGGGTTTTCCTGTATTTCGGTTTTGCCCGTTACAACCCTCATCGCACGATGGTTTGTTAAAAACCGGGCCTTCATGCTTGCAATTACACAATCTGGTCTTTCGATTGGCGGCATGCTCATCACTCCGATAATGGCTCGCAGCTTTGCCGAAAACGGCATAAGTGCCACCCAATCATGGTCTCTTATTGGCCCAGCAGTCGCGATCTTACCGCTCATAATTTTTTTAATTCGCCCTGACCCTGAGAGCATGGGTCTCGCACCTGATGGCCATCAGGCAGATCCAATGAGCAGCCCTAGCAATACGGGAATGCCCTTAAAGGACGCAATCAGAACACGTTTTTTTATATTCATGAGCTTATCCTCAATCCTTGCTATGGTGGCCCAAGTTGGCGGCATTGCTCATATTTTTCGTCTCGCAACTGAACGGGCAGACCTTGAAACAGCGACAATAACTGTATCCGTCATGGCGCTTTTTAGCTTTTCAATGCGCCTCATCGTCGGCCGTTTTATGGATAACACGCGATTACATATCACGGCGCTGAGCGTATATATTGTTCAGGCGCTCAGTATGTTTGGGTTTGCCTTTGTTTCAGGAGCTCCGCAAGTGCTCTTAGCAACAGCTGTTTTTGGGGGGTCAATTGGCCTAATCTTGATGATACAGCCATTATTGCTGGCCAAAGCATTTGGCCTTGCCGAATTCCCCAGACTTCTTAGTTTTAGTCAATTCTTCGTCATGTTTGGCGTTGCCGCTGGACCGCTTATTCTTGGAGCGAGTTATGACTTTCTCGGCGGATATCAAATTGGGTATATTATACTTGGTTCTATTAGCACTCTGTCATGCCTGACTTTGTTTCTGGCCGGAGCACCTGAACGTGTTGCGGAACAAAATGCACAGCACATCCAAGATTAAACCCATGGCCCGAATCGCATAACGTTTTAAAAAAGTTAAGGAGATTGCGTGTTCGCTCGCCCCACAACCACTCGTCCCCCTCAAACCAAATTAATTAATGGTTTTATTGTGGAGATTACATTCAAGCGCGTGCGAAATATAAATATGCGCCTGCGCCAAGGCAGTGAAAAAGTCTATGTTTCAGCACCCACTCGTATTGCAATGCGTGAGGTTGAAGCGTTTGTGGTGAGTAAAACAAGCTGGCTTCAAAAACAAATCCCCAAAATGCAGGTAGTCACCCCTAAAACGCCGCTTTCATTTGAAGATGGGACAACCCACTTTGTTTGGGGCCGTGCCCTTACGCTCCAAACAATTGAGAGGACATCAAGAGAACAGAAAGTCTATTTTGATCTGACCCATTTATATGTCCCCTTAAGTGAGCAAGACAAAGAAAAGAAACGCTGCGGAGATATTTTAGCCAAATGGTATCGCAGCGAAATAGAACGCGCTATCAATGACATGCTTCCCTATTGGCAAGAGCAAACAAATAAAACAGTATCCAAAATATCTTATCAGTCGATGCGCTCACGATGGGGCACCTGCATGATTAGTGAACGCCATATCAGGTTAAATACGGAACTCGCCAAACATCATCCCAAATGCTTAGAATATGTGCTTGTTCACGAACTCACGCATTTATATGAACGCGGACATAATGCTCGCTTTTATGGTTTTATGGATAGATTTCTTCCAGATTGGAAAAACACACGAACCATCCTCAACCACCCTTTAAACGCCGCTGAATAAGCTGCTTGAAATGACACTTAAAGGCAGCATGATCAATTAGAAATGCTAGACAGTAAGAGGTAAACGCTGCCATATTACACCCCGTGAGGGGATACATTTAAATGTCTAAAGCTATTTCAAAAACAACTTTATCCATTTACGGCGCAACAGCATTACCCTTAGCGCTCGTTGGTTATCCAATTGCAATATGGCTCCCAGCATTCTACGCAAGCCATATAGGGCTTTCGCTGGCATCTGTTGCCACAATGCTATTGCTGGCTAAGATTACGGATGTCATTACCGATCCTCTCGTTGGCATAGTTTCAGATAGGCTTAAAACACGCATTGGCAGACGCCGGCCAATTATTATTCTAGGCGTGCCCGTGCTTATGGTTTCTATATGGTGCCTTTTTGTGCCACCTGCTCATGTCTCGCAATGGTATTTATTAATTTGCATTGCCGGCATGTATATAGGAACCACGTTAATTGGTGTTCCTTATGGCGCTTGGGGTGCTGAACTATCCTCAGATTACCACGAGCGTTCACGCATCACCGCATGGCGCGAACAATTCACATTAATCGGCTTGCTTATAGCGGCTTTCATTCCATTTATTGTCGAACAATATATACAACCCGAGAATGAAATGAGCGCCATCATGAAGGGCATGGCGCTTGCCATTGCCATTAGCGCCCCCATCACTGTCGCTTTACTCTGCATTTTTGTAAAAGAACCAGCTGGTAATAAGCCAGGGCAAATTGATATTAGCTTCAACGAGAGTTCCAAACGCATTTGGGCCAATGTGCCTATGCGCATGATGATTGGCTTAATCCTTATTATTGTAATGGCCGAGGCGTTTAGAAACGCACTCTCGCTATTCTTTATTAAGGCTGTCATTGAAGCCGGCGGGGTTGGTACGCTTTACTTTGCATATTTCGTAGCCGGACTTCTGGCCGTACCGTTTTGGCTTTGGTTGGGCCAGAAAATCGGAAAGCACATTGCGCTTTCGGTGGTCTTAATAACTGTTGCTATTATTTCCGTTATTAATATTGGATTTGGAAGGGATGACTACACACTCTTCGTCATATTCTTTATTGCGAAAGGCGCCTGCTTTGGTGGATTACAATTTTTACCGATCGCAATCTTGGCAGATGTGATCGACATTGAAACAGCTGAAACAGGAAAACCACGCGCTGGGGCCTATATCGCCTTTGCCAGCATGACCAGCAAAATATCGACAGCTCTTGGGACATTCTTAGCAATCCGGGCGCTCTCTTTAACCAATTTTGACGCAACAAAACTTGCCGATAACCCTGCAGAAGAAATTCTTGCGTTACGCATTCTTTACACAATTGTGCCGGCTCTATTTTTCCTCTTTGCTATTTTGATCGCATGGAAGTTTCCATTAACGGCAGAGAAACATGGTGAATTGCAAAAGAAAATTGCCGCGCATAAATAATGATTAGAATTATCAGAGCGGTGCAAGCCATATGCTCTTTTCTAACCCTTGCAACCAAAAGTTAAGCCACGCCGTTGCCGACCAATGTTCTGAGACTAAATATAGAAGAAAATATAAGGAGAAATGGTACAGCCTCCCCGGTTCGAACGGGGGACCTCTAGATCCACAATCTAGCGCTCTAACCGACTGAGCTAAGGCTGCCTAATAAGAAAAAAATTCTTACTGGCGGAAGTTACTGTTCTTTCACTAAAAACTCAAGCCCGGCGAACTAATTCATAACGAATAAACGTAAAACTGCTATAATGGTTCACATTATAATTTAGGAGACACGACAAATGGGCATAAATACCCCTTCAGATATCGAAGCCGAACTTAGCATAGGCGCTACAGACACAGGAATGGTCCGCATTTTTGTCGCCAATGACCGTTTGGAAATCCCAATGGACTTCGAGCCTGAAGAAGCCGAAGAAATAGCCCGCGAATTGCTTGCCGCTGTCGCTCAATGCCGAAAGTTAAGGAAATAAAACTTATTTCTGCCTAATCGGCTCATTTGGCTAAGATGTATCGTGAACCGAAATCGAGTGCTAAGCAGTCTCTGAGAATAATTCCCGGCCAATAAGCATACGGCGAATTTCAGAGGTTCCCGCTCCAATTTCATAGAGCTTGGCATCGCGCAAATAACGCCCACATGGATTATCGTTAATATACCCGCTCCCACCCAATAATTGAATCGCATCTAAAGCACATTGGGTTGCATTCTCTGCGGCAAATAAGATGGCAGCAGCGGCATCCTTACGTGTCGTCTCACCGCGATCGCAGGCTTGGTTAACCGCATAAACATAAGCTCTTGTGGCGCTCAGACGCGTATACATATCAGCAATTTTAGCTTGAACGAGTTGGAACTCACCAATTGCTTTTCCAAATTGCTCCCGCTGATGAACATAGTCTGCCGCAAGATCAAGGCAAGCCTGCATAATACCGATCGGTCCTGCAGCCAGAACAGCGCGCTCATAGTCCAAGCCGCTCATTAAAACAGTCACACCTTGATTAAGGTTTCCAAGAATATTCTCCTCAGGAACCTCGCAATTATCAAAAACCAATTCTCCCGTTTCTGATCCGCGCATTCCCAATTTGTCTAATTTCTGTGCGCAGGAAAAACCTTTAAAGCTTTTCTCAATCAAAAAGGCTGTAATGCCTCGCGAACCAGCATTCGGCTCGGTTTTCGCATAAACCACAAGGACATCAGCAGAGGGTCCATTGGTAATCCATAGCTTGGTTCCATTCAAAATAAAATGATCACCTTTTTTTTCGGCACGCAGTTTCATAGAGACAACATCAGAGCCCGCACCGGGCTCGGACATGGCAAGAGCACCTAAATGCTCACCCGATACAAGCTTTGGAAGATAGCGCTGCTTTTGGGCATCAGTCCCCCAACGATAAATTTGATTAACGCATAAATTAGCATGGGCGCCATAGGACAAACCAACCGATGCCGAGGCACGGCTAATCTCTTCAAGTGCAATAGCTTGCGCGGTATATCCCATGGCAACGCCGCCATATTCTTCCGAAACAGTTATGCCGTGCATTCCGAGATTGCCAAGACCAACCCATAGATCACGGGGGAAAATATCTTTCTGGTCGATCTCGTGCGCGCGTGGCGCCAGCTCATTTGCGACAAATGTGCGCAAACTATCGCGCATCATATTGATATCTTCGCCTAAATTAAATTGCAGCATGGGATATTGATTGGAAAGCATATTCACTCCTAACATCGTTGATCTTAACTACATGTTAATCAATCACGTGGATCCGTAGCGCGCATGATAAGTCTATTGGCGCCTGAACTAAATTCTAAACATGGGTTTGGCTTAAAAAACATATATCCCAAATCACCCATAAGCTAAACTACTTCCCTTGCCATTTGGGAGGTCTCTTTTCCTTAAAGGCCAAAGGCCCCTCTTGCGCGTCTTCGCTATGATAGACAGGGGCGAATAAAGCCTCTCCAACGTCCAGCGATTGCTCCCACGCTTGTTGTGCGACAGCATAAACCATACGCTTACCGGCACGCACAGACATTGGCGCATTTTCAGCAATACCGCGCGCCATGCGCATGGCTTCGCTCTGCAAATCTTTTAAGGGAACCACTTTATTAACCAACCCAATATCATATGCGCGCGCAGCCGATATGGGTTCTGCCGTTATTAACAGCTCCATTGCGATACGAGGCGGAATTAACCAAGGCAATGGCCCAGCCCAAGGCGCACCACGCCCTCTTTTAGCTTCTGTAATCGCAAAACTCGCATTCTCCGCCGCAATGCACAGATCACACATTTGGGTAAGCAAAAACCCACCAGCAAAAGCATGCCCGTTAACGGCAACAATAACTGGTTTGTCGGTATGAACGGTCCTATTCCAATAGGGAATAAAATCAGGCGGCGGAATTTTGAGCTGTACGTCAGACATTTCTTTTAAGTCGCCACCCGCACAAAAGACCTTGTCCCCAGTCGCCGTTAATATAGCAACAAGTGCATTGTCATCTTCGGCAAAACGCTCAAAGGCTTTTGTTAAAGCATCACGGGTCGCTTTATTAAGCGCATTACGCGCCTCAGGTCTATCAAGCGTGATCGTCGCAATCTGCTCGACGACTTGGTAATGCACTGTGATATTGTCGGTCATAATTAAAAATGGCGGCGCCTGAAGCGCCGCCAATCTCTTTATCTAGAACTTACTCAGCTGCATAACCGAGGACAGCTTTGGTTTCGAGGAAGTCATCAAATCCAAACTCACCCCACTCGCGTCCATTACCAGACTGTTTGTAGCCACCAAATGGTGCGCCAAGATCTGGACCAGCACCATTAAGATGGACATTACCTGTACGCAGTTGAGATGCCACAGCGCGGGCATGCTCGACGCTACCAGATTGCACATAACCTGAAAGACCATAAACTGTGTCATTGGCAATAGCGATTGCCTCTTCTTCAGTTTCATATTTCAAGATAGACAAAACAGGTCCAAAAACTTCTTCCCGTGCGATCGTCATATCATTAGTGACATTGGCAAAAATAGTTGGTTTGACATAATAACCAGCATTCAAACCTTCTGGTTTGCCTGGGCCACCTGTGACCAATTCAGTGCCTTCATCAATCGCCTTTTCAATAAGACCTTGAATCTTGTTAAATTGCACTTCACTGACAACTGGACCAATCGTTGTATCAGGTGCACCTGGATCACCCACCTTCACTTTTTCAGCTGCAGCTTTAGCAATCGCAACAACCTCATCATGGCGCTTAGCAGGCACCAACATGCGCGTCGGCGCATTACATGATTGGCCTGAATTCATGAAACAGGCCTGAACACCCTGTGCAACAGATTTTTCAAAATCAGCGTCATCAAGAACAATATTAGCTGACTTGCCACCCAATTCTTGACAAACACGCTTAACTGTATCGGCGGCTGCTTTAGCAACCAAGACGCCCGCACGGGTTGAACCTGTGAAGGAGACCATGTCAATATCAGGGTGGCTCGAGATAACCTCGCCAACACCAGGTCCATCGCCATTAACCAAGTTAAAGACACCTTTTGGTACGCCTGCCTCATGCAAAATATCTGCAAAAAGAGCGGCATTTAAAGGCGCAACTTCAGAAGGCTTCAAGACCATTGTACAACCAGCCGCAAGTGCAGGCGCGACCTTACAAGCGATCTGATTGATTGGCCAATTCCATGGGGTAATCAGCGCACAAACACCCACAGGCTCTTTGATAATCATGGTTGAGCCTTGTGGACGCTCAAATTTATAGTCTGCCAAAATTTCACGAATTTTCGAAAGATGCGCAATACCCATAGCCGCTTGAGCTGCTTTGGAAAGCCACATTGGCGCGCCCATTTCTTTACTGATTGTTTCCGCAACTTCATCAACGCGCGCCGAATATGCTGCAATAATCGCATCAAGAAGATCAAGTCGTTCTTTGACGCTTGTTTGAGAGAAACTCGCAAAAGCATTTTTTGCAGCAGCAACGGCTTTATTCGCATCGGTTGCGTTACCAAGCATAATTTGCCCAATAACCTGCTCATTTGCGGGGTTAATCACATCAAATGGCTTTGGGTCTACAGGGTCAACCCAAGCCCCGTCGATGTAAAATTTAAGACAATTATCCATAGAAAATCCTCCACTAGCGTTTTGATAATATGATTGCATGTTGGCACATTTTGCCACGACTGCAAGCCAAATAAAGGCAAGCTGTTTAAAAATTAGGGATTAAATCACCTTAAACCGGAGTCCATCGCCCTGCGCGCAATTTCGTCATTATGCGCTTGTAAGAACTTAATCAGCTGGCGGGCATCGCTAAACTGCGCATATTCCTCCGCAGATAGCACATCGCTGATAAAATAAGAAATATCTGACTTACGACGCCGATAAACCTCATTAAAAACAAGGGCTAACCTTAAATTTGGGTGGATGTGACTGGCCACCTGAAATTTCCAGCTATTTTGACCGAAAAAATGGATCGGCAATACTTTGGCGTGTGTTTGTCGAATGAGCTTGGCAGCAAGCGGTTGCCATACCCATTCAGCGGCTTTGCGTTTCCATATGACAGGCGTATTTGCAATCGCACCCGAAGGGAAAACCAGCAAGGCTTTCCCTGCTTCAAGATGTTTTCGCGCCGCTTGCCGTGATGCTAAATTGGTCTCCAAGGCTTGTGTGGTTGGGCTAAAATCAACGGGAAGCACATAATCGGCGAGTTCTGGAACACGGCATAAAGCACTGTTGATCAGAATTTTAAAATCAGGTCGCGTTTTTTGGGCAAGCCAGCAAAGTGCCATTCCATCCAAAATCCCATAAGGATGATTTGCAATAAAAACTATCGGCCCTTCCGCAGGAACAGCCTCAAGCGGCAACCCATAGCCTTTAAGTGTGATCTCTAATTTAGCAATCGCAGCGTCCCAAAAACTCTCATTAGAGGGTTCGTGACGAAAATCCTCATACATGCGTTTTAAGTGCGGCTGTCCACTGATACGTTCAATAGAGCGAATAATAATTTTTTTTATGAGCCGATCTTCTGGATTCGCATAACTAAAATCATCAGAGGCGAATAAGTACTCGAAATTCATTCACTCAAAGCTTCTTGAATGCGATGGGCCAGAAGCCATATACGATCACGCCCCCACCCGGCATACACCTCTTTGCCGCGCGGCCCAAGCAAGCGGAAGCTTGGCACGCCCCACAGCCCTGACGCCATTAATTGCAGTCGATTATCTTCAATCTCATCTTCCCATCCGGGCTGATCTAAATGGGCTTTGGCCTCATTCCAGTCTAAGCCCGCACGCTCAATAGCTTTTGCAAGCCCCGACTCTTGACCAACATCAACACCCTCTGACCAAGCCAACTGACAAAAAGCAAATAAATACTCCTTATCCCGACCCTGGCTTTTGGCATAGGGATATAAAGAATATCCGCGCAAAACTGGTTTTCCAACCGGGTCAAACACATTGCCGAAAGGAACACCAATCCGATCGGCTTCGCGCTTTGCGTCCTGAATAATATAACGGCCCTTACGCGGTGGCACAGGCAAACCACGCATAACCATTGGCATAACGGGGCGCCAAATAATCTCGACCGGGTATTCCTCACCTAGGGCCATAATTTCTGGCATTGCCAAATAGGTATAGGGCGAGCGCAGTGATGGATAGAACTCAAGCGTGAGGCGACGTTTGGCCGGCTTTGTCATAAACTCCGGACGTTTTGGAAAATGCACTAGCTGTTTACTACCTGCGTGGAGTTGTTTTTGCGCTCTTAAGCGTTGCTCCAGATATGGAAAACGATCAACGCCCCAATACCAATCGCCATCATAATAAAGCGTGCCAGCCAAATAATGTCCTTTTCCATTTCGAAATTCAGTATCAGCGGCCACGCGCTCTTGAGCGGTTTTATCACTGACAAGAGACATAATCTCTAATGCTGCAGCATCATCACGCCAAACAGCTTTACCTACTTCAACTAAAAAAGCGCCCACATGCTCATGACCGGCAATCGCCCGATAAGCAAGGGAAATGGTTTTTTCCGAGGGTAAGCGAGCATTTTGTGGAAAATCGAGATGATAAAAGGGCGCAATAGCAATGGCATCTTTAAGGCCATAGGCTTCCAGCGCGGCGCGCTCAGGCGCAACATCGTCATCGGGGGCGCCAACAATATGGAAGCTGAGATTAATATCATACCGTGACGAAAAATCGACCAAAACCTGAGCCAGCAAATGGCTATAAGGATCATCTGGCTGGTAAAAAAAATGAACTTGCGACGGCGTACCAGTTATAAGACGTTTTATGCGCGCCCATAAACCCAAGAGCTTTCTTGTTTGGGGGCTTAAAAAAAGGCGTATCACGCCAGAGCTAACTTTATTTTTAAGTGACATGAAGAGACCCTCTTTTTGTTGCGCATATTTTGCGTCACGGACCAATGAAACTCAAGTAGATTAGAAGTAATACTTGAAAAAAATATGTAATAACCCAAATTAATGTTATGAAAATGCGACGAAAGTCTGAGCTACCCCAAAAAATTTGCATCTCCTGCGAACGGCCATTTGCATGGCGCAAAAAATGGGAGAAATCATGGGATGACGTTAAATATTGTTCACAGCGCTGTCGAGAGTCACGTAATAAAGGCTCAAACAAAACACTTATTAACCCCATTAAATGAGAGAACACATTATGGCACGATTGCTTCCATTCACGGCTGTCACAGATACTGGCGACAAATTTGATATTGAATTTCCACTCCATGCCTCCACCGATTCTCCGATACGGGTGCACCAACTTTTAGGCGATATTCTTGGAACCGTCTCTCGCGAGGTTCGACGCGACACGATGTCAAATGGTGACGTTCTCCAAGCCCTTACAATGGCAATTGCAATTCGCGCTCGAATGATTGCAGCCGACCCAACTGTTACAGCTCAACTCGCCGAGGATTTATTAACCAATGCACTTCAAGGTGTGTCTGACGCCAACACATCCGCCTTGCCTTCTGGGCAAGCCTAAAACGGTATAGGCGCTCCATCCCATGCAAGGCAGAGGCCGCTTTGCGCCAGTTCTGCATGATTAATTTGCGTAAGCAAATGCAGGGCCGCGACATTAGCAGTGAATAATTTATCAGACTTGACGGCCCCTTGAAATGGAGCCGAAAGCTCCGTGTCGACAGTTCCGGGGTGTAAGCCTAATAATATCGCATTTTTATATTTGCGGCGGGCTTCGATAGACGCTGTCTTGGTGATCATATTTTGTGCCGCTTTTGCCGCTCGGTAACCGTACCAACCGCCAATATGGTTATCTGAGATCGAGCCAACACGTGCAGATAAATGCGCCATCACTGCCTTACCCTCGCGCGATAATAAAGGAAGAAAATATTTATAGAGCAAAGCTGGCGCGATTGTATTAATAGCAAAAAAAGCCTGAAGGGCCTCTTGGTTAAGATCATCTATTTTCTTCTCGGGCAAAATACCCGAACCATGAAGAAATCCTGTCGCGTTTACAATCAGATGAAAAGGCCCTGCTTCTCGTACACGATTTGCAGCATCAGATATCTGACCCTCATGCAATAAGTCGAGACCTATTAATCCTGCTTCACCCCGACGCGATGTCCCCACAAGAGTTTCAACGCGGGGGTGATCTTTCAGAGCAGCGTATAGTGAGCCACCAATACCTCCGCGCGCACCAATAATCAGCACACGCATAGGGTCAGGAAAGGAAGATAGGTCAATATGATCAGGCATTTTGATAATATATGCCGATTACCCGGAGAGGCCAGAACGACAATCGCGCAAAATCTTATCGCGCGATTCATCATCATAAGCAGAAGCCTGCCCCACTCCCCAGACCGGATTTGGCCAAGCTGCATCCGTCTTATGCCGGGCAATGATGTGGATATGCAGTTGCGCAACTTGGTTGCCCAAGGTTGCAATATTCATTTTATCAGCCCGAGCATAATCTTTTGCCCACAGGGAAACCAACCGCGTCTCATCAAAAATAGCGCGCCCAATATCCGCTGGTAAGTCATGCCACTCAACAATATTCGCAACACGCGGAATAGCCAATAACCATAGATATCGCGAATCATTGATCAAACGAATATCGCACTGAGCCAAGGATAAAACACCCAGAGAATCAGCCTCAAGCCGAGGGTGCAGAGCAAAATCCATTAACCAATCACCATATCCGACACGAATGGATTTGTTTTGCGCTCAAAACCAAATGTAGATGTGGGCCCGTGCCCCGGAATAAAGGTGACATCTTCGCCCAATGGCCACAAATTTTGCGTGATCGAATTAACCAGTTGCTGATAATCGCCTTTGGGAAAATCAGTGCGGCCAACAGAGCCTTTAAATAGCACATCGCCGACCATCGCAATTCGATCTTCACGCTGAAAAAAGACAACATGGCCAGGCGTATGCCCGGGACAATGTAGGACGTCAAAAGAAATGCCGGCGACTTCGACTATTTTCCCATGTGTTAACCATTCATCAGCGTCAAAGGCTTCTGATGCATCAAAACCATATTTTTGAGCTTGTTCAGGCATACCATCAATCCAAAACTTATCGTCAATATGCGGGCCAATAATCGGAATATCGTGCGCCCGCGCCAGGGCGGCGACAGCACCGGCATGATCTAAATGACCGTGTGTGACGAGAATTTTCTCAAGCGTTATGCCATTAACGCTTAAAAACTGCTCAATGCGCTCAATATCTCCACCTGGATCAACAATCCCGCCATGCATCGTCTCCTCATGCCAGAAGATCGTACAATTCTGCTCAAAGGGGGTCACCGGGAAAATCTGATACTTTGCCATTACAATTCCTTAAATAGTTGATGCCTAACTATGACGCAAAAGTTCAATAATCTCAAATATGTTTCACACAATCTTAACTTGGCATTGAGACAAATCATTATAAAGTCATATTGTTATCAACAACCGAAAGGAGGTGATCCATTGTCTAGTGATATTATAGGTTTAAGAGTTCAAGCCAGTGCGTTTTCAGGACGTGGAGCAACCTTCGCAGTCCCCGGACACGCGAACGATTAGGATTGGCTCATAACCGATCACGAGAGGCGCCCAAGTGGCGCCTCTTTTTATATGTCTCATGCCAAGATTGATCCGAGAATAAATCAACAAAAAGCATAAGATAACCAAAGACAGCCTCTGAGCTATCGCTTTGGCCATATAGATAGTTTAGATTAAGCCCATGAACGTTATCGGTATAGATCTTGGCTTGAGCGCCCTCAAAATCGTCCTTGTAAATGAGGTAGGTACCCTTATAGCTCAAGAACGGATCCCATTGACCTTACAGAGCCCTCATCCAGGTTGGGCAGAACAAAACCCTTCAGCCTGGTGGAAAGCCGTCCAAGATGGGTTTTTAGCACTTAAACAAAACCACTCTAATGCCTTGCGAAAGGCGCGCGCCATGAGCATTACTGCCGGTGCCCATATTGCGGTTTTATGCAATGCCAAAGCTGAGCCCCTGCGCCCTGCAATTTTATGGAATGACCAAAGAGCCAGTGCCCAAGCCAAGCGCCTCACTGAACTTGGCATAGACACTGAGATCGCGGGCAATTGCGCCAACCCAACCTGGACCCTGCCTCAACTCATATGGCTACATGAGCATGAACCTGAACTGAAATTTGACCGGATTTATTTTGCTAAAGATTGGTTGCGCGCCCAGTTTACAGGCGATCATATGACCGACCCAAGTGATGCATGTGGAGCCATGCTCTGTGACTATCGAACAGAAGAGTGGTCCCAAGCCCTATGCGCAGAGGCACATATTACGCCCCAGCAACTTCCCAAAATTGTGCCCCATCATGAGCTAGCCGGCACCATTAACCCGAAAGTCGCTGCAGATTTAGGATTACCCCCAGAGCTCGTCATCGCCATCGGCGCGATTGATACAAGCGCAGAATGGTTATGTTGCGGCCCCCTAAAACAAGGCGCCATGAGTCTAAAATTAGCTTCGGCAGGGGTCGTCTCTATTACAACGCAAGCCGCCGCCCCCGCACCACCCATTTCGCGTTATCCGCACCTTGATCCAGCATATAATTATTTTGCAGCTGGCATGAACCAATGTGCAAGCGCCATTGATTGGGCCGCGAATCTTTTTTTCTCTGACTCAACAATCGATTCATTCTTCGATGCTGCGATCAAATCACCGATTGGTGCCAATGGTGTGCAATTTCATCCTTACCTGAATGGTGAACGCGCTCCACTCTGGCAAAGCGACCTAACAGCAAGCTTTTCTCAGATGACCCGCGCTACCAATCGCAATGATATAGCGCGGGCAGTTTTAGAAGGCGTTGGCTTTGCTTTTCGAGATATTTGGCTTTCATTGCCAAGCACCCTCATAAATGAGCAGACCATGCAAGAGCATATTGCCCTTATTGGCGGGGGCACGCGCAGTGCTATTTGGTGCCAAATAATAGCGAATATATTAGGAAAACATTGCTATGTGCCGCAATATTATGACGCTGCTTACGGCGCCGCCCTTATTGCAAGCGCAGCTTCGCAGCAAGATATATTGCGCCAGAGCATGCTTGGCGCAATAAAAATTGAGCCTGAAAAAAGCGCAAACCAGGATTATCTGGCCCATTATGAAAATTTCATAAAGGCACGTAAACAGCTCTACTCATGCGACAATTGAGGGCTTCACAAGCTTTGTTCAACTGGTTAACCTCTTCGGAGTTAAGATGCAGCAACAATAGGAAGATAAATCATGTCAGACCGGGTCAGTTATACAGTCGAGAACCATATTGCCCATATTTGTTTAACGCGCGGCGATAAAATGAATGCGCTCGATCATTCCATGATGGACGCTATTATTGACGCTGGCGAAAGACTTAAGGCAGATAAAAACGTTCGCGTTGCTGTCTTATCAGGTGAAGGGCGTGCTTTTTGTGCTGGTCTTGATATGTCTAATTTTGCCAAAATGTCCGAGGGCGATAGCGGCGTTACATCCAAAAAAGCACAAACACTCGCTGAGCGCACACATGGTCTGACCAACCGCCCCCAACATGTATCATGGGTATGGCGCGAATCTCCTGTTCCCGTTATTGCTGCAGCACATGGCGTAGCCTTAGGCGGTGGGTTTCAACTCTTCTGCGGCGCAGATATGCGCTACGCGGCACCTCAAACGCGCTTTTCAATCATGGAAATACGCTGGGGTCTTATTCCTGATATGGGTACAACGCACGTTATGGCCCGCCTCGCGCGCGAAGATAAGCTGAAAGAACTCGCGATGACAGGTCGCATCTTTGAAACCGATGAGGCTTATGAAACAGGGTTTGTTACACGTATATGTGATGATCCACTGGCAGCAGCAATGGAAACAGCCACACATATTGCCAATAAAAATCCGGATGCCATTCGCGGAATGAAGCGCTTATTTGATGAGCATGCAGATCGCGAAGCAGCAAAAATGCTCATGCTCGAATCCGTTATTCAGGATGATATTATTGGCTCACCCAATCAGGTTGAGGCCGTGCGTGCCGAACTTGAAAAACGCGAAGCTAAATTTTCGTAATACGTGTCTTGGTTAAGCGATGATTGAGATGATCCGCTCAATCATCCAATAACTCGCAACAGACCCGATTACAAAGGCGGTAAGAGCGCGCGCTTGTTCGGTATATTGATACAAAAAATTCCGCGCCGCTATTGCTGTCATCAAGCTAATCAATCCAATAATGATCAGCTGTCCAAATTCAAGCCCTACATTAAACAGCAGCAAGGCTAAAGCCGTTTCTCCGCGCGGCAGACCAATATCGAGCAAGACACCGGAAAACCCAAACCCATGGATGAGGCCGAATCCAAAGGCAATCGCTTGTGGATAATAAGCGGCAATGTAAGACCGGCGTTCATGCGGTAAGGCGACCTCAACAGCAACAAACAGAATGGAAAGCGCAATAACCGCCTCAACAGGGCCGCTGGGCAAACGAACAATCCCCAGAACGGATAAAGCCAAAGTAATACTATGTGCAAGGGTAAAGGCAGTAACAACCCAAAATAGGCGCCGAAAGGATATCGTGATTAATGTCAGGCCAACAATAAATAAAATATGGTCATATCCAAAAACGAAATGCTCTACGCCAAGCATCAGATACGCATTGAGCGGCGCACCACCGCCAGCCAATTTTCCAACTGGGTTCTCTGCGGTTAATCGCAAGCTCACAGGGTCGCCATCCAAGGGAATAAGACGCACAAAAACATCTGTGATTGTACGCTGCAAACCCTCCATGCCTATTTTCTGTCCTAAAAGACCACCTTCACATTTGAAGTAAAACTGCTCAATTAAGGCACCTGTTCGCCGCACCATATCGCGCTCACCAATACGCTCGCAATTGACAGGAAAGACCGGTCGCAAGCCAAGTCCGGCGACGCTATCCACATTATCCCGGACAGGTTGCTTCCAACTGATTGCATATTCGTGATTATTGGTTTCGGTAATTTCGATATAACCGGGACGAACCTCATGCGCATAAGCTGTGGTCGAAACAAAAAGCAGAACAAGAAGCGACCATAAAATCCGCATTTATTCGTCCAAACCTGCCTCATCAGCAGTAGACGGGACGGGTGCTAATGAGATTGAATATTTAGTGCGTAAGTCGCGCCAAGCTTGCTCACGGGCAATACGCTCTTGTTGTAAAATCCAAGCCCGGGCAACCCGGTCTGCCGCATCTTCAAAGCTTAACTGTTTTTCGTCCAGACGGTCTTCAATAAAAACCAAATGCCAACCATATGCTGAGCGAACGGGCTGGTCCCATGCTTGCAGGGCATTCGAACCAAATAGATAGTTCATAAATGCCACACCAAATGTCTCACCAATATCCCCCTTTGTGCGCTCAATATATTCACGCTGCAACATGAAGGGCTGGCCAAGAAGTCGCCAGTCCGCCCCTTCTTGCTTGAGCGCCGCCAGGAGCCGATCGGCATCCTCCTGAGAAGCGCCTAAAAAGATATGCCGAAAACTAACGCGAGAGGCTTCCACAAAATCCCGCTGGTTCTCTTCATAAAAGGCGCGCAAAACAGCCTCGCTGGGTTGTTGTGCTGTAATGCCCTCTCCAATCAGGAATTCCATCTTTTGCGCCAACCGACGACGTATAATCACGTCATCAATGTCTAACCCAAGGGCAACCGCCTCACGCATGAGTATTTCTTCC
>CBFHJI010000012.1:0-30217 GCA_965656255.1 Alphaproteobacteria bacterium
GTTGGACCACAAGTCATTTATTTATTTGGATCCGCTCAAGCCCTCGTCATCACAGC
Organism: Alphaproteobacteria bacterium; assembly: GCA_965656255.1. GTDB lineage: Bacteria > Pseudomonadota > Alphaproteobacteria > RS24 > RS24 > JAYODZ01. The sequence continues at coordinate 57 of CBFHJI010000012.1, forward strand.
AAGCGGGCAAACAATCAAACCTTCAGGCCACCAAGCCATTAAACAAGTGCTGAGCTTCGGTTAATAAAATAATTTCAGAATAAACCTGTGCGATCACATGCCGATAAGGTCTGCACGATTGACAGTGTTTTGAAATAAACGCGCCGATGCCGCATCAACCATAACGCCTTTATGTCCGACAGAGCCAATCCCATTAGCTTCGGCCTCGCGATAGACCGCGATCACTTCGCGGGCAAAATCCACATCTTCTTGAGAAGGCGAGAAAACCTCAAGCGCCGGTTCGATCTGAGACGGATGAATGGCCCATTTACCAACCATGCCTAGCGACAAAGCACGCTGGCACTCAACCCGATAAGCCGCATCATTTTTAAAATCAACAAATGGACCATCAACAGCATCAATCCCCGCGGCACGTGCTGCAATTGTTACTTGATATCTTGGGTAATGAAAAATATCGCCCGGATAAGAATCAGTAAGGCCAATATTTTCCATCACCAATCCTTGACTGGCGGCATAGTCACCCATGCCGAAGATCATACATTCCAAGCGATCACAGCTTCTAGCGATCTCATTCACATTTTGCATGGCTTGAACTTCTTCGATCAATACCTCTAGGCCAATTTTATGTTTTAAGCCGAGCTTCATTTCAAGCTGAGTTAAAAGCGTATCGGCAAATTGCACATCCGATGCCGTCAGAGGTTTAGGCAACATAATTGTATCAATATTATGACCGGCTTTTTCAACAACCGTTATAATATCTTCATAGCACCATTGCGTTCCAATATCGTTTACGCGAACACAGCGAACCTTGTTTCCCCAGTCCAGCTCATTAAGAGCATCGCATATTGTATCACGCGCGCCGGCCTTGGCTGAAGGCGCAACAGCATCCTCGAGATCACAAAAAACATGGTCAGCTTTTGAAGCAGCCGCTTTGGTTAACATTTTTTCGCTAACACCCGGAACAGCTAGTTGCGAACGCCTCAAGCGCATAGGTTTCTTGGACATAATATTCCTCTCAGAAAATAAGATCGTTGCATAAGCTAACACGCTGATCAGTATATAAAAAGACCTCTATCCAGGCCGCAAGCAACCCGCCTATTCTTCCCTCGGCTCAAGATCCACCCGCAGTCCGGACGCGACCACGTGGGCTTATCCTATATGTTCTATATTCAATATATTGGGTAATTGGGCGTCACGAGATAAGGCTTTAAAAGATTAGGCATTGTCATCATGGGTTAAAATGCTGAAGACAACACTTTGCTCCCTTCCATTGCGCAGTGCGTCGCAAAAAGAAGGGTCACGAAATCGGCGCGCAAGATTAGCTAAAGTGCGCAAATGCAAGGCAGAGGCTTGATGCGAGCCAATCAGCATGAAAATAAGGTCGACCGGCGCATGATCAATCGCATCAAAATCAATGGGTTTTGCTAAAGAGGCAAAAATACCGATCAACTGGCCTGGTACGTCAAAATCCTCAAGCGCACAGTGGGGAAGGCCTATGCCTTGCCCAATACCTGTCGATCCAAGATCTTCACGCGCCAATAATGGCTGCAAAATATCAGGTATTGTACATCCAATCTTTGCGGCACCATATTCAGCAAGCTGACGAAGTGCGCCGCGCTTCGTCGTTGCGCTGAGCTGTATAAATACATCCTCAGGCTTTAAAATATCGCTGATGTTCATATTTAGGAGGAACCTTGTTAGAAAGTTGCCTCTTCTATCAGCACAAAAAGCAAACGTCTAGGCTAATACTACGCCGCAACCTCAATCCACCCCACATTGCCATCAGAGCGACGGCGCACAAGACAAGCCATAGAATGGCCTTGCTTGTCATTGCGATTGAACAGCAAGTGGTCCACTAAGCCTTCTTCAAGAATTTCAATAGCGGCGGCCAATGTCATTTGAGGCAAATCAGCCACACGCTCGGCAATCACAATCGCTTGCGCATCATCTCTCTCGAAGGGCGCCTCAGAGACCAATGGCGGCGCTAAAGCAATAGGGGCCGAAGCGTCACCAATATGGTGGTTTTTAAGCTTGCGCTTATATCGACGTAATTGTTTGGCGACGCGCTCAAGCGTTTGCTCAAAACATGCATAAATATTGTTATCATTTCCCGTGGCCTGCAAATACATGCCACTATCGAGATGAACAGCACAATCACTTCTGAAATAATGACCCACTTTGGAAAAAGTAACACTCACGTTTCCTGCAGAGTCAAAATATTTTCCGATCGCCTCAGAGAGGCGATCCTCCACATGCGTGCGAAGCGATTCACCAGTGTCGATATGACGTCCTGTAATATTGATTTGCATAACTCTCTCCTGCTGCTCTTTGTTGTATTCAAGAACAGGCGGAGACTAACAAACGCATTAGGCTCTCGCCCATTCGCTGTGTTCAGCCACGACCTTTAAAGTTTAATCTTATCGCCATAGATAATGTAAATATATTTCATATGATTACATCACAATAAGATTTAACGATGACAAGGCCGCAGCCCACCAACACATTTATCGTTGCAAATTTTAGAGATATATGTCCAGCAAAATAAAATAAAAAATATCTTCTTATTCACAAAACTTAGAAACAAACCTGTCGCGCAAGGCTTGATTTATTTACATGGAGAACCGTTGACCCAAGTAAAGATCGCGCACGCGCTGATCGGCTAAAATATCCTGCGGAGCGCCTTCTACCAAAAGCTGACCATCATGCATAATTACCGCACGATCAACAATGCCAAGCGTCTCGCGCACATTATGATCGGTGATTAATACGCCGATCCCGCGAGCAGCCAAACCTTTAATAAGGTGACGAATATCCTCAACCGCTAAAGGGTCAATGCCTGCAAAGGGTTCATCTAATAATAAGATTTGAGGGTTAGATGCTAAAGCGCGCGCGATCTCTGCGCGGCGCCGCTCTCCACCAGAAAGCATCGCACCTTTTACATCGCGCAATTGAGAAATTTCAAACTCAGATAATAATTGATCAAGACGTGCCTCGCGCTCAACTTCAGAGTCCATGACCACTTCAAGCACTGACATAATATTATCAGCAACAGTCATCGTCTTAAAAATAGAGGCTTCTTGTGGCAAGTAACCAAGGCCAATGCGCGCGCGCCTATACATTGGCAAGCGCGTCACATCATGGCCATCCAAAATAATACTGCCCGTGTCGCTATTGACCAGGCCCATAATCATATAAAAGCTTGTTGTCTTGCCGGCGCCATTTGGCCCTAAAATACCGACGACCTCGCCGCGCTGCACATGTATTGAGAAATCGCGCACGACATTCCGGCCCTTATAAGACTTGCCAATGCCACGCACAAACAAACCATCATCAGCATGCCCGAACAAGCCGGGTCTATAATTTAAACTTTCATTCACACTCATACCGCCAACTTAATACGCAATTGTTTAAATCCAAAGCCTTTTGATATCATGAGTGTAGTCAGTCATTACTACGCCCTGGTGTAAAAATGCCTCTAACGCGGCCGCGGCTTTCTCCGTCACCTGCGCCCCCAAATAGCTTGGCTTGCCCTGAGGCCATGTCCACAACGAGCTTCGCGCCAGTTAAGACAGTGGCTGGAGGGGCATCGCGCCCGGCCATAGCGTCTTTGCTTGGCTCAGTAATTGTGACAGCATCACCCATAATAAGCTCATCACGCGCCGTAAAGTAGGTTGCCCATTGCCCAGTCGCAACGCGGCCATCAACCGATGTCATTATGACGTTTCCTTCGGCCAACATTTTGGCATCACTTTGAGGCTGCCCTGGCGTCCAGGCGCCTGTGATCTGATCAGATGTAAGGGTTAATCGCCCTTGGTTCATTTTCGGATCACCGGTAAAAACAGCAAGACCAGACTTGGCGTCCACAGAAAGATATTCGGACCTAATCTCGACCGGCTGGTTTGGGTCCGTTACAAAAGTGAGGCCCTGTGGCGCATTAGGCTCAGCTTTAAGAGGTTGCGCAACCAAAACGCCAAAGAGCAGGAGCCCATAACACAAACCAAATATTTCAGGCATGATGTTTTTCAAAGAAGATTTACTCATCCGAAGTCTCTTTTAACGTCGCAGCTGACGCTTTCTCAGCAGGCGGTATGGTCACGTGAACACGCCCAGAAAAATCGTGCTGCTCACTCGCCCCATTAAATAAAAACTGTTGCGCACGCAGCGTCGCTCCCTGACCTGTTTTAATATAAACACCGTCTGATGACTGCGCCATTTCAGCATCCAAAATAACACGCGTCTGGCCTGCATCCATTTCAAGGCCATCATTTCGTCTTATCAAAACGGGAGCTCCCAAATCAAGAATACCGGCACCTTCATTGTATAGGCCTTTAGGTGCAGTCAAATAAGGGGCGCCATTATTTTCAGGGAGGCTGCCCCTTATGCTTGTCAGGTTGAATTTACCTTCTTGGCCATCGACCTTTACAGCCTTTGAAGAAAATAAACGATATTGTGAGCCAGAACGCGTCTCGCCCTCCACCCGCATATTCTCAACCTCCATGACGACATCCCCAGCGACTTTCTTCGCGCGAGACATGAGGTCCGGAAATTCGATAAGGACCATGAGCCCCGTTAATAACAAAAGGGCAAGGGCCGGCAATATATATTTTAGTCGCGTTACACGCCGCCGATGGCTCAAGCCGGCTTTGATTGGATTTGGTTTTGGCTTAACCATCTTTTGTCATCCCCAAAAATCTCTACGCCAAATCTGTGGCATAGTCTCATGCGCTTAAGCGTGAGAGAAAATATCTATATCTTCAAATCCGGTCATGTCCATCGCCGCGCGAATAAGAACAAAATCAAAGCACGCTTCTGCCATTGGGCGGCGACCTTCGCGATCGAGCATCATCTCGAGCTTATCTTTTAACTGATGTAGGTAAAGGACATCAGAGGCAGCATAATTGAGTTGCGCCTCACTTAACTCTAGCGCGCCCCAATCTGAACTTTGCTGTTGCTTTGATATTTCTACCCCAATGAGCTCGCGGCATAATTCTTTTAAACCATGACGATCCGTATATGTGCGGACAAGCTTTGAGGCGATTTTCGTACACCATAATGGCGCGGCATGGACATTTAAATAATGGGCAATAACCGCCAAGTCGAAACGTGCATAATGAAAAATTTTCACCAGGTTACGGTCGCTCAAAACGGCTTTTAAGTTTGGCGCTTCATAATTCTCACCGTCAAACTGAACGATGTGCACAATGCCATCCCCTTGAGAAAGCTGAACGAGGCATAACCGATCCCTTGTTGGCTTGAGGCCGAGCGTTTCCGTATCGACAGCAACAGCGCCGGTAAATGTAACCCCCTGGGGTAGATCATTTTTATAAACATGGATGGACATAATATATTTTCCTCTATCATTGCCGAACAATCTTTTAAATATGACCTATGCTTCTAACGGGTTATCGCCCAAGCATCAATGCGCGTCTCTATCTAAGATGTTTGAACAAGATCGAAAAGAGAGAGTTTTCTCTATTTTTTGAGGAAATCAAATTCCTGATCATAGACCACGGTTTGGACTTCCATAAGCCCAAGCAATGTATGAAACAAATGATCATGGGTAAAAGCCATATCTTTTTTGGCCCGCAAACTATCAACCGTAATTCCGTCAAATTCCGTACCCGCCCAGACAATCATTGGCACATGGCGTTGTGCGCGCGGCGCCAGAAAATTGGGCATGCCGTGCAAATAAAGCCCGCCCTCGCCAAGGGACTCGCCATGATCGCTGACATAGAGCATCAAGGTTTCAAACTCATCCGTATTATTTTTGAGAAGTTCAATAACATTATTAAGGAAGTAATCTGTGTAAAGAATAGCATTATCATAAGCATTATCTAGTTCAATGGATGAACAATTCCCAAGCTCATTGGTCTGACAAGCCGGGGTAAACACCTCAAACTCTTTTGGGTATCGCTTATAATATGCGGGGCCATGATTGCCCATTTGGTGCAAAACAATAATAATATCGTCATTGGGTTGCCCGTCTATAAATTCCTGCAAACCGACAAGCATGCCAACATCACGACATTCAATATCACAAATTGGGTTATTGGTCGGATCACGGTAATCCTCATACAGAACCCGATCAGCAACACCTTTTGAGCTGGAATTATTATCGCGCCAAAGCACTTTCGCGTTCACACGCGCCAAGATATCCAATATGTTTTCTTCGTTCCGGGCCTTTTTAACATCGAAATCATCAACACCATTCCTTGAAAACATACAGGGAACCGAAATGGCTGTAAGCGTCGCACAGCTTTGAACATTGCTAAAGCTCACCACATTTTGCTTTTCCAACAATGGATTGGTTGGTTTTTGATATCCATTTAACGAAAACCGATCGGCGCGTGCTGTCTCACCAACCACCAGAATAACCAATTCTCGTTGGCGGTCCGTTTCTGGAATATAAGCATCCTCAGCAATCCTTGCGAGAGGTGTTTCCCCTTGCAATTTACGCCAAGCATTTCGGCCTTGCTTGCCTATGCCATAAATATAATTCGTAGGGTTCGCATAATAGCGGATCGACTTATGTTCGCGAAAAAAAGACGCCGCGATCGCGCTTTGCATAAAAATAAGAACAAGAAACACACCCACCAATACGCCATTTAACAAAACGCGCGTGGTCACCTCGCGCAAAAATGGTCGAAATGTGATCTCGGCACGGAGGACAAAAAGGGCGGGTAAAACACCGAGTAATATAAGATAAACAAACATTGAGGGGCTGATTAAATCAAGCGCTTCCTTTGTATCAGTTTCAAGCGTTGTGCTGATCATCATATCATCGATCAGGACATTATAAGTGTCCATAAAATAGGCCGCCATCGCTGTCCCAATCAGCAAAGAGATTAAGACGGGCTTAATAGTCCCTTTAAAACAAAAGAGTGACAAAATGAGAATGATCACCGAGGTAAAGCCAAAGGTAATAATAGCTAGAAATAGTGCGTTATCGCCATTAAGCGGATAATCTTTGAGCAAGGCTCCAAATAAAGAGAAATTGGCAAATGCCATCCAAAATAACGCCGTCAGAATAATGAGTTTAGTGCTCGAGATGTGAGGACGAATGGTCAATTTTTTTAAAAACATGGGTGGGCGCTCCAGAGCATCATACTTCAAATGATGCTAGTCGTAATAAAAATTCATAATGTGGTGACGCTGAGAACCGGAACGAACAACACTTCATTTTACAAAACGTGCGGTAATCTACAAAACCTGCGGGGGCCTCTCAGGCAAGTCGGCTCTACTTACATGACTTACATTTAAACATTTAAAATATAATCTGCTAACCAAGAAACCTTGGGGCCTCTAATACGAGGACAATAATTCAGTTTCTGCATAACTTTCAATATAATAATGATCGTCTGATCGCACTTAAATTAAATCTGGCTCTGCCATCAAGCAAATTGATGGGCAAGACCCCTCAGCTAAATTTTCTGCTTTACGAATCTCAGCTTTAATCGGGAGGATAAATGTCTGCTGACTACGCATTGGAAACATGGATGTACGCCAATATGTTTTACCAATTCGAACAGAAACCTTCACAGCGCCCCAGCCTCGCCGCGGGCCGGCGACAAATGCTTTAATGCTTGTCGCAATATCTTCAGGTACGGTTACGAAATGTATTTTGCTTTTACCTTGGTAAATCCATATTGCAGCTTCAAAAGAAAACTCCAACATATGTATCTCCCATTTATCATATTTCGAATAACGTCATCGTACAGCCCATGATGCGCGAACACAAAAATAATACAATGAAAACCTAATAACCCAAAAGCATAGAAATCAGTGCGGATTGGCTTTCGGCTTGATGACCGCATTCAAAAAAAAGAAAGTGACATTCAGCAAACTCTTTTAACACTCAGGCCTACTCCAGAAGAAAAATGGACGGGCAAGCCGTAACAAAGGCTGCGTCAAACCGCTCAAATAAAATACAAGACGCCATATACCTCTTATGATACGATGATACCCATGTTGGTATTTTAGCTATATGAAAATGAACAAAAAACTCGGCTTATTTTTAGTCTTTAGCTTTTTAGCAATGCAAGTGCTTTCTAGCCTGCACATAGCTGAATTTGGCTTAGAGAAGCACGAGCATAATGGCCATCTTTGTCAAATTTACCTCCACGGTGAACATGCAAAATATAGCAAACCTAGCGCAACTTTCTCGCTACAGGCACCAGACTATATTTCTTTCGCCATCGCACATCCTGAGCAACCATTCTTTCACTCACAAAGATATGGCATTGCATCCCCGCGCGCACCCCCGGCTTTTTCCTAAAACACACATAACGTAATTATTTTTACAAACCGCCCTGTCATTTACAGGCGTGGTGCATTTAGTATTTAGGAAAATATCATGCTCAAAATGAAGCAAGCAGCTATGGCTGCATTTATCGCTATGCTCTCCAGCACATCTGCGCTGGCAGCATCAGACAAAGACATCGAAACATTACGCGCTGAAATTCAAAATATGAAACAGGCTTATGAGGAACGTATCAGCGAACTCGAAGCAAAACTTAATAAAGTTGAGAATATCCAAGCCAAGTCCGTGGCGCCAAAGGCCACAACACCAGCCACAGCAGGAAGAAGCGTAAAGGATAATAGCTTCAATCCGTCTATCGGTGTGATTTTGAATGGTCAATATAATGCATTCTCCTCTAATGAGGGAGAGGTTGCAGGCTTTGCTGTAGGTCACGAAGGAGAGCGCCCCCGCGAAGGATTTGGCGCTGACCACACTGAGTTAAACTTTTCAGGAAATGTAGATGATAAATTTTTCTCAAGCATCACAGCAGCCATTGCACAGCATGAGGGGACAAGCGAGATAGAACTGGAAGAAGCCTATATCCAGACACTGGCAGGCAGTGGCCTTCCCGATGGTATGAGCGTTAAAGTTGGGCGTGCCTTTTGGACGCTGGGTTACCTCAACGAGCATCATAGCCATGCCGATGATTTTGCAGACCGTCCTTTACCTTATCGCGTCTTCCTAAACGGCACCTTTAATGATGATGGTGCGGAAGTGTCTTATGTCTTGCCAACTCCTTTTTATGCCGAGATCGGTGGCGGCGCCTTCCGAGGGGACGACTTTCCATTCGGAGAAGGAGCTGGATCAAATGCAGGGGCTTGGTCTGCCTTTGCACGTATTGGCGGTGATATAGGCGATAATCAAAGTTGGCGATTGGGAGGGTACATGCTCTCAGGCTCAGCCGATGGTTCGCGTCTTAGCAATGAAGATCTCGTAAGCTTTACGGGCGACACAGACATCTATGCGGCAGATCTACGCTATACCTGGGCACCAACTGGCAATGCACGCGATCGAGAAATTATTCTGCAAAGCGAATTCTTCTGGCGCAATGAAGTTGGTGTTTATGAAGACACGGAGACAGCCACCGGAGCCATCAACTTTGATGACTCTTCACGCGGCTGGTACGCACAGGCGGTTTATAAATTTGATCCGCAGTGGCGCATTGGTGCACGTTACAGCCAACTGCAACCAGCCAATGTGCCGGCAGGTTTGCTGGGCAGCGCATTGGACGCGGACGGGTATGACCCGCAAGCCTATAGCGCGATGCTCGATTGGACAAATAGCGAGTTTAGCCGTGTGCGCTTGCAATATAACCGTGAAGAACTCTCGCGCGGACAGGATGATAATCAGGTGATGATGCAATATATCATGAGTCTTGGCGCTCATGGCGCACATAAATATTAGAGAACATTATGAGACAACTTCTCAGTATGGTCGCTCTGGGGCTGCTTTGTGCAGCCCCAGTCACCGCGCAAGCGAAGGTTAATATTTTTGCCTGTGAACCTGAATGGGCCGCTTTAGCAGAAGAAATAGGCGGTGATAACGTCGCGGCCTTTTCCGCCACTCATGCCAAACAAGACCCTCATCATATTCGCGCACGCCCTAGCCTGATCGCAAAAGCACGTCATGCCGATTTGATCCTTTGTTCTGGTGCAGGATTAGAGGTTGGTTGGCTACCACTCTTGATTCAAAAAGCAGGGGGGCACGTGCAACCGGGTTCGGTTGGTTATCTCATGGCATCTGAATATGTGCCAATATTAGAAAAACCTATCGTCGTTGATCGTAGCATGGGGGATGTGCACCCAGAAGGAAATCCACACATACATTTAAATCCTCACAATATTCTGCTTGTCGCGCGAGAGCTCACCAAGCGGCTTGAGACAATCGATAGGCCGCATGCTGGCTCTTACCAAAGCAAGCTGAATGAATTCATCTCACGTTGGCAGCCTGCTATTGCAAGATGGGAAAATAATGCGTTGCCCCTAAAGAACCTTCCTGTGGTTGTGCATCACCGTGGCTTTAGCTATTTACTTGATTGGCTAGAACTCAGGCAGGTTGCATCGCTAGAACCAAAGCCTGGTATCCCGCCAACCACCTCGCATCTTGAAGGGTTGCTCCAGCAACTCAAAGCCAAGCCGGCGAGCATGATTATTCGCACACCCTATGAACCCAAAGAGGCCAGCGAGTGGTTATCCGAGAGAATCGATAGACCTGCCGTGGTGTTGCCCTATACGATTGGTGGTGATGACGAAAGCGACAACCTGTTTAAATTATTTGATCGCTCCATGAGCCTTTTATTAGGAGCTGTGGATGATCAGTAGCGAAATGGTCAGCATTGTGGGGCCCGCATTAATTGCCGGCCTCATGATTGCGCTCACCCATGCGCCGCTCGGCATTGAGGTCTTAAAGCGCGGTATTATTTTTATTGATCTCGCTGTGGCACAAATAGCTGGACTTGGATTGGTCGCGGCAAGTGTTTGGTTGCATGAACCATCAATCTGGTTGATGCAAGCCATCGCCCTGATATGCGCGATTGCGGCGGGGCTGTTCTTCAGGAAAATAGAAAAGACCATGCCTGAGCAGCAAGAAGCAATTATCGGCGTTAGTTTTGTGCTCGCCGCGTCTCTTGCTATTTTATTACTGGCTGATCATCCCCATGGCGGGGAAAAAATACAGCATTTACTCTCGGGCCAAATGTTATTTGTTACTTGGACAGACGTCATCACCCATGCGCCGATCTATGTCTTCATTTTACTTGCTTGGTTTCTAAAACCCTCTTTACGCCAAGGCATAAGTTTTTATCTACTTTTTGCCCTGGTTATCACATCATCGGTGCAGCTGGTCGGGGTTTATGTTGTCTTTGCTAGCTTGATACTGCCAGCTCTTGCTGCCATGAAATCCAAGGCGATATATCTCACGGCATGGCTTTGTGGTGTCTTGGCCGTCACGACGGGAATAATCGCGGCAATGATGGTGGATGTTCCAGCTGGTCCAGTAATTGTGCTGAGTTATGTGATGAGCTCAATAATAATCAAAAAAATTTCATCCGCTTAGATTGCGACTTAAAATGATTATACCCAAGCCAAACAATCTAAATCACCAATATCAATTTTGATAACCGAATATCGGTTTGGTGGAGCTAGGCGGGATCGAACCGCCGACCTCTTGCATGCCATGCAAGCGCTCTCCCAGCTGAGCTATAGCCCCCTATAAACCGCGAATAGGTTTCGCCTTTATTCGGTGGCGATACTTATACGCAAATGATCTCATGGATCAAGAAAAAACGATAATGACAAATTTACTCATCATCGTCATCAAGCAATGTGTCATCTAGATCATCATCATCGTCATCAAGCAATGTGTCATCTAGATCATCATCATCATCGTCATCATCAATTAAAATGTCGTCATCGTCGTCGTCATCAACGAGCAATACCTCAGCGGCATCATCCAAATCATCATCATCGTCGTCATCAAGCGACTCGAGACTGACTTCAACATCATCAAGCTCGAGTTCATCCTCATCCTCATCAGGACTCGCGGCTTTGGGTGCAATTTCTTTCTCTGGCGCGGGCTTCCGCACTAAAACTGAGGGGTCAAAAAGCGTTTGACATTTTGGGCACGTAACAGGTTTCTTGTTAAGATCATAAAATTTCGCGTCACATGCTTCGCATTGACGTTTTGTACCAAGTTTTGGATCAACCACGTTCCATCTCCATTTTAATTTTGCGTTCCATTGCCATGAGACGCGCCTTCTGTCAAAAGTAAATTGATAAAAAGTGATTTAACCTGTTGAAGCAAGCCTATTTTCAGAGAAAATTCTGAAACAAAATATATGAATGATGTGAACGAGCCATTTAAAATGTTAAAAATAGGATTTTGAGGGTCATATGTCCAAGTCACCCCCCACAAAACAGGTATTAACAGAGAAATTTGCGCAAAAACAAGGTGCTGCATCATGCACCCCGAGCAAAACACCTCTAAATGGCACCATTATTATCCCTGGCGACAAAAGTATATCTCATCGCGCGCTCATGCTCGGCGCCATCGCGATCGGTGAAACTCGGATTTCAGGCTTGCTTGAAGGGGATGATGTGCTTGCGACAGCCAAAGCTATGCGTGCTTTTGGGGCAGAGGTTGAAAAACAAACCGATGGCACATGGTCTGTGCGTGGCATTGGTCTGGGCAATTTTATCTCGCCCGAAGCAGACGTCGATTTTGAAAATGCCGGCACTGGCTGTCGTTTGGTAATGGGGCTGATGACGGCAAGCCCCTGTCGCGCGCGTTTTATTGGGGATGCCTCCCTTTCCAAACGCCCCATGCAGCGCGTTCTAACGCCCCTAAAACAAATGGGACTTGCGGTCGAGCCCATAGAGCAAGATCATTTACCGCTCACATTAACAGCACCACAAAGACCCATCCCGATTTCGTATAAATTACCTGTCGCTTCGGCTCAGGTTAAGTCTGCAATACTTCTTGCGGGTCTTGGTGCGCCAGGCGAGACACATATTATTGAACCGCATCCGACACGGGACCATACCGAGCGTATGTTAACCCTTTTTGGTGCTGATATTCGCGCGCAAGACCTTGAGGATGGGCACCATGTCTGGGTTAAAGGGGAAAAACAACTCACCGCACAAGATATTATTGTGCCTGGAGACCCCTCATCTGCGGCCTTCCCGATGATTGCCGCACTTATGGTTCAAGGGTCTGAGATCCAATTAAACAATGTAATGATGAACCAACATCGTGATGGTTTATTCCGTGCCCTTGCCCAAATGGGCGCGCATATCACCAGCCAAAACCTTCGTCAGGCGGCCGGCGAAGACGTGGTTGATCTCAAAATTCAAGCCGGAAAATTAAAAGCAATCGAACTTCAGGCCGACATTGCGCCTTCAATGATTGATGAATATCCCGCATTAGCCATGTTGGCCGCGTGTGCGGAGGGGACGAGCATTTTCCATGGGCTTGGAGAACTTCGCGTAAAGGAAAGTGACCGCCTAAGCGCCATTATTGACGGCCTTAAGGCAAATGGGGTTGAGGCATATGCACAAGGCGATAGCCTTATTATTCATGGCTTAAATGTAGCCGAAAACGGTCAAATTCAAGGCGGCGGCATCGTTAAAACCCACCACGATCACCGGATTGCGATGAGCTTTCTCTTATTGGGTCTGGTCACACAAACGCCTGTGGTAGTGGATAACATCGCGATGATTGCCACTAGCTTTCCTAATTTCTTCGAGCTCATGGCGGATCTTGGCGTCACCTTTCAAAGCGCGATACAGCCTTAAATTGGCGCCAATCCGAGAAAAACACATGACCGAGATCGACATGACACATATAAAATCCCTCATCGCCTCTCCTATAGCGATTGATGGACCCGCTGCCTCTGGCAAGGGAACCATTGCCAAACGTCTGGCAACGCATCTGAGCTATGATTATCTCGATACAGGGCTTTTATACCGAGCAGTTGGTTATCTCTTAGGGCAAGATAAAAAATCACCCAATGACGCAATGTCAGCTGAACATATCGCCCAAACACTCGATTTAGATCTATTAAACGACGCAAGCTTTGAAAAACACCTGCGCACAGCTGAAGCCGGAGCGGCCGCTTCCATCGTTGCCGCAATGCCGGGAGTTCGGAGTGCTATTTTGCAGGCACAACGAGATTTTGCGGATAATGCACCAATAGGTTGCATCTTGGATGGACGAGATATTGGAACCATTGTCTGCCCCAACGCGCCTCATAAACTTTTTATCACCGCGCGCCCCGACATTCGGGCGCAACGGCGGTGGCAAGAGCTTTGCAAGCAAGACCCGTCATGCGACTTCGACACCGTTTTGGCCGACATTATGGAACGCGACCGACGAGACACTGAGCGCGCAACAGCGCCCTTAAAACAAGCTGAAGATGCCCACTTGCTAGATACCTCAGATTTGTCTATAGAAGAGGCCGTGTCCGCGGCTCTAAACTTACTCGTCTCGTAATTTTAGAAATTTCCACCGCAAGACACAAACAGTCCTGAATATAAATTCAGCCCGCCGCTCATACTCAAACTGGGTTTTGTTGGTAATGGCCGTTTTTAAAAAATTCATAGGTACTGCATATCCCCAACCATGCTTTCGCAAAACAGTGCTGTTTTGGCACCTCTTAATTGCGTGAGAAGTCCCCCGGCTTGGCCGGTCGGCATTATAAATGAACGTAGGAAATATTTTGTCTGCAACTGAAAATACAAGTATGAACCCATCCACTGAAGATTTTGCAGCTTTGCTTGAGCAAAGCTTCTCAGATACAAAAGCCGTTGAAGGCTCAGTTATCAGTGGCCGCATCACAGCGATCGAGAATGATCTTGCTATTGTCGATGTTGGTCTAAAAACCGAAGGTCGTATTCCACTCCGCGAGTTCTCAAAAGTGGGCGGTGAACCCGCTCTTCAAGTTGGTGACCGCGTCGATGTCTACCTTGAGCGTATTGAAAACGCGATGGGTGAAGCCGTTCTTTCGCGCGACCGTGCGCGCCGCGAAGAAAGCTGGACTAACCTTGAAAAATCATTTGAAAGCGAAGAGCGAGTAGAAGGTGTTATTTTTGGACGCGTCAAAGGTGGCTTTACAGTTGACCTGAATGGCGCAACGGCATTCTTGCCAGGTAGCCAAGTAGATATTCGTCCAATCCGCGACATCACGCCTTTAATGAATGTTGCCCAACCTTTCCAAATTTTGAAAATGGACCGTCGTCGTGGAAATATTGTTGTTTCACGCCGCGCCATTATGGAAGAATCTCGCGCCGAAGCACGTAGCGAAATTGTGCAAAATCTTGAAGAAGGACAGGTCATTGAGGGTGTTGTTAAAAACATCACCGATTACGGTGCTTTTGTTGATTTGGGCGGTGTTGACGGCCTGTTGCACGTTACCGATATTTCTTGGCGTCGGGTTAACAATCCCGGTGAAGTTCTTACCATTGGTCAGACAGTTAAAGTGCAGGTTGTTAAAATCAACCCAGACACACAACGCATTAGCCTTGGCATGAAACAGCTTGAGAGTGATCCATGGGATGATGTGGAAAACAGGTTCCCGCTCGAAGCACGCATGACGGGTCGCGTGACCAATATAACGGATTACGGTGCATTTGTTGAACTGTCAGATGGTATCGAAGGCCTTGTCCACGTTTCTGAAATGAGCTGGGTTAAGAAAAATGTTCATCCTGGAAAAATCGTTTCGACTTCACAAGAAGTTGAAGTGATGATCCTTGAGGTAGATCCTTCAAAACGTCGTATTTCTCTTGGCCTGAAACAATGTGTTGATAATCCATGGGAAAGCTTTGCTGAGCGTCATCCAATCGGCAGCAAAATCTCTGGTGAAATTAAGAATATCACTGAGTTTGGTCTATTTGTTGGCTTGGAAAATGATGTTGACGGCATGGTTCACTTATCTGATCTGGATTGGAATAAATCTGGCGAAGAAGCAATCACTGATTACACCAAAGGCCAAATAGTCGAAGCCGTTGTTCTAGACATCGATATGGACAAAGAGCGCATCAGCCTTGGCTTAAAACAAGCTGGAGATGATCCTTTTGAAAATGCCGGCACAATGCGCAAAGGTGAAACGGTTACTTGCGAAGTCTCTGCTGTCACCGATGGTGGTCTTGAAGTCACAATTGGCGATAGCAACTTGTCGGCCTTTATCCGCCGGAGTGATTTGTCACGTGACCGCGAAGACCAGCGTCCAGAGCGTTTCAATGTTGGCGATAAATTAGATGCATTGATCACAACCATTGATAACCGCTCTCGTCGTGTCAGCTTATCTATCAAGGCGCTTGAAATTGCCGAAGAAAAAGAAGCTGTCGCACAATATGGATCGTCCGATAGTGGCGCATCTTTGGGCGATATTTTGGGCGCAGCCCTTAATAAGTCAGAAAATGACAAGTCTTAAAAACGAATAGTTTTTCGTTTTTAACATTGAAAAGCCCGCGATCTTCGCGGGCTTTTTTATTTTGATGATTGATTTACCTTGAAAACCGTTTCTGGATTTGGCAATCTATCCTCCAATACGATAGGAGCGCCGCCTAATGATTAAATCGGAACTTGTATTAAAAGTTGCAGAAAAATATCCGCATTTATACCAAAGAGATGTCGAAAAAATTGTAAATTCTATTTTTGACGAAATCACGGACGCACTTGTACGCGGTGATCGTGTTGAATTGCGCGGCTTTGGTGCTTTTGCAGCCAAAACTCGTGAAGCGCGCATTGGGCGTAACCCAAGGACTGGGGAGACTGTTGCAATTGCAGACAAAAGAACCCCATCATTCAAAACAGGTAAAGAGTTACGCCAGCGCTTGAATAGTAATTAAAGAGCAAGGCGTTGAAAAAAATCCTGCGCCACCTTTTCTTTTTTCTATCTGCAGCAATTGCCATTCCTCTTGCTGTGCTCAATCGTCATGATGTATCCGTCAGCTTTATCCCGACATCTTTTTCGGGTGATCCTGCTCGCATCAACATCCCTCTGTTTCTCCTCATTATTATCTGCCTAGCGATCGGGATCATGATTGGCTTAGTTTTAGGACGCCTGCAGTCTTGGCGCCGCAGGAAAACAGAGCCGCAGCAAACTGAAGATACCACGCTATAATCTTAGCCTCTCGTCATTTCGCATAAAAAATGCTATAGCCAATCTAGCATTTACGCTTACGCACCCGCGTCTTTAGGCAAATGCTTGATCGAAACTGGCACAAGACAAAAGGAGGGCAAAGCTTGATAAAACCAAATCCCGTTTATTGCGCTCTCGACGTCAAAACTATTGAAGAAGCTTGCGAGATTGGCACAGCCATAGCCCCCTATGTCGGTGGCCTCAAAATTGGTATGGAATTTTTCTATAGCCAGGGTATTAAAGGCTATGAGCGGATTGCAGAAATTGGTTTGCCAATTTTTCTCGACCTCAAACTCCACGATATTGCCAATACGGTTGCTGAGGGTCTTCGGGCCCTCGCCCCCTTGCAACCCAGCATTATTAATGTTCACACACATGGTGGCTTCAAAATGATGCAAGCCGCGGCCAGCGCCTATGAAGCGCTGCCTCATAAACCAATAATTATTGGCGTCACGGTTCTTACAAGTTTAGATGATGAAGATCTGGCGCAAATGGGATTTACCGAAGGTGCCAGCCAACAAGCATTGGCAATGGCGCAACTCGCCCATAAAGCAGGTTTGTCAGGTGTTGTTTGTTCATCGCATGAAATTGAGATTATTCGTACCGCTTGTGGACCTGACTTTAAACTCATTGTGCCCGGCATTCGCCCCGCAACTGCCGATCATGATGAGCAAAAACGCATTATGACGCCGCGCCAGGCCTATCATCTTGGTGCCGATATTCTTGTGATTGGCCGCCCCATCACTCAATCCAAAGACCCGCGTGCGTCAGCGCGCGATATCGCTTTGGATTTGGAGGGGTAAATCACATGCCAAAAGTCAAAATTTGTGGGATCAATAACCCAGCAACCCTCTCAGCGGCCGAAAAGGCAGATATGCTTGGCTTTGTGTTTTATAAAAAATCGCCGCGCCATCTTACCAATGATTTAGCAACCCAGTTAGCCGCGCGCTGCGCCCCGCATATTGAACGTATTGCATTGCTCGTAGACCCTGATGATGAAGCCATAGACCACGCACTAGGTGCTGTAAGCCCCCATCGCATTCAACTCCATGGACATGAAACACCAGACCGCGTGCGCGATATTAAAAATAAATTTCACCGTCCTATCATAAAAGCCTTTGGGATAAATACGATAGATGACCTGCAACAATGTGCCGCCTATGAAAATTATGCGGATTGGTTTCTATTTGATGCCAAGCCGGTTTCTACAGAATTACCCGGGGGAAATGGCAAAAGTTTTGACTGGAGCTTACTCTCCGCTTATGACGGTAAAACCCCATGGATGCTCTCTGGTGGACTCACACCAGAAAATGTATCGCGCGCAATACTTGAAACACGCGCGCCTATGGTGGACGTATCCTCAGGTGTTGAAAAAGCACCAGGAGATAAAGACACAGATTTAATAACCGCCTTTATTGGCGCAGCTCATCAGAACTGAGCAAAGGGAAAGCAAGAGGTTATTGTGACAGTTGCAAATTCATTTCGTAGTGGACCCGATGAAAATGGTCGCTTTGGTATTTTTGGTGGTCGGTTTGTAGCCGAAACGCTAATGCCGCTTATTCTAGACCTCGAGCAAGCCTATAAACGCGCCAAAGAAGATCCGGCCTTTGAAGCAGAACTGCTCGATCTCCAAACACATTACGTGGGACGTCCTTCACCGCTTTATTTCGCACCACGCCTCACTGAACATTTTGGTGGTGCTAAAATCTATCTCAAACGCGACGAACTCAACCATACAGGGTCGCATAAGATTAATAACTGTCTTGGACAAATTTTGCTGGCCAAACGCATGGGCAAAACACGTATCATTGCCGAAACCGGAGCCGGCCAGCATGGCGTGGCGGTCGCAACGGTCTCAGCACGCTTTGGCCTACCCTGTACTGTGTTTATGGGGGCCACCGACATTGAACGACAAAAACCAAATGTTTTCCGCATGAAACTTTTGGGCGCTGAAGTTATTCCCGTCACATCGGGTGCGGGCACCCTTAAAGACGCCATGAATGAGGCTTTGCGTGATTGGGTAACCAATGTTCATGACACATTTTATATTATTGGTACCGTCGCCGGGCCACACCCTTACCCCGCCATGGTGCGCGACTTCCAGTCAATCATTGGCAAAGAAACCAAAGAACAAATGATGGCGGCAGAGGGGCGTTTGCCCGATAGTCTCATCGCATGTATCGGCGGAGGTTCGAATGCGATGGGTTTATTCCATCCGTTCTTAGATGACGCATCTGTTCGCATTATCGGTGTTGAAGCTGGCGGACTGGGTTTAGACACGCCCCACCACGCCGCTTCGCTGGCAGGTGGACAACCTGGGGTTTTGCATGGCAACCGCACTTATTTGCTGCAAGACGCGGATGGGCAGATTATCGAAGGTCATTCTATCTCTGCTGGATTGGACTATCCAGGTATCGGCCCAGAACACGCCTTCTTACGCGATATGAAACGTGTGGAATATGTATCCGTCACAGATGCCGAGGCGCTTGAGGCTTTCCAGCTCATCACACGTTTAGAAGGTATTATTCCAGCACTTGAGCCATCACATGCTCTCGCCCATGTCAGCAAGATTGCCGGCGATTTACCACGCGATCATATTATGGTGATGAATATGTGCGGGCGTGGCGATAAGGATGTCTTTGCCGTCGCCGAACATTTAAATATTAGTTTAGGGTAACTTATGACAAAAGAAACGCGCCTTGATAAGCGTTTTGCAACGCTTAAAGCAAACCAGCAAAAGGCTTTTGTTGCCTTTATTACCGCGGGTGACCCTAATCTTGAATTATCTCAAGACATACTCAACGGCCTGCCTTCTGCTGGTGCTGATATTATAGAATTGGGCATGCCCTTTACCGATCCCATGGCGGATGGCCCAGCTGTGCAACATTCATCACAGCGGGCGCTGGCGGCTGGCCAAACCATGATCAAAACATTGAATATGGTTAAAACCTTTCGTCAGAAAGACAGTGATACACCGATCGTGCTCATGGGTTACTACAATCCAATTTACCATTATGGCGTCAATCAATTCATCACCGACTGCCTTGAAAGCGGCGTAGACGGCCTGATTGTGGTTGACCTCCCACCTGAAGAAGATGATGAATTTTGTGTGCCCGCACTCGATGCTGGCTTAAACTTTATTCGCCTCGCCACCCCAACGACCGACGATGCGCGGCTACCGGCTGTGTTAAAGAATACATCCGGTTTTGTATATTATGTCTCAATCAACGGCATTACAGGCTCAGCCAGCCCAGATCAAAATACCGTAGAACAAGCGATTGCGCGCATTAAACGTTATACCGACTTGCCTATAGCCATCGGCTTTGGCATTAAAACGCCCGAACAGGCCCATGCCATGGCGCAAGCCGCAGACGGTGTCGTTGTTGGCTCTGTGCTTGTTGATCAGATCGCGCAAACGCTCGGCCATGATGGCGCGGCATCGAAAGCATGTGTTGACGCCGTCTTGGGGCTTGCTTCGGATTTGGCTAAGGGTGTACATTCTTAATTGAGTGTGTATCGACCTAAAAGAAACAGATAGGGTTACGCTATGAATTGGATCAAAAACTTTGTGCGTCCACGCTTTCCAAGCGTCTTCCAAGAAAAAGAAGATACGCCAGATAACCTTTGGATCAACTGCTCGGAATGTGGCGAAATGATTTTTCACCGCGACGTCGAACTTTTACAGAAAGTTTGCCCGGGTTGCGACAATCACATGCGCATGAATACAGATGAGCGCATCAAACAAATTTTTGGCGATAATCCATACGACGTTATTGAAGTCCCTGATGTCCCGCATGATCCACTCAAATTTAAAGACCAAAAGAAATATGCCGATCGCCTAAAAGAAGCGCGCGCCAAAACGGGCCGACGCGATGCTGTAACCGTTCTTGTCGGCAATATTGAAACACAAATGGCTGTTGTCGCCATTCAAGACTTTAGCTTTATGGGCGGGTCTTTAGGCATGGCCGCCGGTGAGGCTGTGGTGCGTGCAGGAGAAACAGCTCTTCAACGTAATTTGCCATTGGTGCTGATTGCTGCGGCTGGTGGTGCACGTATGCAGGAAGGTATTTTATCTCTTATGCAAATGCCGCGCACGACTGTTGTTGTTCAAGAAATGCGCGAACGTGGCCTCCCCTATATTGTCGTGCTGACAGATCCAACCACGGGCGGGGTTACGGCATCTTATGGCATGCTCGGGGACATTCAGATTGCCGAACCCAATGCACTGATTGGTTTTGCCGGCCCACGCGTTATTGAAGATACGATCCGCGAAACGCTGCCAGAAGGCTTTCAACGGGCGGAATATTTGCTGGAACATGGCATGATCGACATGGTTGTGCATCGTCACCAGTTACGCGAAACATTGGCACGTGTTATTGCACTTTTGGTGGACCCAAACGGCCCAAAATCCCTAGCTGCTGAATAGTAAGGTAAAGCAATCCATGGCCGGTAGTGACCTCGTCCTGACGCGGCTTCTCGCGTTGCACCCAAAGCTTATCGACTTGTCACTCGACCGAATGCACAGGGTCTTGAATGCGCTTGGCAATCCTGAACGTCGCCTTCCAAAGATTATTCATATTGCTGGAACCAATGGCAAAGGGTCAACGCAAGCCTTTCTAAAAGCCATGCTCGAAGCAGATGGAAAAATCGTCCACACATATACCTCGCCGCATCTCGTTCAATTTCACGAGCGCATCACATTGGCCGGAGAACATATTCGTGAACCTCACCTTGCAGCGCTTTTAGCCGAATGCGAAGAAGCCAATGGCGGCGCACCGATCACATTCTTTGAAATAACAACCGCTGCCGCATTTCTAGCCTTTAGCCGAACAGAAGCTGATTGGCTTATTCTTGAAGTCGGTCTTGGCGGTCGGCTCGACGCCACTAATGTGGTTGAGAGTGACCTCAGCATTATCACGCCCGTTGGAATTGACCACCAAGAATTTCTCGGACCAGATATAGCCACAATCGCTTTTGAGAAAGCAGGCATTATCCAAGACAACACCCCCCTCATTGTGGCGCCACAAACACAAGACGCGCGTGATGTTATTGAAGCGCAAGCCAACTTAAAGAAAGCCCCTCTCGCCATTGGCGGCCAAGACTGGCAAAGCTATGAAGCGCAAGGGCGGTTAATCTATGAAGATGAAACCGGCTTATTAGACCTCGATCCCCCAGCGCTTCAAGGACCACATCAATTTACTAATGCAGGCACGGCCATTTCAGCCGCGCGTAAAATTGGCTTGTCAAATGACGCAATCATAAAAGGATTGGCCAATGCCCAATGGCTTGGTCGGTTACAACGATTGCACACAGGACCCGTATATTCACAATTGCAATCGGCTGGCTGGGTAGGCGAATTATGGCTCGATGGGGGTCATAATGAGGCAGCTGCACAAATGCTCAGCAATTGGGCAGATAGACGTTACCACCATCAAGGGGCAAAACTCACAATCCTGTGTGGCATGTTAAACACGAAAGCCGCCCACCTCTTCTTTAAGGCTTTCTCAAACACCACCATCGACATAACATTTCATATGGTGCCGATACCGGATCAACAAAATACTTATGACCCAGTGGTTTTGGCAGAATTAGCGCGCGGGCATGGCCTCGAGAGCGAAGCCCATCATAATATGAATGACGCGCTTGCAGCCATTGCAAGCAGCAATGACAACACACCCATCCTCATTTGTGGGTCACTCTATCTCGCGGGTTGGGTGCTTAGAGATTACCCTCAATCCAGTTTTTAATGTCACTCTTTGGCGCAGCACCCACTTTTGTGGCTGTCGGCTGACCATCCTGAAATAAAATCATCGTTGGGATGGACCGAACACCATAATTTGTTGGGGCTTCTGGGTTTTCATCAATATTGACTTTAACAATGGTGACTGATGCCGAAAGCTCCTCGGATAACTCGTCAAGTGCTGGGGCAATTTGTTTGCATGGACCGCACCATTCTGCCCAAAAATCGACAACAACTGGGCCGGAAGCGTCGAGCACTTTTGTTTTGAATTCACTATCATTTGCGTGGTCAACGGCCATGTTTCGCTCCTTGCGTCTATAAATTATTAATCTGTTTATCAAAAGCCATTACGCTTCATATGAAGTTAATGTAAGAGCGGTCGCCAGCCCAATCAAGGGCTTGTGTTCAATATCTCATCGTTTGCCCTATAAATAATGCGACCTTAGCCTAAGCAATTATCAGCTTTGTCATAATTTCGAGAAAATATCTTCAAGTGCGCGATCTAACTTATCCGTATCAAAGAAGGTATTTTCTCCGGACTGGGTCCATATAAGAGAACATCGAATATCATCCACCCCGCTAGCCTCGCGTAATAAATGCCGATAAAGTGCCATTTGCCCAAGGTAAGCCTGATTATCATATTGAGGTATGCCGGTTTTGAAATCAGCGATCCATATCCAATTTTGTGCATGATCATGCACATAGCGGTCAATCTGCCCCGTCAGATAAACCGTCTTTTTTGCGGGTGCCGTGAGCCAGCCAATTATAGGGCGCTCCGCGCGTGCGCCTTGGCCAAAGAGCGGTGCCAGCGAGGGATTGTCTAAAACCCTGTTAATCGCCGCGACTTGCTGTGCGCGCTCAGCCAAATTCAGCGTTGGCGCATATAGGCTTAAATAATTATCGGCAATCTTATCACGGTCAGTCGGGGCAACATCCGGTAAATGCTCAAACAGGCGATGGATGATTTGCCCTAAATCCGAAGCGCGCATCGTCTGGATCTGCTCAGATTGCTCATCGGCCAGCCAATCGCGGGGGCGCTCAATGCTTTCATTGTGATGACCAATAAAGGTCGTCACTGCAATAGGTTGCACAATATGTTCAAACGCGCGCGGCGCCTCTTTCTCCGAAGAAAGAACAGTTTCAGGTTTAAAATGATTGCTCAACCAAGCCGGCACAGGCTCAGTCATTAACGGCGTTTCCTTATCTTCCTTTCGGAAAGGGCCAGCTTTTTCTTCCTCCCCCAATGACCAGACAAAGCTGGCATCACCATCAGCCGTCGCCATCAGATCAGGATCGTGACACCGCGCATTTGCAGGTGGGCTGGCCGCCACCATACCATACCAGCTTGCTGGGTTTGGGGTGGAGTTGCTATTCGCTGAGCCACCCATATAACCACCTATGTAAAGACGGTCTTTAGCACGGGTTAAGGCGACATAAAGCAACCGCCGCGACTCCTCCAAATCATCATTAAAGGCTGCAGCTTGACGTTCCAAGTCACTCTCGAACGTCTCGGCGGTTTTGGCGCGCCATGCGAGGTTATTGTGACTAATGAAAATACGCTGGCGCGCAGATTGGGACGGCGGTTGACAATTATCCGGCAAAAAGACGATGGGTGCCTCAAGCCCTTTTGCTCCATGCACAGTCATAATCCGAACCGCCTCGGATTCTTGGTCCATATCGCGCTTAATCTCAGTTGCATTATTTTGAACCCAATCGAGAAAACCTTGTAGAGATGCAGGGTCACCACGCTCGTAATTTAATGCAAGCCTTAAGAACTCACTAATCGCATCATCAATTTGAGGCCCCAAGCGAGCCTTTAACTGTGCTTGCCCGCCGCGGCCACTAAGAAGCTGCGCGTAAAAATCAAATGGTGTGAGCTCATCAACTGCTTTAGTTAACCAGACAATAAGATCGCGGGCAGCGGTATAAGTTGTATTGGTAGGTTGCGCTTGCGCCGCCGCAAAAAGCGCCTCAACCAAACTACCCGATCGATTATAGGCAATGTCAAAGAGAGCTTCTTCATTCATCCCAACCAGGGGACTGCGCATAAGAATGGCAAGGGCGAGGTCATTTTCCGGGATCAAAGCAACTTCACCGGCAATGATCAAATCTTTAATGGCAACTTCATCGAGCAAACTCATCCGATCCGCCCCGGCGATTGGGATAGCTTGTGCATTAAGTGCGCGAAGCATTTCGGCAAAAAATGCATTGCGCTGACGCACCAAAACAAGAATATCCTGCGGCCGAATATGCCCGCCCGGCTGGTCGAGCAATGAGCGTATTTTTAAGGCAATGCGCTCTGCTAGCAAAACAGATGGCGTCTGGACACTGGTAATGTCGGGGATTGCGTCGGGCGTATCGTCACTCTTTATGCGGTCAATACGAATAGCTGGCCACACTTCCACATATCCAACATCATGCGCGCGATAAGCCTCATGGAGAATATCTTGATCAGAGACAGTAAGCCCCGCCCGATGTTCCGTCGGTTTGAAAATAGCATCGACTGCTTCTAATATCTCCGGCGTGGAACGACGCGACATCGTCAAGGGCACGTGTTTAAAGGTTGATCCAGCCTCCACAACAAGCCGCTCAAAATGTTGCCGCATCGCATCAAAAGCCGAGGGGTCGGCGCCTTGAAATGAGAAGATAGATTGCTTCTCATCACCCACAGCGAAAATGGTTCGCGTTTCCTCCCGTGCCGAAGCACCCACAAAAAACTCTTCGGCCAGAGCGTTAATCAAGCGCCACTGCCTTTCACTCGTATCTTGGGCCTCATCAATCAAAATATGATCTAATCCACCATCAATTTTAAACATTACCCAAGCTGCTGATTGAGCATTGATTAGCAAATGATTGCTGAAATCAATTAAGTCGTCATAGTCAAGTTCATTGGCCCGATGTTTATGCAAATAATATTCTTGAAGCAGACGATCGGCCAATCGATAGAGCGCATCGCTAAGCGCGCGCGCATTGGCTATTCGGCTCATCTTCTCGAAAGAATAAAATGTGTTTTGCATCTCAACGAGTGTATCTGCAAGCTCTGGGGTGCTTTTGTGAAATGCTTTGGTAAAAATTTGTTTGCGCAACTCGCCTTTGCCGGTCAAGAAAATTGTTTTCAGAACCGACCATTGAGCGGAAAAGTCTGGCGCTGCTTTAAAAGCGCGCAGGTTCTCAGCAAGCTTTTGATCTGTCGAAGCTTGGCTTTCCAGTGACCGCTTTAACAGTTCGGGTTCAAGCCCATGCAAATCTGCGATCAAGGCCATTTGCTGCTGCATTAGCCGATTCATATCAACATCACCAAACATTTCAGATAAATGGCGGTGCAACCCTTCAAGCGTATCAGGACGATGATAGCGCGAACGCTCTCGTATCAAGCGCTTGGCCAATACAATCAGATCATCTGTTTGCATATGCCGGCTTAATAGATCAATCCCACTGGCAAGATCAGGGTCATCCTCATATCGCATTAATGTTGATACAATATCTTCAATGACCTCATTGCCACGGACGTCGTCGAGCAATTCAAAACCAGGCACAAGACCAGCTTCAAGCGGAAACCGATGTAACAATGACTCACAAAATGCATGAATGGTTTGCACTCTAAGCCCACCCGGGGTTTCGAGTGCGCGCGCAAAGAGTGTTCGCGCACGATAAAACTCATCCGACGTGGTCAATTCAAAACCTGTTCGTTCAAACACTTTATCTTTAAGCTCAAGATCGTCCAAAAGGGCCCATTCGCTTAGAAGGTCGAACAATCGTCCCTGCATTTCAGCTGCGGCACTGCGGGTATAGGTAAGGCATAATAAGCGCTCAGGTGGCGAGCCCTTTAGCATAAGCGTTACAAGCCGACTGATAAGCACATATGTTTTTCCAGAGCCGGCATTAGCGCCCACCCAGGCAGAAATATTTGGCCGTGCAGCAATAATGTGGGGGTCATTCATTACGCGCCATCCCCTTGATCGTCATACGCGCCCCATTCGGCAAATCGCGCGAGATGGTCATAGCTTGTTTCATAGTGAATGCGCTTTTGACGCAAACGCGACAAATAACCAACGCGTTCATCGGCATAGGCGGCCAGCAACCGCTCAACTACGCAAAGCCCTTCGTCAATAAAGGCATCATCTATAGGCATAGTCATAAACTCACCAGGTGGAACGCCCCCGGATAATTTTATATAATTGATCGCCTTAACGCGCCCTTTGGATAAATTCTCAAATCCCCCCACTCGCATAATAGCTGCCGCTAAAATTAATTGCACCGAGAAGAAGCTTTTTATATCTGAACCAGATGGAATGGCCCCAGTCTTATAATCCAGTATTTCAAAGGACCCATCAGTCAATCCATCAATGCGATCCGCTTTAGCTGAAATGGTAAATACTTTACCGGCAATATCTCGTTTTATCTCGCCCTTAATTTCAGATGAAATATGAGTCAGGCTGAGACGTCTATTGACTTCCCAAGCACTCAACCATCCCGCCAACGCATCCAGTCGAGCGCGCCACAGAATTAAACCCTCATTGAGCTGCCCTTCAGAGCCACCAATATCATAGGCAATATCGAGCAAAGCCTGATGCGCATTCTCAGGCAATTGATCGGGGTAACGTTTCGTAAAACGCTCAAAAACATGATGCAACAAAGTTCCGCGATGCGCCGCACTCGAGGGTGCTGCCACGCGATCCCACTCGGGTAAGCGTAGAATGTGTTGCGCATAAATTCTATATGGGTCGGTCATCAATGTTTCAATTTGCGTGACAGATAATCGATTGGGCCTCGCATGGACGGGGGGGCGAGGATTTGGCCGCGGCGCGCGTATGACCTGATGAGGCGCATCCAAACTCCGCCACCAATGCAAGCGCATATGAGGAAAGCTTGTATCAATATTCTTCGCCAAGGTTGTTAGGCGCCGCAGCCATCGTGCAGCAACTGTCGGCGTTCCATCGACTTTCTTAGCCCGGGTCATAATCACTTCGGGGGCACATGCATTTTGGATAAAGTCGTGCGCAGCAAGACCAATGCGGCGCTCTGGTAAACTCATCTCCATATCCGAACGCATCGGCCGGGAAAGCCACGGACCAGTTTCAGGAACTGGCGGCCAGACGCCCTCATTAAGACCACCAAGAATAACCAAATCCGTCTGAAGGAGGCGTGCCTCAAGCGGACCCCATATGTTTAGTCGGCTATAAACCCTTCCTTTGGGACGAAAGCTCATTTGATCCATCCACTGTTGCACCAAGCGGTGCCAATCACTGAGCGAGAGAGATGCCATCCCCTCGGCTTGTTCAACCACTTGGTCAAGCAAAGCTAAGACGGCAAGACCAGCTTCATTTTGTACGAAATTATCCCGCTCCCCATCATAACAAATCTGAGAAATTGACTGCTTGAACACCAGACAAAAATCTTCAAATGAGGCCTCTGCCGCAATCGCCATAATTGGCGCCAATGCATGCTCAACACGATCGAGCAGATCTCGAATATCATGCTCTAAAACGTCTGGAAAACTTTTCAGGGGAAAGGCATTAGCGCGCTGTGATAAATTTTTCTTATATGCGCCAATCCCATGTGATGACACAGGTCCTCTAAAAATTAAACTTTCCATCGCCCGCACATGCCGAATATGTTTTGCTCGCGCCTGGCCCATATGACAAAGCGGGTGTTTCAGCAATGCAAGCAATTGAACGGGATCCGCCTTTGTTTCGACAACACTCAGGACAAGCAAGCTCAAGGCTGCAGCCGGCGTTTGCCGCAAGGCAAGCCCACCTGAGTCATCAACCTCAATCCCCCATCGTCTCAACTCAGCCGCAACGCGACGAGCTAAGTTGCGGTCAGGCGTAATAAGGGCAGCGGTCTTATCCTGCACCTCTAAGGCCTCACGCATGATGACAGCTATCGCGCCTGCTTCGCTCGGGGCATCGGGAGCCTCTAAAAGATGAAGCCCCTTCGTGCCAAGCTCGATATTTAAATTCTTCGCCAAACTTGCCCAATCGCCGGTCTGTGAGGCTGGAGCCATTGCCGCGGATAATAACGAAAAACGCGGTGATGCGTTTTGTGCTCCCGGCCATATGGCCACTTCTTTTCTGCTGAGATTAAGCTTGTTTAACAATCCAGCCATCGAGCGCTGTGCGTGTGAGGGGTCATCCATGACAGCATCCCACACATGATTGGGACTTGTTTGGTCTAGCCCCGGTAAAACAACAGCACCATTTGGCAAATGCGCAATGACCGATAATAATCTTGCCGTGGCCGGCATCGTACCGGTTGAACCTGCGGCGATAACGGGACCTGAAGGTGGCGTTTTCTGCCAATAAGCCCCCAGTCGATCCATTAACAAGTTTCGCCGTGCGACCGGGTCTAACCGCCCTTTATCCTTAAGGTAATCTGGCCAATCCCGAATAATAAGATTGAGGAAATCGATTGTCTCTTGCCAATTCTCAGCGAATTCATCCGGGACAATGTCGCGCAATTTTTCCCATTGCACATCATCGCCCTGAGCTTGATCAAAGAAGCGCACCAGGTCTGAGGCAAGGGCCGCGCTTTGACTGGCCGACATAAAGCGGCCACGCTTCTCCATCCAGATTGTTATCTTGCTGCTTAAAAAGAAAATGCGTTCATAAACACCCACTACTGGTGCGATATTCGTATCAAGCGCGACATCAAAATGACCACCCTCAGCACCCTCCTCATCAACATCACCAATTGCCCGCAGGGCTGGTAAAAGAACAGCTGAACGTTGATAATTGTGCCGCATGAGATGCGCCATATCATTGGCCAACCACCGGGCGGCGCGGCGTGTTGGCAAAAATATAGTTATATCTTCTAGGGGGTGATCACCAAACAAAGTGCTGCGCCGAACGGGGTCGCATAACGTCTCGGCTAAACGCCTTAGAAACGGTTCTCCAGCAGGAATATTATATACGCGCGGCACAATTGTCTTCATGCCTTAGTTTACACCTATTCTAGGTCTGTTGCCTCAAACTTTTAATAAATATGACTCAGCCGCGGCGCGGCCTTCGGGTGTGCCAACATGCATCCATTGGCCTTGAAGCTCGCAACCATAAAGGCGGCCATGTGTGATTGCATCATTAAACATATGGGTTAAGGACACCGGACCTTCCGGTAATTTGGCAATAGCTGCTTTGGTCGCTATTTGAACACCTGCAAAAATATAAGGGGCCGACCCATCAACACGGGACAATAAACCATTTGGGGCGCAGGCGTAATCGCCTAACCCATCATAGCCCATAGCTGTTTCACGCGGCGCAAGCATCAAACATGCATCCATATTAGCGCTCTCAAATTCAGATGCCAAATGAACCAAATTGCTTTGCGCTTCATGCCATAGAATATCGGCATTGCAGATATAGAATGGGTAATCGCCAAGCAGTGGTAATGCTTTTTTAACGCCGCCACCTGTTTCAAGAATGTGATCCCGTTCATCCGATATATGAATTGTAACATCGGGCTTATCTTTGCCCCATACCAATAGG
>CBFHJI010000013.1:0-28080 GCA_965656255.1 Alphaproteobacteria bacterium
CCAGTTGATGGTGCAACGCGCATTCGTACTGGCGAAACCGGTGATGCGGCTCTTTAGTCGCTTTCAAATACCCAAGGAGCATAAAATGCTAAAACTTCTCTCAAAATCATTACCGCTCGCACTGATGGGTTCAGTGTTGGCGAGTCCGGCTTTTGCCGCCGTAGACGGCGAAACCGCATTTATTTTTAACACCTTATTATTCCTCGTGATGGGCTTCCTTGTTATGTGGATGGCTGCTGGTTTTGCCATGCTCGAATCAGGCATGGTCCGCTCGAAGAATGTGGCAACAATTTGCCTTAAAAACATTACACTCTTTGCCATAGCGGGTATCGTATTCTACCTCGTTGGTTACCAATTAATGTACAGCATTTCTGAAGGTGGTTACCTCGGATCGATCTCAATCTGGGCGCCAGATGACACAGCATTCTTGTCAGAAACGCCAGAATTTGGTGAAAATGATACATATGCAGCTGGTTCTGACTGGTTCTTCCAAATGGTGTTTGTTGCAACGGCAGCCTCTATTGTTTCAGGAACATTGGCCGAACGCATTAAACTCTGGCCATTCCTAGCCTTTGTTGTTGTCCTAAGTGCCTTTATCTACCCAATCCAGGGTAGCTGGCAGTGGGGCGGTGGCTGGTTGTCTGCTGCTGGTTTCTCTGACTTTGCTGGATCAACTTTGGTTCACTCTGTTGGTGGTTGGGCCGCTCTTGTGGGTGCGCTTATTCTCGGTGCACGTACTGGACGTTTCACTGCAAATGGAAGCGTACCAATGCCTGGTTCATCAATGCCACTTGCAACCCTTGGTACCTTTATCCTATGGCTAGGTTGGTTTGGCTTTAACGGTGGTTCACAGTTAGCCCTTGCCTCAGCAGAAAATGCAGTTGCGATTTCTCAGATCTTCATCAACACCAATATGGCAGCTGCCGGTGGTGTGGTTGCAGCGCTGATCGTCACTCAAGTCTTCTTCGGTAAAGTTGACCTAACAATCGTACTCAATGGTGCAATCGGTGGTCTTGTATCGATTACAGCTGAACCGCTCACACCAACAGGCATTGAAGCAATCCTTATCGGTGGTGTCGGTGGTATTCTTGTTCCACTCGCTGTGATCGCACTCGATAAGCTTAAAATCGATGACGTGGTTGGTGCAATCCCCGCTCACCTTGTCTGCGGTATTTGGGGCACACTTGCCGTACCTCTTACCAATTCAGGCGTCTCATTTGGTAGCCAGGTCCTTGGTGTCGTATCAATCGGAGCATTTGTTATCGTAACAAGCGCGATCGTTTGGTTGGTCATCAAAGCAGTCATCGGACTTCGTGCAAGTGAAGAAGATGAGCTTGCTGGATTAGACAAATCTGAGCTTGGTATGGAGGCTTATCCCGAATTTACCAATGCTTAAGTTAAGCTTTAGACTTTAGCGCGTTTCTCCCCCCGCGCGCTTTTTACGCCCCGAGTTCGCTCGGGGCGTTTTAGTTTTTTAATCCTGTTTTGCTATGGCCAAACAAAGCCTAGACTTTTATGCGTTGGTGCTTGGCGGTCTTTAATCCCCATTGGATTGAGGACTGCTTAAATTGGCCGTGAACCATAGCGCCGCATGAATATGATTAAAGCGTTCGCGTAAGAGATCAGCGGCAAGACGCCGTTGCATCTCTCACCTCAGGCAATAAACAATGCGTGTCAGGTTTAATTTAGCTTTGTTCTTCAATGGCTTTATTAAAGCCGAGGATTTGTCCATAACGCACTGGAAATATGCGGCGGATAATATCAACCATATGGGCGTCGCGTCCAATTAAGATACGAGCTTTGCCTTTTTCAATACCCGCGATAATGGTATCGGCAGCTTTATCCGGTGTTGTCTTGGCCATGGTTTTAAAGTTTTTGGCAATTTCCTCGCGCCGCGAAACGTCGTCCTGCCCTTGCGGCAGTTCTGCATTGCGTGCAATTGGCGTATCAACACCGCCTGGGTGAATACATGACACTTTAATATTGGTTTCATGCATTTCTTGGCGAAGTGCCTCTGTAAATCCATGAACGGCAAATTTGGCCGCGTTATAGGCAGACTGTTGCGGGACACCAATCCATCCAAAAATAGATGATACATTAGCAATGTGGCCAAAGTCGCGTGCGCGCATATGGGGCAAAAAGGCTTGTGTGCCATTCACAACACCCCAAAAATCAACATCCATTATTAATTTTAAGGTTTCAGATGTTAGCTCTTCAACGCTAGCAATATTTGCAATACCGGCATTATTAAGAATGAGGTCAGCTTGACCATGATCTTTTATGACTTGCTCGGCTAAATCAAAAACAGAATCGCGGTCAGTAACGTCAACAACAAAGCTCTTGCAGCTGTTACCTGCTGCTTGGATCAAGTTTTGGGTTTCACCAATCGTGTCTTTATGTAAATCGCTGGCGATAACAATGGCGCCTTTTGCGGCTAATTTAATAGCTGTTGCGCGGCCAATTCCACTGCCTGCACCGGTAATGACACAGACTTTATCCTTAAAATAACTCATAGGCTTCCCCTCGCTCAATCATTTTGTCAGCCATATAGGTGACTTTATCTCGCATTAGAAAGCAAGTTTGCGAGCAACACGCAAGCATTTCTTTGCTGCCTTTACGATGCCTTAAGCGGTCAGCTTATTCTCCGGCGACGGTTTTACGACGACGGCGGTCAAGCGGCTGATAAGCAAGCGCGGCATGTGTTGTGCAATATGGGCTTCCATGACCCGCACGCGCACCACAAAAATGAAAATCGCGCTGACCAGGATCACCAATGGGCCATTTGCAAGTATGTTCGGTTAAATGCAGAACACTTGCTCGCTCCTCAGCACTAAGAAGTGGCTGTGGTGGCTCGATGGGTTCTTTGTAACTGTCAAGATTGTCGCTTTTATAACTGCGCGGGGATGATGCTGTGTCGAGTGTTTCTCGGCTTCGCGTTTGCGCGCTAATGCGCGCTGTTGACACGCGGGCAGGCGTCGCGCGGCCCGAAAGGCCAAGGCGGTGGACTTTGCCAATAACAGCATTTCGTGTCACGCCACCCATCTGACGGGCAATCTGGCTTGCGCTCAGTCCTTCCGTCCATAATTTCTTTAATAATTCGACGCGTTCTTCTGTCCAGGCCATGTTCGCCTCCTTGATTAAATTCATCTGTCGTCGCGACGCTTTTGGAGCTCTGTTATGGCCTTTTAAAAGCCACTTACCCTGCAAGACGACGTCTTATAATGAAGGCGGCTTGCAAGAGAACGAGATGCAAAAATTGCTGCCCTTTTATTGTCGACCTGCGGGTTTAAACCCCAAAAGCGTTCCACATCTTGTGGTTAGCACTATTATGTCTACGAGATATAGGTGCCCTAAGGGAAGCGGCGGTGAGCGTTTATCCACAAAAACGGGAGGTTTTCCCCTGGAAAGTCACATTTTAGGGGCATTTTGCATGAAAATCGGTACTTGCGTCCTTCAAAAAAAAGTCTAATCTGCCCGAATGTCACAAAATCAAACAATTAATAAGATATTTGATAAACCGATAAATGCTTATGGTGAACGCCATTTTGGTTCTGTCAATTGGCTGGGTGTCTGGACGCTTTACTTGAAAGAAGTTAAGCGGTTTTGGAAAGTTGCCATGCAGACCTTGGCGGCGCCAATTATCACAACCTTGCTGTTTTTGGTTATTTTTTCGATTGCTTTGGGTGGATTGCGTCCGGACATAAATGGTGTCCCTTTTGCCTCTTTCTTGGCGCCAGGCTTGGTGATGATGGCGATTGTTCAAAATGCATTTGCCAATAGCTCCTCTTCCTTACTGGTGGCTAAGGTACAAGGAAACATTGTTGATGTTTTAATGCCGCCGCTTTCACCGGGTGAGTTAACGCTTGGCATCGCAATGGGCGGTATGACCCGCGGTATTTTTGTTGGCGTGGGCACATATCTAGGTATGCTATTTATTATCCCTTTCGAGATACATAGTATCTGGGCGGCAATTTTCTTTGCTTTCAATGCATCTTTATTGATGGCTTTAATCGGTCTAATCGGCGGTATTTGGGCAGAAAAATTTGATCATTTGGCAACAATTACAAATTTTGTAATTACGCCTTTATCTTTCCTATCCGGAACCTTTTACTCAGTTGAGCAATTACCATCGCTTGCCTATACGATTACTCATTTTAACCCATTCTTTTTTATGATTGATGGGTTTCGCTATAGCCTGACGGGGCATAGTGAAGGAAATTTAGTGGCTGGCGGTATCACGCTCGTGGTTCTTAATATTGTATTTTGGGCGCTGAGTTATGTTCTTATTCGCAAAGGATACCGGATAAAAAGTTAAGCTATTGCCGCATTTGCTAAAAATGCTATTATAAGGAATGGCCGTCCGACGTGGGCGGCCTTTTTGATTTTTAAAGCGTGAGTTTTAATACATACTTTGCTTTTCGTCAGCAAAGGGAGAGTGGATCATGTCGAAGCATGTCATGCCGACCTATCGGCGGACAGATTTGCGTTTTGATCGCGGTGAGGGCAGCTGGCTCGTCACTGAGAATAACGAACGTTATCTAGATTTTGGGTCTGGAATTGCGGTGACAACACTTGGTCATAATCACCCGGCGCTCATCGATGCCTTAGAAAAACAAGCGCATAAACTTTGGCATGTTTCAAATATTTATAATATACCAGCCCAAGAAAAATTAGCTGACACCCTTTGCGCGCAAAGTTTTGCTGACCATGTCTTTTTTTGCAATTCTGGAACTGAGGCAATTGAAGGTGTTATTAAAACCATACGCAAGTATTTTGCGCATCATGGACAGCCGCAAAGACATAAGATTTTAACTTTTAAAGGTGCGTTTCATGGCCGTACTTTAGGGGCGTTAGCCGCTACTGGAAATGCTGCTTATCTCGATGGCTTTGGGCCAGCGTTGCCAGGCTTTGTGCAAATTGAAGCGTTTGATATAGAGCTTGTCAAAGCCGCGATTGACGCTGAAACAGCGGCCATTCTTATTGAGCCGATCCAAGGTGAGGGCGGTGTTCGTTCAGTTGGTGGCGCATTTTTGCAACAACTCCGCGCGCTTGCTGACGCACATGATCTTTTACTCGCCTTTGATGAAGTGCAATGCGGTATCGCACGGACGGGCGCTTTATTTGCCCATCACTTATTTGATGTCGTGCCAGATGTTATGGCAATCGCCAAGGGACTTGGTGGGGGTTTTCCGGTTGGTGCTTTTTTAGCGACGGCCAAAGCATCCGTAGGTATGGTGGCGGGCACCCATGGCTCAACTTATGGTGGTAATCCCCTGGCCATGTCTGTTTCTCAAGCGGTCATTGATATTGTCGGCACGCCGGCTTTTTTAGAAGATGTGTGTCAAAAAGCGTTACATTTTAAGCAAGGCTTGTCACGGATCCTTGATAGCTACCCCCAGATTGTGGATGGCTTGCGGGGAGAGGGCTTGATGTTAGGGCTCCATTGTGTGGTAGAAAACACCAAAATTGTTGAGGCTTTGCGGGATGAATATTTGCTCAGCGTGGGTGCTGGTGAGAATACAATCCGATTGGTTCCGCCGTTAAATGTCACAAAAAATGAGATTGATATTGCCTTGGGTGCTTTAGAGCGTGCTTGTCATAAGCTTGCTGAAGCTCAAAAAACGGCAGATTAGGAATAAATAAGATGAACCACGATTTTCTCGATTTATCGGCACTCAGTAAAGAGTCTGCGCGCATCATTATTGACGAGGCCCACGCCCGCAAGGCGGCGCGGCATGGGTTTGCAAAAGCCCAAGTTGACGCGGATGCCCCATTGGCAGGTCATATGTTGGCAATGATTTTTGACATGCCGTCCACAAGAACGCGTTTGTCTTTTGATCTTGCAATGCGTCAATTGGGTGGCCAGACAATGATGATTAATCAGTCGGAAAGCCAATTGGGCCGTGGGGAGAGTATTGCGGATACTGCGCGCGTCATATCGCGGTTTAGTGATGTGGTCATGATCCGGACCGGAAGCCACAAGAATATTGAAGATTTTTCCACGCATGCCTCCGTGCCGGTTATTAATGGGCTGACATCATTTAGTCATCCCTGTCAGATTATGGCTGATGTACAAACATTTGAAGAGCATAAAGGGCCTGTAAAGGGCAAAAAAATTGCCTGGTTTGGCGATGGTAATAATGTTGCTGTGTCCTTTATTCATGCGGCTGTTTTATTTGACTTTCATCTTGTGCTTGCTGTGCCCGAGGCGTTTATGGTGCCTGAACATGTTCTTGCATGGGCCCGCGCGCAGGGTGGGCAAATTGATATTACTCAAGACGCCAGTGCGGCGGCAGATGGAGCCTCAGCTTTGGTTACTGATTGCTGGGTTTCTATGGCCGATGACCCGGAAACATCGGCCGCGCGTATGGCGGCTTTTGCAGCCTATAGGGTTACCTCTGACCTCATGCAAAAAGGTGATGATCCAATTTTTATGCATTGTTTGCCTGCATATCGCGGCAAGGAAGTGAGCGAAGACGTGATTGATGGTGTAAATTCTGTTATATTTGATGAAGCTGAAAACCGACTTCATGCGCAAAAAGCGATTCTAACCTATTGCCTTGGTAAGTCTCATGGCGCGTGAACTCCATATGACCGCAGACGTGGTATGTGCTGATCGCATTGTTCCTATTTTTATAGAGAAACAAAAGATTGGCGGTCGTATTGTGCGGTTAGAAAATGTCACAACAGATATTTTAGGGCGCCATGATTATCCAGTTACCATAGCCAATCTATTAGGGGAAACCTTAGCCTTGGTTGCGATGATGGGAAGCATGCTTAAGTTTGATGGACGTTTTGTTATTCAAACCAAAGGAGATGGCCCTGTATCCATGCTTGTTGCCGATTATACCGGCGATGGTGTCATGCGGGCATATGCACAATTTGATGATGAACGATTAAAGTCTATGGATGGTGTGATTGATTTTGAAACTTTGGTCGGCAAAGGCTATATCGCTTTTTCCGTTGATCAGGGGCCTGATATGGAGCGTTATCAAGGCATTGTGCCACTTGAGGGGCAATCAATTCGAGATGTTGCGCTTGGCTATTTTGATCGATCTGAACAAATCCCAACCCATATAAAACTTGCGGCGGGCTCTGTGCATAAGCCTGGGGGTGTTACGCAATGGCGTGCTGGTGGTATTATGATCCAGCAAACAGCTTCTGAAGGTGGCGTGGATGCCGCGGATGTGAGTGAAGATGACTGGACGCGCCTTGGCTTGCTCTTATCAACGGCCTCAGATGAGGAATTGCTTGATACGGAGCTCGATGAGGGCATATTGGCCTATCGCTTATTTAATGAAGATGGCGTGCGCATGATGGATGCACGCCCGGTTGTTTTTGGCTGCTCATGTAGTTTAAAGCGCGTTAAGGATATGCTTCGTTCATTGCCTCAATCAGATCAAGACGAAATGGCTGAGGACGACGAGACAGAAATAAAATGCGAGTTTTGCAGCTCTGTTTATCGGGTAAGTTTACCCTTGGGACTCGATGAGGATATTGAATTAAATAGTTAACGCTATATTTAATATTGCAGGTTTTCGCGTTCCTATGTCGTATAATAAAAGCGTAATCTTTCTATTATATGCTGAAAGACCATGCGTAACGAGAGTGATCGAAAGACATATTGTTTTGAGAACACAAGATTGACTGCAAAAATATATCGCGCGAGTTTGAGGTGGCGGTTTTGAAAGAAATAATATTGAAATATTGGCTGGCGTTTCGGGTAAGAAAATTTTTCTTACCTGTCTTGGTTATGGCCGGATTTGTCTTTCTCTTCGTCATTCTTATGGCGACTAGACCGGAAACAAAGCCCGTAGAGCCGACGCAGCGCATCTGGTCGGTTAAGGCTCAAACCGTAACGCGCGGTTCGATTCAGCCTTTGGTTGAGGCATTTGGTGAGCTGGAATCGCGCCGCGAAGTTGACTTGCGGGTGCTGGTTGCCGGTGAAGTAATCTCAACTAGCGATAAGTTTGAAGAAGGTACCCGTGTTGAAGCGGGAGAAGAGCTTCTGAGGCTAGATCCTTTCAATTTTGATAATGCTCTCAAAGATGCGCGCGCGCAATTGCGCGGCGGTCAGGCGCTCTTAGACGAGCGTAAGGCTAGTCTGGAACTGGCTAAGGTTGAATTTCAGCGCGCGGAAACACTCATTCAAAAAGGAACCGTTGCGCAAAAATATGTTGATGATCGGCGTCTTGATTTAACAATTGCAAAATCACGCTTTACCCAACAAGACGCCGCTGTCGATCGTTTGAGGGTTCAGGTGGCGCGTGCAGAGCGCGATCTTAAAAATTCCATTTTACGCGCGCCATTTTCTGGGCATTTAAGCGATTTGAACGCACGCAAAGGGCGCCTCGTCGGTTCAAATGATCGCGTGGCAACTCTGAGCGATGCGGAATCTTATGAAGTGCGATTTAATTTATCTGATGCTCAATATGGTCGCTTTCTTGAAACCGAAACTGAGCTTGTCGGACGGGTTGTCGATGTGATCTGGAGTGTCGGTGGACGCGAGGTTAAGCTTCAGGCCCGTTTGTCTCAGGTCGGGGCCCGTATTTCACAAGATACACGTGGCGTTGACGCTTATGCGCATATTGTCGGGGATATTCCAACCTCCCTGCGATCGGGTGCTTTTGTGCGCGTCCTTGTGCGCGGTAGTGAAATTAATAATGTTGTTTCTGTTAAGCGTGATGCGTTTTATGGGCCAAATATGCTCTATGTGATCAAAGACGGGAAGCTTGTCCCGCGTAACGTAGAGATTGTCGCTGAAACGGACACAATGATGATTATTGGTGAAGGTCTGGCCGACGGGGAACTGATTTTGTTGACACGTTTCAATGAAGCAGCGCCTGAGGTTGCGGTGAAGGTGTTTAACTAATGCGTGATGACAAGTCTTCTCGAGGCCTTATTCAACTTTTCGCGCGTCACCCCAATGCCGCTAATTTGCTGCTTATTAGTATGGTTATCTTTGGGGTCTTTGGCCTTGGTGGTTTAAATACTCAGTTTTTCCCAGCAATGACGGTTAATGCTGTTTCTGTTTCAGTTGCTTGGCCAGGGGCCTCTGCTGAAGATATTGATAAGAATATTGTAGAAACATTACAGGCCGAGGTGCGGTTTATTGATGGCGTTAAGGAATTAACGTCACAAGCTCGATCAGGCTTTGCGACGATGACAGTCGAGTTTCGGCGTGGCACCAATATGCAAAAAGCAAAATCCGATATTGAAGCGGCCGTGGGGCAAATTACAACTTTACCAAAGGGCAGTGAACGACCCGTCATTGCGCAACAGACTTTTTATGAAGATGTTGTCAGCGTTTTGGTCTCCGGGCCATTTGATGAGCGGACAATCAAATCTTATGCAAAAGATATCCGCAATGATCTGCTCAATGCAGGAATTGACAGGGTCACGTTTGAAGGTCTTCGGGAAGAAGAAATATGGGTGTCTGTGCGGCCATCTCAGTTACGGCGTTATGACCTTGACTCGGGTGTGATTGCGGAACGTATTGCAAACTCTAGCCTTGATGTCCCGGGAGGTATTTTGCGCGGCGATGTTGAGAGGCAAGTGCGCGCGGTAGGGCTTGCGATGACGGCGCGTGAGGTGGGTGAAATCGAACTTCGCTCGACCCCTGATGGGGGTCGGTTATTAGTGCGCGACGTTGCAGAAGTTTCAGAAACATTTGACGTTAATGAATCGACAGGCTGGCAGGGTGAGAACCGAGCGATTGGTCTTAAAGTGTTGCGGACAGTCTCAACAGATGCCATTTCATCATCGCGAATTGTTGAGGAATACGTTGAAAAACTTAAACCGACCTTGCCGCCAAACTTAAAGGTCGAAACCTTTAATGTGGTGTCAGATAAGATCGTTCAGCGCATTAATGTGCTTGTGGTTAATGGCGCCGGCGGCATGCTGCTTGTTTTGCTTACGCTATTTATGTTCTTAAACGCACGTCTGGCGTTTTGGGTGGCACTTGGTATTCCCGTGTCCATGCTCGCTACTTTTGGCTTTATGTGGGCCTTTGGCATGAGCATTAATATGCTGTCTATGTTTGCCCTTATTATGACAGTCGGTATTATTGTTGATGATGCGATTGTTGTCGGTGAGCATAGTGCGACATTAGCGGCGCAGGGGCTCGATGGGCAAACAGCAGCTGAGCTTGGCGCGCAACGTATGGCAACCCCTATTGTTGCCTCTGCCTTAACGACACTCGCGGCCTTCCTCCCGATGCTCGTAATTGACAATACGTTTGGCGATATTACCCGCCCAATTCCTCTGGTCTTATTAGCTGTTCTCCTGGCTAGCTTGGTTGAATGTTTTTTGATTTTACCATCGCATTTGCGCCATCCTCTCAATGTTCAGCAAAAGCCACCGCGCGGTTTTAAGAAAACATTCCTTGATAAGTTTGAAGCCTTTAAAGAAGGAC
Source organism: Alphaproteobacteria bacterium (assembly GCA_965656255.1). Lineage (GTDB taxonomy): Bacteria > Pseudomonadota > Alphaproteobacteria > RS24 > RS24 > JAYODZ01. Next base: position 10,415 of record CBFHJI010000013.1, read on the forward strand.
GCTTTCGCCATTTTGTGGAGTGGTGTTACGACAATCGCTATACAACAATTGCGACGGGCCTTGGTGTTTTGCTCTTATGTATTGGCTTATTGTCGAGTGGGCGTGTGTCTTTTCGGTTTTTCCCTTCGCCAGAAGGCGAAATTGTAAACGCCTATGTTTTCTTTCAGCCTGGCACCCCGCGCGAGGAAACAATGAAAGGTGTCCGTCAAGTCGAGCTAGCTCTTTACGAAACGGAGAAAAAATTAACCAATGGCGCTGGCGGCATTGTGAAGACAGTTTTTACTCAAATTGGCCGTTCACGCACATCACTTGGAGATGAGCGTGGGTATATTATGGTGGAGCTTGCCGCCAGTGAAGACCGGGATGTCAGAACGCGTGAAGTTGTGAAGACTTGGGAGGAACTATTACCCGAGCTTAAAGAATTACGCATGATATATATTCGTGAGCGCCGTGGTGGTCCGCCGAGTAATGACATAGATATTCAGCTTGAAGGTGTAAATCCAAAGATCTTGAAAGCGGCGGCGCTTGAGGTCGTGGAGGCCTTAAAAAGGTTTCCTGGTGTTGGTCAGGTCAATGACAATCTCTACTATAGTAAGCAAGAATTATTGCTCGAGGTGAATAATCACGGCGCTGCGCTTGGCTTTAATAATCAAATGATTGGTGCCGCCGCGCGCAATAACCTGCAAGGCGCTATTGCCAAACGATTTGCCCGCGAAGATGAAGAAGTTACAGTGCGCGTTTTGCAACCGGTTCAAGGCGAACGCGCAAGGCAATTAGAAGATATTGATTTGCAAGTGCCTGGAAGTAATCCCCCGCGTTATGTGCCGCTCATTGATGTGGTCGATATTTTAGAACAACCTGGTTTTTCAACCATTCGTCGGACTGATGGCAAGATTTCTGTCTCAGTAAATGCTGACTTTGACCCAACTGCGGGTAACCCAAATGACGTATTAGAGGTGATGAAAGCTGATATTTTGCCGTCCATCACATCAAAATATAATATTGGCTATTCCTTTGGTGGCCGAACAAAAGATCAGACAGAAACAATGAGCCGGTTGCTTTCTGGGACTGGTATTGCGCTTGCCCTTATTTACCTCATCCTCGCTTTCGTTTTTGCAAGTTATACATTGCCTATTATTATTATGTCGGTCATCCCCTTTGGTTTTGTTGGCACCTTGCTCGGACATTTTGTTCAAGGCTTCGATCTTACCTTTTTGTCCCTTATTGGGCTTTTGGGCTTGTCTGGTATTTTGGTGAATAATTCAATTATTTTGATTAGCCGAATTCAGGAACGGATTAAATCTGGAGAAGTTGAGCGGGATGCCGTGATTAACGGTATTATTGATCGTTTTCGTGCTGTTACCCTGACATCGTTAACAACAGTTCTTGGTCTTGCGCCATTGCTCTTTGAGACCAGTGTGCAGGCGCAATTCCTCTTGCCAATGGTCATTACAATCGCTTGGGGACTAGGGCTTGCAACACTGATTGTTCTTGTTCTTGTGCCTGCCGTATTAGGCATAAAACAAGATTTAGGAAAATGGCGCCGTCATGTCAAAAGTAAACAAGAAGCGCCCGCCGAATAAAACCGCATAAGTTTCCGGGCAAGCTCATCATAGAAAGCAATTGCTTTTTTATTCGTAGCAGCCTTGGGTCGAAATATTGAGCCCCTTGCTGCTAGGTCTTTGCCCAAAAGCTGGGGGATAGCATCACAAGGACAGTTAAAAATTCGAGCCGTCCCAGAAGCATGGCTGTGCTTAATATCCATTTGGCAGTATCAGATAAGCTCGCAAAATTGCCTGCGGGGCCAACTGTGTTACCAAGTCCCGGGCCAACATTGGCAATAGCTGTAGCAGCGGCTGACATGGCAGTGAGCATGTCGAGCCCAACAAAACTTAAGGCCAATGAAATAATGGTAAAGGTCGCGAAGTAGATCAGCGTGAAGGATACAACCGCATAAGCAACCTGATCGGGTAATGGTTTGCCATTATATTTAATGCTAAATACGCCATGTGGCACAGCAATTTGGCGTATATATTTTCGACAGATAAGAAATAAGACTTGCAAACGGAATGTCTTGAGCGCGCATGTCGCCGAGCCCGCGCATCCTCCTAAAAAGGTAAGAATGAAAAAAAGTGCAATTGCAAGGCTTCCCCATTGGCTATAGTCGGATGAGGTGTAACCCGTTCCAGAGATGATCGAGACGGTGTTAAGCAATACATGTGACCACTCAATATCGGGCTGAACAAATAAAAACATGGCCATTATGGAAACGGTCACGATGATAAAAAACATGCGGATTTGACTGTCTTGCCAAAATAAATGGAGCCGGTTTGTGGTGATAAAGAGATAGCTTGTAAAGGGTAATGAGGAAGCAAGAATAAAGGCAAATGCGACAAGATTTATTGTGGTGCTGTTAAAAAATCCAAAACTCTCATCATGTGTCGAAAAGCCAGCGGTTGAGATAGTGGACATGGCATGCGTGATGGCATCAAAAAAACTCATGCCAGCTATCCAATAACAGACCATGCAGGCAAAAGTCATGAAGAGGTATATACGCAAAATACTACCGGCAATTTCGCCAGCTCGAGGCAGAATTTTTTCTGATGTATCGGAGCTTTCCATCCTAAATAATTGCATACCGCCAACGTTAAGCATTGGCAAAACAGAGATGGCCATGACGATAATACCGATGCCCCCAAACCAATTGAGCATTGAGCGCCATAACAATGTGCCCGAGGCCATATTGTCGAGACCGCTTAATACCGTTGAGCCGGTTGTGGTTAAACCTGACATAGCTTCAAAAAATGCATCTGTGAAAGATAAATTATTTTCGCCGAGCATGAGCGGGAGTGCGGAAAATGTAACCAAGGCAAGCCAAGATCCATTGGTCAGCAAAAAAGCATGTCTTACGGTGAGTGGTGTCAAATCTCCGCGATTAGTGAGAATGAGAGAGATTGCCACGAAAGATGTAATGCCGGAGGCGGCCATAAAACTTTGCCAATTTTCCGATCCCTGGGCAAAGTCGACCAGAAGCGGTATCCACATGCCAATAGCCAGTGCCGCTAAAAGATAGCCGATAATAAGATAAACTGTGCGGTTTCTGTGCATCTATGACGACCGTTAGTGCAACGTTTTTTTCGCGTAATCACTGTCGAGTGAGAAAAGGGGAACCTCAACTTCAATTCTCGGACCGCTTTTTTGAGCCATTGTATAGGTGCCTTGCATCATGCCCGTTGGCGTGGTGAGCGGGGTGCCTGATGTGTAAGTAAATGAGCCCCCTGGTGCTAAAATTGGTTGTTCACCAACAACCCCCGACCCTTTGACCTCTTGGGTGCGCCCTAATCCATCGGTTATGATCCAGTGACGAGATAATAGCTGAACCGTATCATCCCCTTCATTGGTAATGGTAATGTGATAGGCCCAAACATAATATCCATCCGCGGGTTCAGACTCATTTTCTAGAAACGTCGTCTCCACGGAAACAATAATATCCTTTGTGCGTGCTTTAAACATTGTAATTTGGCTACTTTCCCAATGTGTTGAGAGCATGTGCGAAATCATCGACCAAGTCACTTGGGTCTTCAAGTCCCACCGATATGCGCACACTTCCTGGCAGAATGCCGAGTTCGGCCTGAACATCTGCGGGAAGTTTTTGGTGCGTGGTTGTTGCGGGATGTGTGACAAGGGTTTTGGCGTCACCTAAATTATTTGAAATTTTTGCAATTTGAAGCTCATTCAGGAAATTAAAAGCCTGATCTTTTCCACCTTTTAAATCTATCGCAATAAGATTGCTGCCACGCTCCATTTGCTTTTGTGCAATATCAAATTGCGGGTGATCAGAGCGTCCAGGATAGTAAATACGTTCAACTTTTGGGTGTTCGCCTAACATAGTTGCAAGCTTTTCTGCATTATCACAATGAGCATGAACACGCAAAGAAAGCGTCTCCAATGATTTGACCATGACCCATGCATTAAATGGGCTTAAAGAAGGCCCCGTTTGACGCACAAAATTAGACAATTCGTTATCGATATAGTCTTGTTTGCCCAATATAATGCCGCCTAGGCAACGCCCTTGCCCATCAATATGTTTGGTCGCGCTATAAATGACGATATCTGCGCCGCATTCAAAAGGGCGCTGAAGAATAGGTGTAGCAAAAACATTATCGATAACTAAACGAATATTATTCGCGCGCGTTATCTCGCTTAAAGCGGCTATGTCTATGACTTCCAATATCGGATTAGACGGTGTTTCTAAAAAGAACAGTTTGGTTTTGGGGGTAATGGCATTTGCCCATGCGCTGAGGTCGCGTCCATCGACAAGGGTAACGTTGATACCAAAACGGGGTAGTAGCGTTTCAACAACATAGCGACACGAGCCAAATAAGGCCCGAGCGGAGACCACATGATCACCGGCTGTGAGTTGAGATAACATGCAAGCAGTGACAGCTGCCATGCCCGTTGCGGTTGCGCGAGCGTCATCCGCACCTTCCAGGCTTATCATCCGTTCTTCAAACATTCGTACGGTCGGATTTCCGAATCGGGAATAGATGAATCCTTCGCTTTCGCCTTTAAATCGTGCTTCTGCTTCCTCGGCACTTTTGTAAACATAGCCAGATGTTAAAAACAGAGCCTCGCTTGTTTCGCCAAATTGCGAGCGCGTTTGTCCGCTATGAACCATTTGCGTGCGAGGTTTCCACTTACGATCGTCTTCCAAAACTCATCTCCCAAGACCTATAATTATGACACGTTAGAGGAAAATTCTTAAATAAACTCAGATTAAAGCGTTTTCCGGCCTGCAACACGTTGATCTCTTATATTGTAAAAACTGGGGGAATGTGTAGAAAAAAGTGTATTGCGTCAAGACAGGCGCCGTTTCTGTCTTTAAACTGTGTTAAAGATTCGATATTTTCTTATAAAGGGCCAAAATGGGGCGCGATGACTCAATGACTCTGTTTCCTGAAGATACACCGCAAACACCAGCGACGTCGCAAGGACAAACCTTTGCGACGGGCATTTTGCCTGCGCATGGCATCCGAGCCATGGTGCGCGAGCAACAAATATGGGCACCTGGCGGTGTTCTTGAAGACCAAGTTCAGCCTGCAAGCCTCGATTTACGTTTGGGAACAACCGCTTATCGTGTGCGTGCGTCATTTCTGCCTGGCGCCCATGGGCGCGTTATGGATAAAATAGAAGATCTTGCTTATCACAAGATTGACCTAACCCATGGTGCAGTTTTAGAGACCAATTGCGTCTATCTTGTGCCGGTGATGGAGGCTTTGGCTTTGCCCGAGCAAACGACGGCTTTTGCCAATCCCAAAAGTTCAACGGGTCGTATCGATGTCTTTACCCGCATTATTGCCGATTTTGGGTGTGAATTTGATAAAATACCGGCTGGTTATAAAGGCCACCTTTATCTCGAAATTTCGCCCCGCACCTTTCCTATTTTGGTGCGGGCTGGCTCGCGCTTATCGCAAATTCGGTTCCGACGCGGTGCGCGAAATACATCTGATAATGAGATGCGTCGTTTGCACGACGAACAGGGTCTCGTCGATGGCACCGCCAATATTGATGATGGTCTGGCTTTATCAATCGATTTAAGGGGCGACGGGTCAAGCAGCCCAATAGGTTATCGTGCAAAACGCCATGCCGGGATGATCGACGTTGATCGAAGTGGTGCGCTTGATTGGCGCCAGTATTGGGAAGCGATTATGCCTGATACGAGTGAGACCCTTATTCTCGACCCCGATGAGTTTTATATTTTAGCCTCACGTGAAGCGATTACCATTCCTGGTTCTCATGCGGCTGAAATGGTGCCTTTTAATCCCTTGGTCGGAGAGTTTCGGGTTCATTATGCAGGTTTCTTTGACCCAGGATTTGGCGCACGTGAAGCAAATGGTGCGGGCAGCCGCGCTGTTTTGGAAGTGCGCTCGCGCGAGGTGCCGTTTATTCTTGAGCATGGGCAAGTGATCGGGAGATTGATTTACGAGCGCCTGACCATGGCGCCAGAAAAACTCTATGGTGAGGCGCTGCAGTCAAATTATCAAAGGCAAGGGTTGCGTTTGTCGAAGCATTTTAAATAATTTACCATTATGATAATGCGCTCGATCCTCCTCGGCTTACTGACCTTCTTATTATCTATATTGGCAGCTTATTTCTTGCGACGCGTCACGGGCTGGTTTGTGCCTGTACCGGTCTGGGGAATGGTCGTCTTATTCTCGTTCTTTCTGATTTTAGGGCGCGTGCCAGTTGGCGTTCGTCTGGTCGGCACATTTATATTAAATAATATGCCACTGTTTTTTGTGCCGCCGACATTGGGCATTTTGGCTCTTGGTGCATTATTGCGTGCGGATGGTTGGGGGATTGCTGTTGCGGTAATTGTTAGTACCCTTTTGGGGTTTGTTGTAACAGCTAGTGTCTTTTCCTTTTTAAATAAGGCGCATGACCAATGAGCGCGATCAATCAATTTATAAGTGAGCTTCCGCAATGGCCATCTCTCATGGGTTGGGCGTGGGTTTTAATCACTCTATTGGCTTATCTTGTGGTTATGGGTATTCGAAGGCTTATCAAAAAAAATGCTTGGAATGCTCCATTAATTCTGACGAGTTTACTCATGGCCACCGCTTTAATTTTATTTGATATTCCATATGAAGAATATATGGATGGCGGTGCCGTTTGGGGATGGTTTCTCATGCCGGCAACGATTGCGATGTCCATCCCTCTATATGACCATATTGATATATTGCGCCAAACATTGAAGCCCATCATGGTTGGCATTATCAGTGGGTCTGTTGTTGCTGTTATCTCGGCTCTTTTGGTTGCGGCATTTATGGGCGTTGCACCCCAGACGTTTGTCTCCCTTGCTCCAAAGTCGGTGACCACGCCGATTGCCATAGGGGTTGGTTATGAAATTGGAGGCTTGTCTGGTTTGATCGCCGCGATTGTTGTTGTGACGGGTGTTTTTGGTATTCTGGTCGCGCCTACAGTCTTTCGACTTATTGGTGTGACTGATGTAAAAGCCCAAGGCCTTGCCTATGGTTTGGCGGCTCACGCTATTGGTACATCAGAGGCCTTACGGCTCAATCCACTTATGGGTAGTTTTGCGGCATTAGCGCTTGGCGTGAATGGATTGCTGACAGGCTTATTTTTGCCAGCCATTATGTTGTGGTTGGGGTTTGCTTTATAATTCCAATTTTCTTAAGGCAAATAAGGTTCATGAGGTGTTTTATGCCATTTAAAACATCTAAAAATGGCCAAACTAATACCCCATAAAGACGGTGGAATTTGCAAAAGCCAATAAATTGGTAATAGCAAAACTGTTATGCGATTTACATAAGGCACGCCCGTGATGGCAATCGTAATATAGCAGGCTATTCGCCCGCTATAGGTGAAGAGAGATAATTGGCCAATGGGACTCGTTAGCAAATAGGTAATCAAGCCTCTCTCATCAATGGAAAAAACTAAAATTAACATGAGCCCAGCAATTCCAGTCACGACACGTGCACCGAAGCTGGCGATAAAAAGCATTAAACTCAAGAGGCCGATCTCAGCACAAAGTCTTTTAGGGTGTCGTATATGCACCATAAGCGTTTGGAAATGACCGCTTGACCAGCGTGTTCTCTGCCAAAACCAATCTTTAAAATTATTTGGCGCATTTTCTAGACTGCCCGTATCGAGCATGCCGAGTGAATAGCCAAAGCGTTTGAAGCGAATGCCAATATCCGCATCTTCCGTTAGGTTGAATTTATCCCACCCGCCGAGCTGTTTGAGAATGTCCGTCCTAAAGAAATTGGCTGAGCCTGATAAGGGTGCCGGAGCACCTAAAACAATCCATGCCGGCAATAAAAAGCGGAATAAAATATGATATTCCAAAGCAAAAAGGCTCTGAAGAATTTTGTCCGACCGAGGTTTGATGACAAGGGGCGCTTGGAAGCCTGCACACGTCATTGGTGCTGTATGGAAGCGGTGCGCGACTTCAAAGAGTTGATCAGGGTGAGGCCAATCCTCGGCATCAATTATGCCGGTAATGCTGCCGCATGCCTCAAAGAGACCAAAGTTACAAGCGCGTGCTTTTGTTTGTGGTGCGCCGGGCGGTACGACAAAAAGCCTTACATGTGATGGCCAATCGAGTTGGAAAAATGCTTCGCGAGTAGCGCTGTAATGGAGTTCGTTCAAGATGAGGATTTCAAGCTTGTCGGTTGGATAGTTAAGCCGACGGAGCATTTGACGAATTTGAGGCATCATATTGGCCTCATTGTAAACGGGGACAATGAGCGTAATAATTGGTAATTCATTGTCCAATAATGGATCACCCCATTCAGAACGTTTAGGGGACGTCATGCTGATATAAAGACCTGCCCAATAGAAAAGTCCTTGCAAACTACAAATAATAAGCAGCGGGATAAGCCAAAATTCAATTTCAGGATAAAATTGAGCCATTATCACAATAATGGCGGTAATGATGAGAAAGCCAAAATTTAATTTTGCGAAATGCCCTGCGCTTAACGCGGGGTCTTTGTGTTTTAGACCAAATGGGTCAGGTGTGTTTTCTTTATTTTTCTTGGCGAGTTGTGCTGCGGGTGCTTCATTAATTTCAAACCTAGGCATGATATTCCTTTGCACATATGCATTACAAACTTCAGGTTGCAGACCTTCAGTGTGTCAAATAGGCTTTGCAACAAAGTGTGAGTTGTGTCTAATTTTTATTGCTACTTTTAAATCCCGCCACATTATTTTTTTTATCTGTGGTGGTGGCTTTAAAAGGAAGAGTAAGTGTTTCAATCATATTGGGTTGAGTGGTTTGATAAGCCTCAATGCCAAGCGGCAGGTGGGTCATCTCAATGCGAGGGTTTTCTTGATATGTCCGCAATAGCCTGTCCCATAAAGAGAGGCAAAACCCAAAATTCATTTTAACTTCTTCATGGTCACGGCTGTGGTGTAATCGATGCATATCCGGTGTGACAATTAAAAGACGCAAGACCCTATCGAGCTTTCCTAAACCAATATTGCTGTGGTTGAAAAGCGCAAAGCTGCTTAACAAAATTTCAAATATAAGAATGGCGTTTGCACCAATCCCAAATACCATGACGGCTATGGCTTTGATGATAAAACTCAAAAAGGCTTCTCCGGGATGGAAGCGAACAGCCGAGCTTGTGTCGAGATCAAGGTCGGAGTGATGAACCTGATGAAAGCGCCAAAACAATGGAATGATATGAAATAAGCGATGCTGGGCATAAATGATCAAATCCAAGACAAGGATTGAGAGGCAGAAGCCTGCCAAAGGATTGATATTTAAGCTAGGGATCACGCCGCCTTGATAAAAGCCGGCAACACCGATTAGGCCAAGTGGCAAGAGGAGGCGGAGTAAAACAACATTTAAAGTGCCGAGAAAAAAGTTAACTCGCCAACGCGCACCAATTTTTATAAGGCTTTCTCGGCGTGGAAAGGCAATTTCAAGTGTTGTTAATATTATGAGAATTCCAAAAAAAAGAATGCCCCTCCAGGGCTCAATTTGTGCGGCGACGCTCTCGAAATGTTGTGGGTCTAAAAAAGCGTCCATTATATTTGTGTATTGTCTAAAAGAGGGTCTAAGCGAATGCGTGCGGCTTGTTCAATTGCGGCGCGCGTTAGCTTATTCAATTTAAAGTGGTCGGCCAAAAGGTCGAGAAATCGCATTTCCTCAGCTGTGATCTTCCCGTTGCGGGCAATAAATTCAACGACCAGGGCAAAACAAGTTGCGCGCGCACGCCGAGAGAGCTCGAGTGTTGCCAAAGAAAAGACCGTATCCAATCCATCCGGGCCACCAATAAGAGCAAGGCCAATTTCCATCATGCGACGGTATTCGTCGGTTGTTTTCATGGCGAGGGCGGGGCTTGTATTGGCAATTGCCTCAATGAGGGATATCTCACTGTCTTGAGGTGCGCCATCAACTGCGGCAGCTGTTAACAGGCATAAAATGATGGCGTCTTGTGATGTGTGAACAAGCTTTGATGGTTGAGGTGTTTTCATTTGATGATTATGTCTTTTTGTAAGAAACTCGGCAACCCACGATTGGTCATTGACTTGTTTGTTATGACTGATAATTTCGCCGAATATTGAAAGGCTTTAACATATGGATCTGCGTCAATTGGCTCAGGATAGCAAGGCATGGCCGTTTGAAGAAGCGCGCCGCCTTTTGGCACGCGTTGAGAAAACAGGGCAAAAGTCAGTTTTATTTGAAACTGGTTATGGCCCGAGTGGGTTACCCCATATTGGGACCTTTGGCGAAGTTGCCCGCACAAGCATGGTGCGTCACGCCTTTACCACTTTGGCGCCAGATATAGAAACTCGCCTTATTTGTTTCTCTGATGACATGGATGGCTTACGAAAAGTGCCAGATAATGTGCCAAATCATGATCTGTTAGCGGCGCATTTAGAGGCGCCATTGTCGCGCGTGCCCGACCCATTTGGCACGCATCCGAGTTTTGCCGCCCACAATAATGCGCGTCTGTGTGCTTTTTTAGACGGATTTGGCTTTGACTATGAATTCGCGAGCGCCACGGACTACTATACCTCTGGTCGTATGGATGAAACGCTTCTTAAAATTTTGGCGCATTATGACAAAGTCCTCGGCATTATATTGCCGACATTAGGTGAGGATCGACGCAAAACATATAGCCCGTTTCTTCCGATTTGCTCAGAAAGCGGCAAAGTGCTCATGGTGCCGATGCACAATATTGATGTTGCTGGGGGTACGGTGAGTTACAGACATCCGGTAACAGGTGATGAAATCACAACACCCGTAACAGGTGGAGCATGCAAGCTACAATGGAAAGCGGACTGGGCCATGCGATGGACTGCTTTGGGGGTTGATTATGAGATGGCTGGTAAGGATTTGAGCGAGAGTGTGACGCTTTCCTCAAAGATCTGTCGGGCAATCGGCGGTAACCCACCTGAAGGATTAAGCTATGAACTCTTTTTAGATGAGAAGGGTGAAAAAATCTCCAAGTCTAAAGGTAATGGTCTAACCATTGATGACTGGCTGACTTATGCAACACCTGAAAGTCTATCGCTTTATATGTTTCAAAGTCCACGGAAAGCCAAACGTTTGTATTTTGATGTCATCCCCAAGGCGGTTGATGAATATTTGACGTTTTTGTCTAAGTATGAAAGCCAGGAAGCTCAAGATAGGTTGGCAAATCCGGTTTGGCATATTCATGAGGGAAATGTCCCGCAATTGGCAGCGCCTTTGACATTCGCGCTTTTGCTCAACTTGGTGAGCGCAAGTAATGCTGAGAATAAAGATGTTCTGTGGGGTTATATAGCCAATTATGCGCCGGGCATTAATGCTGAAAATACTCCTTTGCTAGATAAGCTAACCGATTACGCCGTGGCTTATTTCCATAGCTTTGTAAAACCCACAAAGAAATTCCGTCGCGCAACAGAGCAAGAAGCCGAGGCCATGAATGACCTGCTCGTGAGATTGCGTGGGTTAGATTCACAAGCAGATGCTGAAACAATTCAGACCGAGGTCTATGCCGCTGGCAAAGAAATTTTCAGTGAAAATTTGCGAGATTGGTTCAAGGCGCTTTATGAGGTTCTTCTTGGTCAGAGCCAGGGGCCGCGATTTGGGTCCTTTGCTGCGCTTTATGGATTAGAGGCGACTATTTTATTGATTGAGGCGGGTTTACGAGGTGAGTTTGACTGAGGATGTTTGGGCTTATAAAATTCTAACACATGGGCAATGGCTTAAAACGCAAGGTCAAGATTTTGTTGATCGCGGTGAGAATGACATAGCCGATGGTTTTGTTCATCTTTCTTTCAAAAGCCAAGTCCTTGCGACCGTAGAGCGATATTTCTCAAATGTAACTGAATTATCCCTCTTGCGGTTTCCAATTGAAAAACTTGGCAATGATTTGCGTATCGAAACCTCACGTCATAATGAGGACTTCCCGCATTATTATGGCAATCTACTAGTAAGTTTGAGCGATGCACATTACCTTATTCCAAATGACCCTATTCTTAGGGAGACGTTTTTAAGAGGTTTGGCATGACTTTTTATAATAAAATTATAAAACCAATCGCATTTCGTTTTGATCCCGAAAAAGCGCATGACCTCACGATTAAGGCGTTAAAAGCAAGCGAGGCCCTGTTGCCCTCTATTGAGCCTGATGACTATCTGCTTCAAATTAACGTCTTGGGTAAACATTTCTCAAATCCGTTTGGTTTGGCTGCCGGCTTTGATAAAAATGCCGAAGTCCCCAATGCCATGTTAAAATTAGGCTTTGGCTTTGTTGAGGTCGGAACGCTCACACCTGAACCCCAGGTTGGCAACCCTAAACCACGTATTTTTAGATTGCCCAAACACGAGGCCGTCATTAACCGACTTGGGTTTAACAATAAAGGTCATATCGCGGCTTATGATCATCTGCGCGAACGTCAACGACTCGGCATTATGGGCATTAATATTGGCGCGAATAAAACCGCGACTGATCGCATCGCTGATTATGAAACTGGGGTTTCACGGTTTCATGAATTGGGTGATTATCTTACAATTAATATTTCGTCCCCGAATACGCCGGGTTTGCGGGATTTGCAGGCCTCTGAGCAGCTCAATGAGTTGATCGAACGGGTCAGTGCGCGCAAAAGCTCAGTTCCCATTCTCGTTAAAATAGCCCCAGATTTGCATGATAATGATTTGGCTGATGTGACGCGCATTGCCCGTAAGTATGATGTGGCTGGTCTTATTATTTCTAACACAACAATCGAGCGCACGTCTGTCTCAGGAGATATTGGGGCCGATGAATTAGGCGGTTTGTCTGGACGGCCTTTAATGGCGCGGTCAACCCAGGTTCTCAGAGATGTCTATAAAACTGTCGGTAATGATATGGTTTTGGTCGGCGTTGGTGGTATTGCCAGTGGTGCCGATGCTTTTGAAAAAATAAAAGCCGGCGCAAGTTTGGTGCAATTATATACGGCGCTTATCTATCAAGGTCCATTTGCCATCAAGCGAATGAAGCGCGAGCTGGTTAGCTGTTTGCGTGCTGAAGGATATGCAACGCTTAAAGATGCGATTGGTAAAAGCGTCAATTAGGGAGAGATATAAAATGATTGAAATTTATCACAATCCCAGATGCTCTAAATCGCGTCAGGCTTTGGCTCTATTAGAAGAGGCAGGTGTTGCATATTCTGTAAGGCTTTATTTAACAGCGCCTCCAAGTGTTGATGAGATTAATACTATTCTCAAAAAACTTGATTGTTCCCCGCGTGAGATGATGCGTGTGGGGGAGGCGGTTTATAAAGACCTAAATTTAGCCTCAGCCGATGAGTCAGCCTTAATTGAGGCCATGTCCCTTAATCCTATTCTCATTGAGCGGCCGATTATCATTAAAGATCAACAAGCAATTATTGGACGCCCGCCGGAGCGGGTGCAGGCCCTATTGTGAATCGTAAAGATAATGAGCCGGTTACAGGTCGGCGTGAACAAAAGAGGCATGATAATCGATCAGCTATTATTCGTGCTGCTATAGATATGTTTGGCCAAAATGGCGTTGGTGGCACAACGGTTCGAGACATTATCAGAAACACGGATCTCGCGGCCGGCACGTTTTATAATTATTTTAACACTAAAGACTGTGTCTTTAGGTCTATTGTCGATGAGGTCGGCCGAGATCTGCGCGCGCGGCTCAAAAAGGCTCGAGCACAAGCGACCGATGCAGAAAGTTTTATAGAGGCATGTTTTCGCGTTTATTTTGAATTTTATGCAGAGAACCCCAAAATTTTTCTCATGCTAAGGGCGAACCAGACTTATTCAGGCACATTTCTCGATGTCAATGACCACCAAGCTCGCACCGGCTTAAATGAGCTGAAAGAAGATATTGTTGCGGCGATGGAAAGTGGCTTACTTGTTAAGCAAGATGTTGATTTCCTCACAAATTCTATTGGTGGAGCCGCCTTTGCTTTGGTCGAGGAAATGATGCAACGTAAACCTGTTGACCCGAAACCTGTGACAGAATTTGCGGTCTCTTTATTCACGGCGGGCATGACCTCTGTTGGGACGAAAAATATATAGTTTCGACAAGTGGCTTTAAATTCGCTACAAACTATCTCAGATAATTTTAAAGTTAGTTTTCAATTTCTGGAATTAACAAAAATTCTATGGAGTATTTATGAGCGCACAAAAATTTATACTATCTGCCCTAAAGGCGATGCCGGCACCAATTTTACGACTATTAGCTGGAAAGCCTTTGGAAATAGACGGTTTTTCATTGGATCCTAATATCCAGATTCTAGCAAATATGGCACCTGCAGCAAAAGAGCAGTCACTTGATGAATTGCGCTCCTCGGTTCGTGAGACATTCAAAGTTCTGAATGCGCCAGGTCGTGCCAATATTCGAAGTGCTGATAAAGTCTATGACGCTAAGGCAGGTCCTCTTAAAGTGCGCGAATATGAACCGGTTGGGCTGGGTGCGAATGCTCCCGCGATTTTGTTTTTTCACCAAGGCGGATTGGTGCTGATGGATCTTGATTCGTGCGATACGTTTTGTACTGTGCTCGCTGATGAGTGTAAGGCGCGCGTGATTTCCTTAGACTATAATTTATGCCCAGAAGTTGCATTTCCTGCACCCATCGAGGAGGGCATTGCGCTTTGGGATTATGTGCAAGAAAATGCCGCTCAACTTGGCATTGATCCGACGCGCGTTGCTGTTGCTGGTGATAGTGCGGGCGGACTTATTTCGGTTAATATCTGTTTAAAAGTTAAAGCACGCCGCGCTAAGATTCAGCCGGCGGCGCAATTGCTTGCTTATCCATGGGTGTCGACTGATCTTTCAACAGGTGGTTCGTTAGAGAGTTGTAAGGATGCCTTTCCGCTTAACTCTGAAACGATGGCCCTTTTTAATACGATTGTGTTTCCAGATGAGAAGGCACAAACATCTGCGCTTGCTAATCCATTAAGCGCGCGGAGTCTTAAAAATATGCCGCCCGCGATTATCGCGACTGCTGGATTTGATCCCATTCGCGATCAAGGAAACGCTTATGCGGCCCGCTTGTTGGAAAATGATAATCATGTCGTTCATCATTGTTTTGGATCGCTGAGCCATAGTTTTGTCGCTATGGGCAATGTGAGCAAAGCGGCCGAAGAAGCCAGCGTCCAAATTGCTCAGGACTTAGCCAGCGTCCTTTAAGGGTGGATTCTGTGCGATAGTGTCTCCCCTGAGGAGACCTATCCCGTTTCTCGGTTAGCCGAGTTGTGATAGCGCTGGAAACCAGTCGAGTAGATAAGTGGCAAGGGCCTGCAGGCTGCCAGACATAATCAGCACGCCTGTTAAGATAAGCAGTCCACCAGAGATACGCTCAACAAGCTTCATGTGGGTTTTGATGCGCTTACTGGTTGCAAGAAAGCGGCTTACGCTCAATGCAGCAAGAATAAAAGGTATGCCAAGCCCGGCCGCGTAAATGGCGAGGAGCGCCACACCCTGCAGCATATATTCCTGCCCTGCTGCGATGGCAAGAATGCCGGCCAAGATAGGTCCAATGCAGGGCGTCCAGCCAAAAGCAAATGCAAGGCCAATAATATAGGCGGCGATTAACTGTTGGGCTTTCGAGCGCGGGGATTGATCAATTGTACTCTTCACGCGCACTTCGCGTGACAAAAAGCCGATCCGCAATAGGCCCATCATATTGAGCCCGAAAATGATAATTATGGCTCCCGCGATTTGGGCCAATATATCCTTTTGCCCCAATAAAAGGCTGCTCAATGCAGATGCCGATGCACCCAAAATGATGAAGACCGTGCTGAAACCAAGGACAAAGAAAAATGTGCCATTCAAGACCCTGCGTTGAACATCTTTCTGATTATCTTCATCTGTGAGCTCATTAAAATTTAAACCCGCTGCAAAGCATAGGTAACCAGGGACAAGTGGTAAAACACATGGTGAAATAAAACTTAAAATACCCCCGGCTAAAGCAACAAGGCTTGCAAGATAAAAACTATCCATAATTGAGGTCTCCATGTGCATTGGGGGTCATGTGCACGGGTGATTGTGATTAGATGCGGCGGAATAGAGTTGCAACACCCCAGCCCATGAACATCGCTAAGAAAACGCCCGTTAGGCCATATAGCAATGGCATCTCATGGGCGAGCATATGAACAGTGCTTTCTATGCCATAAAAGTCGACCGCTAATGTGCTGGTCTGGGTGGCGGTGAGTCGCCCGTTCTCAAATAAGAAGAAGTCGATCTTATATTCTCCAAGAGGCACTTGGGTGGGAATTGTGATTTCACTTCGAAACAAACGCCCGCTGATAATTTGCACACCCGTATCATCATCACGATACAGGCCTTGAGCTTGTTTTAAACGAATATGGGCGGAGGCAAATTCAGCTAATTCGTCTTGTGTGAACGCGGTATCCGTCGGTAAATGCTCGAGCTCTTGCACACCAAGTTCATGCAAGGCCAATGTCTTGGATGGTGCAATTTCATTTAAAGGACGATTGCTCGCAATGGAATAAAAGCTGGGCATTGCCCCAAATGTCATTTCAGAGCCGTTTAACCAGATGCCGGCCTGATATTCTTTTTTACGCAACAGGGCATTGATCGCAGGACCCCGAACAACAACGATCACATCGACTTGCGCAGTTTGTGCTGCATTATCTATTGCTCCAAATAATAGAATTTTATCGCCTGTGAAATTGGCTTCGATAGCAATTTGATCTTTAGATAAGTCTGTAACAAGCTTGGCTGCAAAACTTGGTGTGGCCAAGCAAGCAAAGAGGGCGAAGAGGGCAATAAGGACCTGCCTCATAAACCAATCCCTTTTTCAACAATAGAAAACAGCTCGTTTGGTTGACGAATTAAGTCATATAACATTTTAAGCCCAACCAGCAAAACAACGATGGCTAAAGCTGAGCGAAGTTGCTCTGCTTTTAGTCTTTGGCCAAGACGTGCACCAATTTGTGCGCCTATGGCACCGCCCGTCATTAAGAGAATGGCGAGAACAATATCGACAGTTTGCGTGGTTACAGCGTGCATAACTGTGACCGCTGCGGTGACAAATATAATTTGAAAAAGAGATGTGCCAATCACAACATTTGTTGGCATGCGTAGGATGTAAATCATAGCAGGCACCATAATAAACCCGCCACCAATGCCCATAACTGCCGCAAGTAAACCAACCAAGAATCCGATGAGAATGGGAGGGTAGATGCTGATATAGAGTTTAGATTGCCGAAACCGAATACGTGGCGGCAAACGCAACCACCAGCTATGCTGACCGGGTCTGCGCAAGCTTAGAGTTTTGCCTTGGCGCGTTGCGCGCATTGACTGAATGCTCTCTCTCAGCATTAAGCTGCCAATAATTGTTAGGAATAAAACATAACTAATAGAGATTGTGGCATCGACTTTGCCGAGCATTAATAAATATCGAAATAAATAGACCCCAGCGATAGATCCTAAAACCCCGCCGGTCATTAAGACTAAGCCCATGCGAATATCGACGGCGCGCTTTTGCCAATAGGCAAGCCCCCCTGAAACAGAAGACGCTACGATTTGGTTGGCCTCTGTTGCAACGGCAATTGCCGGGGGTATGCCCGCAAAGATGAGGAGGGGTGTCATTAAAAAGCCGCCGCCTACGCCAAACATGCCCGACGCGAATCCAACCAACCCACCCATACCAAGCAGGGCGAAAATATT
>CBFHJI010000013.1:28090-29860 GCA_965656255.1 Alphaproteobacteria bacterium
CGCTGATTTCAGCAATCGGAAGATAGATTTGCATGTTTTAAAGGACTCTCATGCGGCTCATTAGGAACATTACATGCTTAATTCCCTAGCATGTTCGCTGGGATTTGCATAGCACACTTGACCTTTTGTTCAGGCTTTGTCATGTCAGTCTATCGATTTGGAGTTGTTTTATGAGCAAATATCAAAAGTCACCAATGCGTCGCATAAGTCTTAACGGCTATGATGGTAAAATTTCTGTTTGCTATTGGGCCGGGCCTGAGGGTGCCCCAGTCTTGCATTGGGCGCATGCAAATGGCTTTAATGGCCAGACATATGCCCCCTTATTGGCAAAATTATCTGAGCGCTTTCATGTTTATGCCGCTGATGCCCGAGGTCACGGTAAATCTACCTTGGTCGCAGATCCGGAACATCATTTTGGTTGGGACATTTACCGCGATGATTTGGTTTCTTTGTTATATCAATTGCGTGCGCGGCATGCGAATGCCCCTTTGGTTTTGGGCGGGCACTCAATGGGTGGCTGTGTTTCCATTATGGCAGCGGCCAAGGAACCGCGTTTGGCGCAAGGCATGGTGGTTGTCGATCCCGTCATCATACCCCATGGTTTTAAATTGCTTATGGCACTGGGACGCTTGTTCAATCTAAATATAGGTGGAGGTCATAAACTGGCCGCTATGTCCCGAAAAAGAAGGTTTGTATGGCCAGACGCCAAAACCTTGACAGCCGCCTATAAAGGGCGTGGCGCTTTTACCAGTTGGAAACAGGCGTTTTTGACTGCTTATGTCAAAGGCGGCACTTTAAAAACCGATGATGGGATTCGATTGGCATGTGTGCCGGATTGGGAAGCTGCAAATTTTGCCTATCAAGGCCATGACAGTATCACCCCGGTTAAGAAACTTGCTATACCGTTTCGTCTATTGACGGCCGAGCATGGGTCAACAACACGCGGAATTGACGCTTTTAAAAAGAATCACCATGCTCAAAGCATTGAAGTTGTGCCAAACAGCACGCATTTTCTCCCAATGGAAGTGCCAGATCGTGTCATGGAGGAATTTAATATCCTTGCCGATAGATTGGACTTGGCGTAAAGACCGCTGGTTTTAGCGCGGGATCACCTCTTTTATATAATCGCCATATCCCGCAGCTTCCATCTCTTCTAACGGAATGAACCTAAGAGCGGCTGAGTTCATGCAATAGCGTAATCCTGTTGGTGCTGGCCCATCATCAAAAACATGTCCCAAATGGCTATCGCCATGGCGGGATCGAATTTCTGTTCTGGGCAGAATGAGCTTCCAGTCCGTGCGCTCGACAATAAAGCCTGCATCGAGCGGTTGTGTGAAAGAGGGCCAACCTGTGCCGCTATCATATTTGTCCCGTGATGAAAACAAAGGCTCTCCCGAGACGATATCGACATAAATCCCCTGCTTTTTGCTATTCCAGAAATTATTCTCATAGGGCTTTTCTGTGCCCTCATTTTGCGTGACATAAAATTGTATGGGATTAAGCTTTTCACGTAGGACGTCCGGTGCAGGTTTTTGAAAACTTGCCCATGGTGCTGGTGATAGCCCTGTCTCCGCAGCGATTTTGCTGGGCGCGAGACAAATTGCCACAAGACAGGCACAGATAATTTTTAAATTTAAAAGATGTCGTGTCATCGCTTTACCCCTTGATTGGCATATAAGCCTGAATATCGCAGAAATAGGTCGATTTTGATGAATATCAAGAGTAAGTTTTGGGAAGATAGGATTATTTGTCGCCCGAATTTTTGATCTT
>CBFHJI010000014.1:0-29199 GCA_965656255.1 Alphaproteobacteria bacterium
TCCATCATCAGACGGTTGCCGGCAATTATTTGCTCAATTTCTGTTTGCTTAGCTTGCCCAATTTGGCGCATCTCCAAAAGGCTTTTTAAACCGCGCTCCCCCACCCAGGCTTGGAACCCCAGAATGCCGCACAGGCCCAACAAGAGCAAAGGCACAAGCATACGCCGCAAGCCTAGCCCGCGCGCATTTTCCCTGAAAATATATTTCGACCGAGAACGAATCATTCCCCACAGAATCACAAAGTGATTCGGATCGTCAAGCGACAATTTAAATAATTGCACTTACCGGCGCTTTAAAACCGCTTTTCCAGGGTAAAAGGCCTGGTCTCCCAGCGCCTCTTCAATACGAATGAGTTGATTATATTTTGCTAACCGGTCAGAGCGCGCAAGCGAACCTGTTTTAATCTGACCGCAATTTGTAGCAACCGCTAAATCCGCGATTGTCGCGTCTTCTGTTTCACCAGACCTATGTGACATAACGGCCGTATAACCTGCGCGATGAGCCATATCCACAGCCGTAAGCGTTTCAGACAAAGTACCAATTTGGTTCACCTTAACCAAAATCGAATTCGCGACACCTTTTTCAATACCATCCGCCAAACGCTCAGGGTTGGTGACGAATAAGTCATCCCCGACCAACTGCACTTTATCGCCTAGACTTTGCGTTAGGGCGCGCCATCCATCCCAGTCATTTTCGTCCATACCGTCTTCGATTGACACAATTGGATAACGACCACAAAGCTCGACCCAATAATCCACCATTTGCTCTGAGCTTAGAATTTTGCCTTCACCGTCTAAATGATATTTATCTTTTTTGTAAAATTCAGTCGCTGCCGCATCAAGCGCTAATTGGATATCTTCGCCAGCTTTATAGCCCGCTTTTTCTATGGCTTTCATAATATAAGCCAAAGCATCATCCGATGAAGCAAATGCTGGGGCAAAACCGCCCTCATCACCAACGCTGGTGGATAGACCCGCATCGCTCAAAAGACCTTTTAATGTATGAAAAACCTCAGCCCCCATGCGCACTGCTTCTTTAATATTTTCGGCAGACACAGGCATGATCATGAATTCTTGAACATCAATAGGGTTATCGGCATGCGCACCACCATTGACAATATTCATCATTGGCACAGGCAATGTGCGCGCATTTGCTCCGCCCACATAACGCCAGAGTGGTGTCAAATGACTATCAGCTGCTGCTTTAGCAACCGCGAGAGAAACACCTAAAATAGCATTGGCGCCCAAACGGCTTTTATTTTTTGTACCGTCGAGATCGATCATCACTTGATCAACCCGATATTGATCGCTGGCATCCATGCCAGAAAGGGCATCAAATATTTCAATATTTACTGAATCAACCGCATCTAAAACACCTTTGCCTAGGTAGCGCTTTTTATCACCATCGCGCTTTTCAGCTGCCTCATACGCTCCCGTAGAGGCACCAGAAGGAACCGCGGCACGACCAAAACTGCCATCATCTAACGTAACATCCACCTCGACAGTTGGATTACCTCGACTGTCTAAAATTTCGCGTCCCACAATATCCATAATAGCTGGCATAATCTGCTCCTCGGTTCACTTGTTTGGTTATTTTATTAAACCGAAAGATCGATCGACGCAATGCAATCATATTACCTTCATATCGTAATCATGACCTTGACGATGAGCTAGGTTTTGGGTCAATTGCATTTATGGATAATGCACAAACAGCACTCGTACTATTTTCTGGTGGACAGGACTCGACCACTTGCCTCGCCTATGCGCTTGAAAATTATACACATGTAGAAACAATTGGATTTCACTACGGCCAACGCCATAGCGTTGAAATGGACTGCCGCGCGCCAATATTAGAAAATATCCAAAATGTAAAGCCGATTTGGCAGGAGCGACTTGGTGAAGATCACGTTTTAAATTTACCTGCCCTCGCTCAAATTGGTGGCACCAGCCTTATTGGTGAAGGTGAAATACGTATGATGGAAAATGGTTTACCATCAAGTTTTGTGCCCGGACGCAACCTCCTCTTCCTCACCTATGCCGCTGCTCTGGCTTACCGGCGCGGATTAAATTTTCTGGTTGGGGGCATGTGTGAGAGCGACTATTCGGGTTACCCCGACTGTCGCCGCGAAACACTTAATGCGCTCGAGATTAGCATGAACAAAGGTATGGAAAGTGCAATCAAGATTGACACGCCCCTCATGGATTTAACCAAAGCAGAAAGTTGGGTTCTGGCAGATAAACTCGGCGGCAAAGACCTAATCGAGATTATCATCGAGCAAAGCCATAGCTGTTATATTGGATCCCGCGATCAACGCCATGAGTGGGGCTATGGATGCGGAACCTGTCCTGCTTGCATGCTAAGACAAAAAGGCTTTGAAGAATGGTCAAATGCCGGAGCACGGACATCAAATGTATAGTGTTAAGGAAATGTTTTACACACTCCAAGGTGAAGGTGCTCAAGCCGGCCGCCCTGCTGTTTTTTGTCGCTTCTCGGGCTGTAATTTATGGACGGGCCGCGAGCAAGATCGCGCATCGGCACACTGCCAATTTTGCGACACCGATTTTGTCGGCACCAATGGTATTAATGGCGGTAAATTTGATGATGCGGACCAACTCGCCAATAAAATTGCAAGCTTCTGGCCAGACGCACAAGAAACGAGCAATGCCAAGAAAATCCGAAAATATGTCGTCTTTACGGGAGGGGAACCCTGCTTGCAACTCGATGAGAATGTCATCATTGCTCTCAAAAAACACGATTTCGAAATCGCAATTGAAACAAATGGCACAATGCGCGTGCCAAATGGTGTCGATTGGATTTGTGTCAGCCCCAAACCCGGACCTGAACTCATACAAACATCTGGACAAGAACTTAAGTTTGTTTTCCCGCAAACACAGCTTTCACCCCATAGGTTTGAAAGTTTTGATTTTGAACACTTTTTTATACAACCCATGGATGTCGCTGATAATAAAATCAAAAATGAAAATTTGGCACAATGCTTGTCTTTTTGCCTCGAAAATCCGCAATGGCGCCTAAGCTTGCAAACACATAAATTGACCGGATTACCGTAATCGGGCATAAGCGGGCCATGAAACTTAGAAGAGAATTCCATTTTGATGCAGCGCATCAATTAGACCATTATGCAGATGGCCATCCTAACCGCAGGATACATGGTCATTCCTTCCGTGTGCGCGTCAGTTTAAACGGCATACCAGACAAAAGCACGGGGCAAATTATGGACCTAGACCAGTTAAAAGCGGCTCTTGATGGCATAAGAGGCATACTTGACCACAATATGCTCAATGATATTGAAGACCTTGGCCCACCAACACTTGAAAATTTAACGATTTGGATTTGGGATAAGCTCATTGTCAGCCTCCCTATGTTGAGTGAGGTTGAAATATTCCGCGATAGTTTAGGACAATCGTGCTGTTATGAGGGGCCAAACAATGGTTGAAGGTGCAAATCAACTCGGGAAAATGACTGACTTTCCTCAAAGTCCCGAAGAAGCTGTTTTAGATCGCGTCGCTAATCCACACCCTGATATTAACTATGTGGCACGATTTACAGTTCCAGAATTTACCTCTATCTGCCCCGTAACAGGTCAGCCCGATTTTGGTCATATCATTATCGATTATGTCCCTGATCAATTTTTAATTGAGAGCAAAAGCTTTAAACTCTTCATGGGCAGCTTTCGTAATCATGGGGCATTCCATGAGGACTGTACGATTACCATCGCCAAAAGATTAACGGAAACTGCTTCACCGCGATGGTTACGCATCGGAGGTTATTGGTTCCCTCGTGGCGGCATTCCAATTGATGTGTTTTGGCAAACAGGCGCGCCGCCCAAAGATATTTTTATCACGGATCAAGGTGTGCCGCCCTATCGCGGCCGGTAATCAAATATCATTTTAATGCCAAGCAGCAGTTAAGCGGTGACTATCTCGCGTATGGCCTTGAGCTGTGCCAAAAGTCCTGCCGCATCATCTAATGGAAGACAGCTTGGCGCATCACATAGTGCCTCATCAGGCCGAGGGTGAAACTCCAAAAATACCCCATCGGCGCCAGCGGCAATCGCAGATTTTGCAAGAATTGGCACACCATCGCGACGACCACCAGTCGATGCACCTTTTGTCCTCGGGTCGGCACCGGGCAGTTGCACGGCATGTGTGGCATCCATGGTTACCGGAACCCCAAGTTTTTTCATTTCAGAAATACCAAGCATATCAACAACGAGATTATTATACCCAAAGGATGTGCCACGATCGCATAAGATCACGGGACATCCTGGAGCGGCTTCTTCAATTTTATCAAGAATATTGGCACAATCCCAAGGAGCTAAAAACTGCGCTTTCTTGACATGCAAAATCCCACCAGCTTTTTGAGTTGCTTGCGCGGAAGCTAAAATCAGATCTGTTTGGCGCACCAAGAAAGCGGGGATTTGAACAAAATCAGCAATAGCGGCCACCGCCTCGGCTTGCTCGGGTAAATGTAAATCCGTTGCGATCGGGACATTGAGGGTGGATTTTATCTTTTCTAAAATTGGCAAACCGACCTCAATGCCAGGGCCACGATAACTCTTTATGGATGAGCGGTTGGCTTTATCAAAACTCGCTTTAAAAACGAATGGAAGCCCGAGATCTGAAGTAACAGACTTCAGATGAGTTGCCACTTCGAGAGCTAGTCCCTCATCCTCCAATACATTCAAGCCCATAATGCACAATAGGTCAGCATTGCTTCCAATTGTCATATTCCATTTTGCAAGAGAGATTTGGCTCATCATATTTCCTTCTAATGCTCTTCGCGAGCGCCTTAGACCAAACGGCTTTGTGTTAGTGCGGCTTCTATAAATGACGAAAATAATGGGTGCGGTGCAAACGGGCGCGATTTCAACTCAGGGTGAAACTGCACACCAATATACCAAGGATGATCAGGTATCTCGATAATCTCGGGCAAAACACCATCGGGCGAGACACCTGAAAAAATCACACCAACCTGCTCTAACTTAGCGCGGTAAGACATATCTACTTCATAACGATGCCTGTGGCGTTCAGATATAATCTGCGTACCATAGATTTCCTCAACACGGCTTCCTTTTTCAAGAATAGCTTCATAGGCACCCAAGCGCATTGTTCCACCCAAGTCACCGCCGGCGCGACGCTTTTCAAGCGCTTCCCCTTTAGCCCACTCCGTCATCAACCCAACAATAGGTGTTCCATGCATGCCAAATTCTGTGGAACTCGCATCTTTAATGCCCGCCAAATGACGCGCCGCCTCAAGCACAGCCATTTGCATACCAAAGCAAATGCCAAAATAAGGTACATTCCGTGTTCGCGCAAATTTTGCGGCGGCAATCTTGCCTTCCGCTCCACGCTCACCAAACCCACCTGGCACGAGAATGCCATTAACATCCTCTAAATAGATTGCAGCATCTTCGCGTTCAAAAATTTGGGAATCCATCCACTTCAAATTTACCCTTACGCGATTAGCAATACCGCCATGATTCAATGACTCGATGAGCGATTTATAAGCATCTTTAAGCTCAGTATATTTACCGACAATAGCAATTGTAACTTCGCCCTCTGGCTCACGTACGCTAGAGACAACCTCATTCCACATGCTTAAATCAGGCTCAGGCGCATCATCAATGCCAAATGCTTCTAGCACCTCTGTATCCAACCCATTGGCATGATATGTTTCAGGAACCGCGTAAATCGTATCGACGTCTTGGGCTTCAATGACTGCACTTTCACGCACATTACAAAACAGCGCTATTTTTCTCTTTTCGCCTTCAGGGATTGGGCGATCGCAACGACAAATTAAGATATCGGGCTGAATGCCAATCGAGCGCAGCTCTTTAACAGAATGCTGTGTGGGCTTTGTTTTCATTTCCCCGGCCGTGCTGATATAGGGCAAGAGCGTTAAATGCATATAGAGCGTTTTATTGCGCGGCAAATCATTGCCCAACTGACGAATGGCCTCAAAAAATGGCAATGCTTCAATATCGCCAACTGTGCCGCCAATTTCGCACAAAACAAAATCCACATCATCTGTATTAGCGACCACAAAAGCTTTAATAGCGTCTGTGACATGGGGAATAACTTGAACAGTGCCCCCCAAATAATCACCACGACGTTCCTTCATAAGAATTGTCTGATAAATTTGACCGGTGGTAATATTATCACCTCGACACGCTGGAACACCTGAGAAGCGCTCATAGTGCCCCAAATCAAGATCAGTTTCTGCGCCATCATCAGTCACATAAACTTCACCATGCTGGTAAGGGCTCATGGTCCCAGGATCAACGTTTAAATATGGGTCAAGTTTACGCAAGCGCACGGAATAACCACGTGCTTGCAAGAGAGCTCCAAGAGCTGCGGATGAGAGACCTTTACCGAGAGAAGAGACCACACCGCCTGTTATGAAAATAAATCGCGCCATGGGAGCTTAGATTAGACCCTCGCAGTGATTCGCGCGAGCCTAAAAAAAACTCAGCGCTAAAAAATTAAGATTAATTGGGTATAAGTTTAGTTACTTGGAACTGGCAAGTCAGGTTCTGGCAAAACAGGTGCAGGTGCCAAGACCCCTTCCCTATCTGTTTCTTCTATAACACCATCCAAAATAGATTTTTTATTTTCCATTGTTCCAAAGACGGTCAAGGCAATACTGGTTATAAAAAAGATGACAGCCATAATCGTTGTCGCTCGCGTCAAAGCATTGCCCAGTGTTCGACCACTCATCATATTACCACCACCAATACCAAGGGCTCCCCCTTCCGACCGCTGAAGGAGAATGAGGATAATCATCGCCACAGCGATGAGCAGGTGAATAACCAAGATAATTGTCGACATTGTTATACTTTCTAAACTATTGCGCCGCTTTTAACCTATTTAAAAGGGTTTTGCCAGCCCTAGCCAACAGAACGAATAATTTGAATAAAATCTGAGGCTTTTAAGCTCGCACCACCAACCAAAGCACCATCAACATTGACGAGGTTTAAAATCTCTTCGGCATTGCTTGGCTTGACAGACCCACCGTATAAAATGCGTGTTTTAGCACCTTCTACACCTAGTTTTTTAACAAGGTTTTTACGTAAATGAAGATGAGCCGCCATAATTTCTGCATTTGTTGGCACTAAGCCAGTGCCAATGGCCCACACGGGTTCATAGGCAATAACGGTATTTTTAGCTGTTGCGGTCTTTGCAAGAGAACCGCGCAACTGTCCTCCAATAATCGCAAGCGCTTTTCCAGACTTACGCTCCTTAAGTGTTTCACCAAGACACATAATCGCAATCAGGCCCGCGTTATGCGCAGCCTCCATTTTCTGTGCGACCATTGCATTGGTTTCATTATGGTCCGTACGTCGTTCTGAGTGACCAATAATGACATACCGCGCTCCAGTATTTTTAATCATAGCAGCGCTAATATCACCCGTATGGGCTCCAGATTGAGCCACATGACAATCTTGTCCGCCCAAACGAATGTCACTTCCTCTTGTAACTTGAGCCATAGGCACCAGCAATGTAGCAGGAGGGCAAATAGCGATGTCAGCCTGAACGGGGGTTTTCTTTAAAAGAGTATGAAGGCGCTTAACTTCACCAATATCCTTACTCAGCCCATTCATTTTCCAGTTTCCCGCAATAAGTTTGCGCAATGGTTTTGCCTGTAATTTGGACGTATTCGCCATTTATCTACTCCTTAGCTGCAAATATAAGCAGTTTGCTTCAATCATTACTGTTCTAGTGATCTTTTTGGTCCAAATAAACCCTCATGACAAGAGGCAAAGAGACTTGCGAAAGACCACCAACACGACTTATGATGCTCCCAACATAAAAGGCCGGCATTGCTGCGTCATAACTCTAGGAATTCTCTTATGCTTCAAAAGCTGCGCTCTTCTGTGAGCGGTATATTTGGTATCGGTCTCATTATTCTTCTTGTGGTTGCATTCGCCGTCTGGGGGATCGCTGATTCATTTACAACTTTATCAAATAATGTCATTGCCCGCGTTGGCAATAACACAATTGAGCGCGTTGAATATCGCTTGCGCTTTTCACAACAGCTTCAAGCATTATCAAGAGAACTTGATCAACCGATCAGCCTGGAGCAAGCACGTGCACTGGGAGTCGACACGCAAGTATTGCGCACAATGGTCGGAATGGCCGCCTTAAATAATGCAACGTCAGATATGGGACTGGCGCTTGGTGATGATGCTGTCGCCCAATCAATCATTGCCGACCCCGCATTTAGCGGCCCAAGCGGTAAATTTGACGAGACTGTTTTTAGAAATGTCCTCAGCCGGAATGGCTTAACCGAAAAACTCTTCACGCAAGACCAACGCGACTTTGCAACACGCACGCAATTGCTCAATGCATTAAGCAATAACGCAATTGTTCCAGCAGCGCTTGTCGATCGGCTCTATGATTATGTTTTAGAAAAACGGATTGTTCGCTATATCATTGTTACCGAAGACGCTATCGGTGATATTGGGGCCCCGAGTGAAGAAGAGTTAATTGAGTTTTACGAACAATCACAACTTAGATTTGCCGAGCCCGAACGCAGGACCGCAACAGTTCTCTCAATTGAGCCAGAGCGTTTTGCCAAGTCGATCAAAATTTCAGATGAAGATATCCAAGCAGAATATGACTTTCGCGCCCGCGAATATCAGGTGCCTGAAAAACGTGAAATTGATCAATTGGTTCTCGCAGACCCCGAAAGTATTGAAACAGCAGTTAACATGATCAATGCAGGGAAAAGTTTTGTTGAGATTGTTGATGCAACTGGTCAAAACTTAGACAATACGGATCTTGGGCTCGTTACAAAAAATGAAATTATTGCCATAGAACTTGCTGACGCAGCTTTTTCCTTAAAAGAAGGGGAAATGTCTGAGATCATTGAAGGCCCACTTGGCTCAGTCATTATGCGCACGCGGTCGATCACACCAAGTGAAACGATCCCGCTTGAAGCCGTCAAAGATGAAATTAAAACTTGGCTGACACAAACCCGAGCGACCGAAGAGCTCGTTGTTTTTTCCGAGCGCATTTTGGACGAAATTTCGGCCGGCGAACGATTTGAAGATATAGCTCAGCGCTTTGACCTCGCATTGGTCACGCTCGAAAAAATCGATCGCAATGGCCTCCAAAAAGGCGAGCAAGATTCAACAATTATGCGCCGCTACCCAGGCTTGGTGGAAGATCTATATATGAATGAGATCGGCCAAGAGCTTCCAATGTATGAGACAGAAGAAGGCGGTGTCTACTGGGCGCGATTGGATGCGATTGACGAAACCCGCAGCCGTCCACTTGAAGAAGTCAGGGAAGATGCAATAGCGCAATGGACAAAGCTTGAAGGCAAGAAAATGCTCGAAGCCCTAGCCACGCACCTTGCTGAACGTGGCAATGTAACCGGTAATTTTGATGAGATCGAAAAGAGCTTAAGTCGCAAAGCCTTTACATCAGAACCTCTGTCGCGTCAGTCACGGAACGAGACTTTTTCAACTGAAGGTTTAGAGCGTATTTTTGGGTCTGAAAAAAATAAATTCACATGGGCCCCTGTGGGCTTCGGCGGCAGCCTCATCGTTATGCAGGTTCAAGATATCATTAGCCCCAAGCGTGATAACAGCAAGGCTGTTGCATTGATTTATGATGGTGAAAAAGAGAAATACAGGCTCGACCTCACCAATCAATTTGTCAATGCACTGCAAGATAGTCTCGGCGTGGATATTGACACTGGCGCACTCGATCGCGCGCTCCAACAAAATTAGACATCCAATGCATGAGCTATTACCCGATCTAATTGCCTTTAAGACACATTATGATAAAGGTGATGCGCAGCTCGTCTGGCTCGATCTTATTTGTGATTTAGAAACACCCGTCGCGGCATATTTGAAGATCGCACGCGAACAAACAAACAGCTTTTTACTTGAGTCTGTTGAAGATGGGGATGTTAAAGGCCGCTACTCGATTATTGGTTTAAAACCCGATCTTATTTTTCGCATTCAAGATGGTGTCAGCCATGTTTGTCGAGACGCACAAACGCACAGCAACTTTGAACCTATTCAGGGCCAGCCACTGGATGCCATGCGGCTTATCTTGGACGAAAGCAAAATAGATATGCCAGACGTCTTGCCCAGCATGGCGGCAGGCATATTTGGCTATTTGTCCTATGATATGGTCAAACAAATGGAGCGACTTCCCGATGTCAATCCTCGTCATATTGATGTACCGGATTGTCTCTTTATTCGCCCAACAATCATTGCGGTTTATGACACAATTACTGACAACCTAAAGCTCGTCACGCCCGTGCGCCCATTGAGTGGTGTAACGTCGGAGGAAGCTTATCATCAAGCGCGCACGCGCCTTCTCAATGCCAGCATGGACTTAAACGCGCCAATCGAATTTGAGCCTACCCAAGAAATCTCAAGCGACATTGTTATTCGTTCAAATACAGAGCAACAAGATTATCACCAAATGGTTAATAAGGCCCGCGAGTATATTATGTCTGGCGATATTTTTCAGGTGGTCTTAAGCCAGCGCTTTGAAGCCGATTTCACCTTACCCGCTTTTGACTTGTATCGCGCCTTAAGGCGGGTGAACCCCTCACCTTATTTATTTTTTCTTAACTTTGAAACATTCTCTGTCATTGGCTCAAGCCCAGAAGTCCTTGTCGGGGTCAAGTCTGGGCGCGTCAATATTCGGCCTATCGCCGGGACGCGCAAACGCGGCAAAACCGATGCAGAAGATGCCGCAATCGCTGCAGAATTATTGGCTGACGAAAAAGAGCGCGCTGAACACTTGATGCTCCTAGACCTTGGCCGGAATGATGTTGGTCGTGTTTCTAAAATCGGAACAGTCTGTGTCAATGAAGCATTTCAAATTCAAAAAACATCTCACCTTATTCATATTGTGTCAGATGTTTCGGGTCAGCTTCGCGATGACATGGACGTTATTGATGCGCTTCAGGCAGGGTTTCCAGCCGGTACGGTTTCTGGTGCACCGAAAATTCGTGCCATGGAAATTATAGATGAACTGGAAAAAGATAAACGCGGTATCTATGCCGGCTGCGTGGGGTATTTCTCAGCAGGTGGCGAAATGGATACATGCATCGCCCTAAGAACAGGAATTATTAAGGATAATAAATTATACGTCCAAGCTGGTGGCGGAATTGTTTATGACTCCACACCTGAAGGCGAGTTTGAGGAAACGGTCAATAAAGCAAAAGCGCTCTTCCGAGCTGCGGAAGAAGCCGTTCGTGTTGCAAGTACAAAACGGAATACGCTCTAATGTTAACAGTCATCGATAATTACGATAGTTTTACCTATAACCTCGTTCAATTTTTAGGGGATTTAGGGCATGAATGTCGTGTCATTCGAAATGACGACATGAGTGCAAAAGAAGTTTTGGCTCTAAATAGCAAAGCCATTATTTTATCACCTGGGCCCTGCACGCCAAATGAAGCAGGTATTTGTTTAGAACTTGTTGAGACGGCATCACATGATCTACCCATATTAGGTGTTTGTTTAGGGCATCAAACAATCGGACAGGCTTTTGGTGGTCACATTGTCCGCGCACCCGAAATTATGCATGGCAAAGTCGCGTCTATCGATCATGACAAAACCAATCTTTTTCAAAAGATCCCATCGCCGCTTCGTGTCACGCGGTATCATTCTCTAATTGTTGAGAAAAGCACTCTGCCCGATCATTTGCACATTACGGCGCAAACCCAAGATGGCATTATTATGGGCCTTTCCCATCGGCAACGGCCGGTGCATGGCGTGCAATTTCATCCTGAAAGCATTGCCACACAGGAAGGGCATCGCATCCTCGCTAATTTCCTTCATTTGGCAGGCCTGGAAGTCAATGAGAGTGCTTTTGCATTTGAGGGGCTGAAAATATGACGATAGAAACACCTGATCTAAAACCAATTTTACATAAGCTTGCTTTGGGTAGCTTACTCACTTCCGATGAGGCAAAACTGGCTTTTGAAATTATATTAAGTGGGGAAGCCAGCGAAGGTCAAATTGGCGCATTTTTGATGGCGCTCCGATGTCGCGGTGAAACATTGGATGACATATATGCCGGTGCCAGCGTCATGCGCGCTTATGCTACGCGCGTAAATGCCCCCGCGCATGCAATTGATACCTGCGGCACTGGCGGTGACCAATCTGGCAGTTATAACATTTCAACAGCCGTCGCACTGGTTGCCGCAGCCAGTAATATTCCCGTCGCCAAACATGGGAATCGTGCGCTCAGCTCAAAATCCGGGTCATCTCAAGTCTTAGAATGTCTTGGTGTCCGACTAGACTTGACGGCATCACAAATTGAAGACTGTTTAAATCAAGTCAGTATCGGATTTTTATTTGCACCAAACCATCACGCAGCAATGCGGCACGTTGGTAAAGTCCGGCAAGAACTCGGCACCAGAACGATTTTTAACTTACTCGGCCCACTCACCAACCCAGCAGGCGCTAAACGACAATTACTCGGCGTCTTTGGCCAAGAATGGCTTGAGCCTATGGCACAGACACTTAAACGGCTTGGCAGTCACACCGCCTGGGTCGTATACGGCAGTGATGGTATGGACGAAATTACCACAACAGGGCCAAGCGATGTCGCCATTTTAAAAAATGGTCATATAACCAGAATGACCATCCACCCCAGCGATTTCGGTATTCCGCTCAGCAATCATGACGCACTTGTGGGCGGCACGCCTGAGGAAAACGCACAGGCGCTCAAGCGTCTTCTTGAGGGGGAAACTGGCGCCTATAGAGACATTGTGTTACTGAACAGTGCGGCCGCTTTCGTCATAGCTGAACAGGCAGCCGACCTTTCACAAGGGATTAAAATGGCTCAAGAGGTAATTGATAGCGGAGCAGCCGCCACAACACTTAAAAACCTTATCGCATTCAGCCAAGATCGAGCACAAGAAAACGAAAAGAACACATAATCATGTCTGATATTCTTGAAAAAATTGGCCTTTATAAACGCGATGAAATCGCCGCCGCCAAAGCTCAGACGTCTCTTTCTCAACTCCAAGAGCAGGTCTCGGAGCAAAGCCCGACGCGTGGTTTCAAACAGGCGCTTGAAACCGCCAGATCAAACGGGAAAATAGGACTGATTGCTGAAATTAAAAAGGCGAGCCCATCAAAAGGGCTTATTCGTGACGACTTTAACCCGCCCTATCTCGCAAAATGCTACGAAGATGGCGGGGCAAGCTGCTTATCAGTTTTGACGGATACGCCTTCATTTCAAGGCCATCCCGATTTTTTAAAACAGGCGCGTCAAGCTGTTGACCTCCCCGTTCTTCGTAAAGATTTTATGTATGATACATATCAAGTCTTTGAGGCGCGGGCCTGGGGAGCTGATGCTATTTTGATTATTCTAAGCGCTGTTGATAATAATACGGCCCTTGAACTGCGCGACGCAGCAGTTAGCCTCAATATGGATGTTCTATGCGAAATTCATGATGCAGAAGAATTAAACCGTGCCATTGACCTCAAAATGGACATGATCGGCATAAATAATCGAAACCTACGGAGTTTCGAGACCAGTTTGCAAACCAGCTTCAATTTAATCCCGCATATACCAGATGGCACATGCATTATCAGTGAGAGCGGCATCTTCACCCATGAAGACGCACAATCTCTCGCACAACACGGGGCTCATGCCCTACTTGTTGGCGAAAGTTTAATGCGTCAGCCCGACGTAACAGCTGCAACCAAATTGCTTCTCAATGGCAAATAAGCGTAAAACTAACAAAACGCGCTTGATTTTTTAAAAAATATTAAAAAAACTGATTCTCTCCCCTTGCCGCCTAAGGCGAATAAAAGTAGAACAAAAAGTGTTATTGATTCGTTCTCATTTGGGGGAAGACCGTGCTAACTAAAAAACAATATGAATTATTGATGTTCATAAACGAGCGCCTCAAAGAAACCGGTGTTTCTCCAAGTTTTGATGAAATGAAAGAAGCTCTTAATCTAAAGTCTAAATCAGGCATACATCGTCTGATTACGGCGCTTGAGGAGCGTGGTTTTGTAAAACGCATGGCACACCGTGCCCGTGCGCTGGACATTATTAAATTACCAGACTCCATGACCCCAAGCTTGAAGAAAACATCAAATAATGCCCCCATGCCACAACGTATGCCGCGCCCTTCAAATGATGAGCGCAGCATGAGCCTTGCCGTTATGGGCAGAATTGCCGCCGGTACACCTATTGAAGCCCTACAAAACGAGTCACATCAAATTTCTATTCCGATAGAGCTCATGCGCAGCGGAGAGCACTATGCGCTTGAAGTTCACGGTGACTCTATGATTGACGCTGGCATTTTTGATGGTGACACAGCCGTTATTCAAAGCTGTGACACAGCTGAGAATGGTGAAATCGTCGTTGCGCTTGTAGAAGGTCATGAGGCGACGTTGAAGCGTTTGCGCCGTAAAGGCGAAATGATTGCCCTAGAAGCGGCTAACCCTGCTTATGAAACTCGCATTTATCGACGCGAGCAAATTCGCGTGCAAGGCCGTCTCGTCGGTCTTATTCGTAAATATTAAAATTTAAATCTCAAAATTGCGCTAATATTTCATTGCGCCACTTATGCCAGATGCGCCGACCCTGAACATGAGTTGAACAGATCTGCCATTTTGGTGTCTGGTCATCCTGCCCTTGGTTGCCCCAAGATTTATCGCACCCTAAATTTTGCGTCCCTTTATAAATCATATATACGCGATGATACATGAAGTTAGACGTTGATATAAAATTTGCTTTGCATCCGCTTGGTCTTCTCCGCGGAGAGATGACAAGGTCAAATTTCTCGCAGCCCTGTTGCGCCGCCTCATTTGAATAGGCAATACCAACCTTAACAGATCCTTTCAGAACAAACTGACAAAGCTGTTTAGCGCAAACGGCATTAAGAACCTTTAGCCTTTGCCCAGCCCCATCAAACCACTGTTGGGTGATGAATTTATTACGTGGCGCCTGAACCATTGATAACTCGCCACTGGTGTCAACAAATGCAACATCACTGCCCCGCCCCAGAATATATAAATCTGGTTGCAAGGCGCGGGTGCCAGTAAAGGCAATAATAATCAACACAAGTACAAATAAACGCCGCTTACCCACCCACCATTGCCCAGCAAGTCCCATGAAGAACAGAATAGCGCATAAAAGATATGCATCAGACAATTGCGGCACACGCCAAACAGCCCCAGAAAAACCGGAGACCCAATCCGCAATCTCTATAATGAGCCTAAGACTTCCTGCCAATATCGTCATGAAAACGCTAAAACCCGGTAAATGGATTACAAGTGTTGACAGCATAAGAATAGGCATCGTTAAAAACGAAAAGACGGGCATAGCCAATGCATTTGCGACGATCCCATAGGTCGCTCCGCGTCCAAAAAAATACAGTGCAAATATGCCCGTTGCAAAACCCGCAACCAAACTCGTCAAAATAAGCGCAAGGCCGTAATGATATATTTTGCGCAGGGTATTTTCAAAATGCGAGTTTGATAAATGAGGTTCAAATGAACCCCGATTGAACTGCCAATTATAAAAGCGAATAAGCGTGATAACGGCAGAAAATGACATTAAAAATCCTGGCGCAACAATCGCTGAAGGCTCAAGCATTAAAATGATCAAGGCCGCAGTCATAACATTATGCATGGTGAGCGCGGGCCGCCTAAAAACAATGGCGATAAGAAATAAAGAAATCATGATATAGGCACGTTGTGTGGCAAAGCCGGCGCCCGACATGAGCAAATAAAATGTGGCACCAAGTAGCGCGATAAGAGCACTGGGTACGCGAATATCTCCTCGCAAGGCCAGCGCAGGTATACAGGCCAGAATAAACCGGATTAATGCGTATAACCCGCCTGCAAAGAGAGCCATATGCAAACCGGAAATGGCTAATAAATGCGCCAAACCACTCGCTCGAAATGACTCTTTAATCGCTGGCGGCATGGTGCCCCTATAACCAAATAAAAGAGCTATAGCTAAAGCATTTTCGGGAGCCTCTAACCTATTTAAATATTTGCTTGCAAGCGATATTCGGAATTTAATGAGCGCCGCTGATGCTCTTTGACCTAAACTTAAAGGCGGGCAATCAATAAGCTCGACCTTATCTATAAAACCTCGCGCGACTGTCTTTGAAAAGAAAGCAAGGCGACGCTGATCAAAGCCGCCAATATAGGCCGGCGCTGACGGCCATTTGGGTGAAACGGAAAACGTTACCTTGCAAAATAATTGATCACTTAATAAACCTTTGGACCGATCATATAGCTCAATAGTGGCATCAGATTTAAGCCGAACATGAAGCAATCGGCCGATGCGATGAGGTTCAATATTAATGACTTGTCCCACCAGCTGCTTTTCAAACGCCTGACCCTTGGATTGAAGAGGTGCATTTTCAATGTAGAGAACAGCATCTTGCACAGCAGTATAGGTCGTTTTCGTATCATCCCAACCACGCCATAAACCCAATATCAAAAAAACACTGATAAAAACACATATGATTGGCCAGGTTGACTTAAGAGTTAGAAATTGAAAGATCACCATTAAGCATAATAAGAATAGGCTCGCGGCGCCCAGAAGAATTGGAAATAAATCTGTCCGAGGATCCGATGGCATAAGGTAGAAAATTAGCAAACCCAAACTCATGCCAAGAGTCGAAAACGGTATCATTAAGTGATGTGGCATTCCCGACCCCACTCTTTTTTTTATTAGGCTTAGGCTATGTCATTTTTTGCGAATATGCTATGACAGAGACGTGTCGACACGCCCGACACCTGCGTTCACATTATGTATGTTGCGCGCAACTAAAGAACGGGCAAGACATGAAGCTAAACGCCAGCAGGAGAAAATCGTGAGTTCACCGTTAAAGTCTAATGTTGTTACACGCTTTGCCCCATCACCAACGGGGTATCTCCATATTGGTGGTGCGCGCACAGCCCTTTTCAATTGGGCATTTGCGCGTCATCATGGTGGAAAGTTTTTGCTTCGGATCGAAGACACGGATCGTGAGCGCTCAACCCAAGATGCGACAAATGCCATTTTTGACGGCTTATCTTGGCTTGGATTAGAGCATGACGATGATGCCGTTTTTCAGCATAAAAATATTGATCGTCACGTTGCCATTAGCAAGGAACTTCTTTCATCAAACCATGCTTATGCCTGCAGCTGCTCGGCTGAAGATGTCGCGGCCATGCGTGAGGCTGCTCGTGCTCGCGGGGAAACCCCGCGTTATGATGGCACCTGCCGAGATAAAGCGTTAAAATTTGAAGAAGGCAAAACGGTTATTCGCTTTAAGGCCCCTCAAGATGG
Organism: Alphaproteobacteria bacterium; assembly: GCA_965656255.1. GTDB lineage: Bacteria > Pseudomonadota > Alphaproteobacteria > RS24 > RS24 > JAYODZ01. Next base: position 17,310 of record CBFHJI010000014.1, read on the forward strand.
GGAAACGATTGTTAATGATTGTGTTCAGGGACGGATTACACTTCAAAATAACCAGCTCGATGACTTAATCATTCTGCGCTCTGATGGGTCGCCGACCTATATGTTATCTGTTGTTGTTGATGATCATGACATGGAAGTCACCCATGTTATTCGGGGCGACGATCACATGACAAATAGCTTTCGGCAGATGCAAATCTATCAAGCTTTGAATTGGCCAATCCCTATATTTGCACATATTCCACTTATTCACGGAAGTGATGGTGCCAAATTATCGAAACGCCACGGCGCTCTCGGTGTTGATGCCTATCGCGATCTGGGCATGCTGCCCGAAGCCATGCGTAATTACCTTGCCCGATTAGGCTGGAGCCATGGTGATGATGAGCTATTCTCAACACAAGAGCTTGTGGCCTGGTTTAGCTTAGACGGTATAGGCAAAGCGCCTGCCAGATTTGACCTAGACAAACTCATGCATGTGAACGCTCATCACCTTCGCCTAGCCTCGGATGACCTGCTCTTTGACGAAATATGCAAGAGACGACCATCTGCTGTCGATGTAGAAAGTGAAATTTTGCGGGGCTTAGCGAGCTTGAAGGAACGCGCTCAAACACTGGATCAACTGGCTGAAAACTGTGATTTCATTATTTCAGGGCGCCCTGTAAACATAAATGAAAAAGCTCAATCAATGATGACACCACCTCGTATGGAGAATTTGGCAAAATTACTGCCAATACTTCAAACCATTACACCCTGGACGTCAGAAGCCTGTGAATCTGCAATCAAAGCATTTTTAGAAACTGAAGATATTGGGCTTGGCCAAGTTGGTCCAGCATTACGCGCAGCCCTAACCGGCACACCGAATTCACCTGGAATCTATGATATTCTTAATATATTGGGGCAAGCAGAGGCTGTGGATAGAGTGCGAGATCAGCTTAAAATGAATGGCTTAGTTATCTAGCCGAATAGGCTAAGTCATGCTATAAAATCGCATATTTTTCTAAATAACATCATATCTACAGGAGATACGTTTATGTCAGATAAGGCCAAACTCACGACCAGTGGAAGTGAATATGAATTTGATGTTGAAACTGGTAGCATAGGCCCTAGTGTAATAGATGTATCAACGCTCTATGGTCAAACGGGTCAGTTTACTTACGATCCCGGTTTCACATCAACAGCGAGCTGTAAGTCAACCATCACATATATCGACGGGGAAAAGGGCGTATTACTTCACCGTGGATATCCAATCGAGCAAATTGCTGAGAAAGGTTCTTTTATTGAGGCCTGTTACCTTTTACTAAATGGTGACTTACCAAATAATGAACAACTCGAAGAATTTGAAACAGCCATTACGCGGCACACAATGCTGCACGAACAGCTCTATAAATTCTCATCTGGTTTCCGTCGTGACGCGCACCCAATGGCAGTTATGGTCGGCGTCGTTGGTGCCCTCTCCGCTTTCTATCACGATAGCACAGACATTAACGACCCAGAGCAACGCAAAATCGCAAGCCGTCGTTTGATTGCAAAAATTCCTACTATTGCGGCAATGGCGTATAAATATTCTGTCGGTCAACCCTTCATCTATCCGCGCAATGATCTTGATTATGCATCCAACTTTTTGCACATGTGTTTTGCTGTGCCTTGTGAAGATTACACTGTGAGCCCAACACTTGCGCGCGCTATGGATCGCATTTTCATTTTGCATGCAGACCATGAACAAAATGCATCAACTTCAACAGTTCGCTTGGCAGGCTCATCAGGTGCAAACCCATTTGCTTGTATTGCAGCTGGCATTGCCTGCTTGTGGGGTCCATCCCATGGTGGCGCCAATGAAGCTGCCCTCGACATGCTAAACGAAATAGGTTCTGTCGATCGCATCCCAGAATTCATCGCGCGGGCAAAAGATAAAAATGACCCGTTCCGACTTATGGGCTTTGGTCACCGCGTTTATAAAAATTATGACCCACGTGCCCGCGTCATGCAAAAAACATGTCATGATGTTCTTCAAGAGCTTGGCATTAAAGATGACCCACTTCTTGATGTTGCAATGGAACTCGAAAAAATTGCATTAAGCGATCCGTATTTCGTTGAAAAGAAACTATATCCAAACATTGATTTTTATTCAGGCATTACTCTTAAAGCCATGGGATTCCCTACCACAATGTTTACGGTTCTTTTTGCATTAGCAAGAACTGTTGGCTGGGTTGCTCAGTGGAATGAAATGATTGAGGATCCAAGTCAGCGCATTGGTCGTCCGCGCCAGCTTTATGTTGGTTCACCAGAGCGCGACTACGTGCCAATGAACAAACGCTAAATTTTAAAGACCATTAAGGTCTATAAAAGGATTATAAAAAGCCGCCAAGTTTGAAAATAACTTGAGCGGCTTTTTTATCAGGTGACAAACCATCACCGCGCATCAAAGCTGTAAAAACCTCAAGTTTTTTTCGCATTTTAATCGCCGCATCAGGTTGCACAAGATATTGAGATGTCAGGCGATAGAGGTTTTCAACGGTCACATTATCCGCCAACATTTCAGGAACCACTGGTTCGTCAAGGGCAATATTAACCAAGTTAACAGAAGGTGTTTGGGCTAAAAACTTAATGATGAATTTATGAAAAAAATCTGAGGACGGGTAAGTCACCACCATCGGTGTACACGCCAAACCTAATTCCAAAGCCACAGTCCCAGAAGCCGCAAGTGCGGCATCGCTGGCACCAAAGAGCGCATATTTTTCGTCATTTTCGATTATGAATTCAATATCAAGTCCCTGGCAGGCCTTCTCAATCATTTCTCTTAAATGTGGGACGATGGGTATAAAAACCCGCAGACTTGGCATGTCTTTTCTAAGACGTGAGACCACATCAATAAATATCGGTAGTAATTTCTGAACTTCACCATGCCGGCTTCCCGGCAAAAGAGTTAGAAGCTTCTCTGTCTCTCTAATTTTATGTGATGATCTAAACCCACTGACTTGTTTTTGACTTGCAATAGACTGAACAGCATTATGCCCAACAAAGCTGCAAGGCGGGCCTCCAAGTCGTTTCATGACAGCCGGTTCAAAAGGCAATAGGCATAAACAATGATCAAAATATTTTGCCATCTTACGGGCACGTGACGAGCGCCAGAACCAAACACTTGGAACCACATAGTCAATAATTGGCGCTACAACACCCGCTTTTTTAAGGCGTTTGGCTAATCGATGATTGAAATCAGGTGCATCAATGCAAATGATAAGATCAGGCTTATCCTGAATAATAGCCTGGGCGATTTCATCAAGCTTTCTAAAAAGATAAGGTAATCGACGTATGACATCACCAAACCCCATAACCGCAATATCAGATATGGGAAAGACTAACGAGAGCCCTTCTTTTTGCATTTTATCACCACCAACACCCATAAATGTGACGTTAGGCTGTTGTGAAATCATCTCTCTCATCAAGCCAGCGCCTAAAAGATCACCGGAGACCTCACCAGCAATAATGGCAACCCGCAATGTCAAAGCGCTATACCTTCGATAAAGAACTCCGCTTGATCTGCGATCCTGATACATTCGTCGCGATCAATGAGCAAAGCCCCCTTTTGGGCAAAAACAACCCCTGCCAAGCCCGCATCGACAGCATTCTTGATTGTAACAGGGCCAATAGCAGGCAGATCAACACGCTTTTCTTGCCCTTCTTTAGGCAATTTAACCAAAACACCGCCAGATATTGACGCAGATTCATTCAAACCACAGACTCTGGCGAGCATGGCATCAGTACCTTCTGGGCCTTCAATGGCTAAAATTTGACGATTGCGCACCACACACCCTTGTCCAACGTCAAAGACAGAGAGTTGCTTGAGAAGAGCGACACCAATCGCGACATCTTCGCTCCATGCCTGACTACTCAGGCGCGTCAAACAACCTAGAGGCGCAACAAAATCAGACATAACATCATCAGCGCCTATAACCTTAAGACCACGCTCTTCAAAATAAACAACAAGACAACGTAACAAAGCATCATCGCCGCCCGCACCAGCCATCTGCATAAATTGAGTGAGAACAATTTGCCCGCCCTCATCCACTTTCAAGCGGCTGAGGTCTGGACGCACCATTGGGCCAATCATAACACATGTATCGACATGATTTTTTTGGAACAAGGAAACAATGGCTGCAACCTCGCCAACAGAGAGCACGCTATCGGCCTGAGCACATGTGTCGCTGGAGGCAATATGATCAAGAGCGATGAGAAAAGTCTCCTGACCCTTATTTTCTAATGCATTTTTTACTCTTAAAGGGAGATCACCACCCGCACCAATAATCCCGAGCTTAGCCACGATCAGTCACCCTGACAGAATCCGCGATCATTAGCATTCTTCACAAAATCCAGAATAAGGCGCGCAACATTATTTGAACCATATTCATCCATGGCATCATCTACGCGTTTTGAGAAGATACGCTCGTCCTTTGTGTCAAATAAGTCTGAGAATAAACTTCTGGTCAATGCAATATCGTCACGTCCAAAGCCCCGACGTTTCATGCCGACAAGGTTAAGCCCCTCAAGAGATGCGCGTTTTCCATAAACCATACCAAAGGGAATAACATTGCCAACGACGATACTATGGCCACCAATAAAGGAATAATCACCAATATGACAAAATTGATGAACAGCAGACAAACCACCAATATTGGCAAAATTACCAACAGTAACATGTCCGGCCAAAGTCGCATTATTGGCGAATACATTATTATTGCCGACACGACAATCATGAGCGACATGCGCCCCAACCATAAATAAATTATGGTCCCCAATTAAGGTTATCGCAGGATCATCAATTTGTCCCGGCTGCATCGTCACGCTTTCGCGAATAATATTATGCTCGCCGATTTTTAATTTTCCCAAAGGCTTGGACTGGTCCAAAATTTGAGTTTCTCCCCCGAGCGAGGTGAATGGAAATATAGATGTTCCTGCGCCAATCTCGGTATTTCCCATAATTGACACATGGCTTTTTAAGACAACAGATTCATGTAAAACAACATCAGGTCCGATTGAACAGAACGGCCCAACCACAACGCTATCAGCTAAATGTGCTTTGGGGTCGACAACCGACGATGGGTGAATATGTGGCATTATGATTGCTATCCTCTATTCTTATCTTTTAGGCTTTTCTTAAAGAGCTGTGCAATAAAAGCTTTTTGCCTTTGCCACTCTTTCAACGGCCTTGCCGGATATCCGGAATATATTTCGTGTTCAGGCACTTTACCAAGTACAACGGACCGCCCGCCAACTATTGCATGAGCGCCAATATGGGCTCCATTACCAAGACCAACACCTCCCCCGAGCGTGGCGTAATCCTCAATAATAGCGCTGCCTGCAATGCCTGACATCCCAGCAATCCGCACATGGCGCCCAACTTGCGTATTATGCGCAATATGGACCAAGTTATCAATCTTACTGCCTTCGCCGATAACCGTATCACCATAAGTGCCACGATCCATGGTAGAATTTGCACCAATCTCAACATCATCTTGCAAAATGACGCGGCCGAGATGAAACACTTTCTCGTGTTTTTTGCCTTCAATCAGGCCAAAACCATCAACGCCAATACGTGCACCATTCGAGATTTGGACACGATTACCAATCAGCGCATAAGCGATACTCACATGGGAATAGATAAGACAATCACGACCAATTTGGGTTCCATGGCCAATTGTCACAAGAGGGCCTATTTTTGTACCGGCGCCAACCTCGACATGATCTCCAATAATGGCACTTGGCGCAATTTCAGCTGTTGGGTCAATCTTAGCCGAAGGTGAAATATTATGCGTTTGATCAAACCGGCCAACAAAGCCAGAAGCTAAGTCTGGGTAGAGTTTGCCAACTATATGGTTAAAAAGTCGTATCGGGTTTGGACATATGATAAAGTTAGCCCCGGGTGCAAGCCAATTCGCAGATTTTTCTGACACGATAAAAAGTCCAGCACGTGAACGCTCTGCCATCTCTTTATACTTGGCGTCTCCACCAACAAAACTAATATCGTCGGGGCCAGCCATCTCTAGCGCGCTCACATCGCTAAAATGCTGCTCTAGGTCAGCCTGAACATCAATGGTTTCGGGGGCATCTTGCAAAAGATCTGAAAGACGCCCGCTTGAAGCCCTTACATAAAACCGACGGTCAGTCACGAAAGACTACTGTTTACCAGAATCGACAACCGGAGTGACCTTGACGCTTGTAATTTTCTTATCAATCCGAGCTGTAAGTTCATCGGTCAAATCAGACGCCGGAGCAACAATCAAAGCCATTTCACGACGTAAAACAATATCTGCTTTTTTATCTTCCGCGAGCGCCTTAAGCTCCTCGACAGCGACAGCGGCTATTTTCTGAAGTGCTTCTTGACCACCCGCTTGAATGCCCCGTGCTTCGGTAGAAATTTCCTGTTGTTTAGAAACTTGCTTTAAACGAAGCTCTTCACCTTTGATGCGAAGGGCGTCTGGCGCCATAAGGCTTCTTTGTTCTTCAAGCTTCTTGGCTTCAGATTGCAAATTTTTCTGAATTTTATCAACTTTATCCTGAACAACTTTAGATTGTGACTCGAGCTGAGAGCTCATGTCCTTGCCTGCCTTAGACTGTGAAATGGCACGATCAAGGTCAACAACAACAATTTTTTGAGCTTGAGCTGATAAAGGCACAGATACGATAAACACAAACGCTAAAACATAAATAAAACGAGACATAATCCCTCTCTCTCTTTTAGTAATTAAAATTTTGTTCCTGCTGTAAACCGGAAGAAACGCTCCCTGTCATAATCTTCCGAAGCAATAGGCCGTGCAAAGTCGAATTGGATCGGTCCAATGGGCGAATTCCAAGAGACACTTAGGCCAAATGTCGAGCGGAAAGCAAAGTCATCCTGAAGTTCCCAACTCGAATAATAAGCACTTTCATAAGGATCTTCATCGGTTGTTCCAACGGCACCATAATCAATAAAGGCTTTTGTTTTCATACCCAGCTCTTTTGGCATAAGAGGAAGGCTTAACTCAAAGGTTCCGATAATATAAGCATTGGAACCAACAGCATAATCATCAATGATAACTCCTGCATTGTCTTTCAAGAGACGCCGCGGTCCAACACCCGAACGGTCAAAACCACGGAAGCTCGAAGCACCCTTATAGAAACGATCCGTAGAGCGCACTGACTCGCCCTCATAACCATCAATATAACCAGCTGTTAAACCAGAATGTACAACATAGCCCTCTGCCAAATTATAATAATAATCAGCATCAGCCGTTGTCCGTAGGAAGGTAATATCGCCAGACGGCAATGCTAAATCTTGACCAAACCCAAAGTTCCAGCCTTGTGTCGGATCGATATAGTCATCGCGCTTATCAATAGCAAAGTAATAGCCAAATGAATGACGGGATTCATCGGCCTCATAACCATTATTATATTTCTGTGATACTTCGCGCAGACTGGCATATAAACTAAGGCGTGCATCATCAGAGACTGGAAAGCCAAGCGAGAATGTTCCGCCAAATTCAGTTGTCTCATAATTTGTATAATCATAGTCATATACAGAATTAAAGACACGAAAACCCGCTGATAAATCGCGACCTAAGAAATAGGGCTCGGTAAAACCAATAATAAAGCGTGATGTCTCAGAACTTGCATTGGCTGATAATTGTAGCGTTTGCCCACGCCCAAGGAAGTTCCGCTCAGAAATTGAAAATTGAGTTGAGAAGCTATCTGTTGATGAAAAGCCAACACCAATCGCCAATTCACCTGTCGATTTTTCTTGTACATCAACATCAAGAATAACCTGATCAGGTTCTGTACCCGGTTGCTCAACAATGTCCACTTTCTCAAAGAAATTTAGGCCTCTAATATCGCGCTCTGATCGAGACAAAAGTACGCGATTAAATCCGTCCCCCTCGCTCAATTTCATCTCGCGACGAATAACATTATCTTGCGTGCGCGTATTGCCGTTCACATTAATGCGTTCGACGTAAACACGCGGACCCTCTTCAATTGAATAGGTAATACTGACTTTCTGTGTTTCTGGATCACGTTTTACACGCGGCCGAATATCAGCAAAAGCAAACCCCTGCTCTCCAACAATTTTGGTCAAAGCATCGACGGATTTGTCGATTTTGCGAGCATCATATCGCTCACCTTCTTCATGTTTAATATAGGTTTCCAGATTAAGGCCCGTCAATTTTTCCAGACTTGTTTTAATCTCAGATTTGTCAAAATTATAAATGGGCCCTTCTTCGAGGTTAAATGTAACGAAAAAAGCATCGCCATCTCGCGTTAACTCAGCTGTGGAGCTGATAACACGAAAATCCGCATAACCGCGCCCTAAGTAAAATTGCCTTAAGAGTTCACGGTCATAAGCAATACGATCGGGATCATAATTATCACTCGAGGATAAGAACTTCCACCAATGGCTCTCTGAGGTTGCAATTTCTTCCATAAGACGACCATCGTCATAGGCCTCATTGCCAATAAAGTTAATCGAACGGATACCCGTGAGCGGTCCTTCAACAATCTCAAAGACAAGGTCAACTCGGTTTTGTGGTAGTTGAATAACTTTAGGTTCAATGACAGCGGAAAAACGTCCAGCACGACGATAAAGCTCTAAAAACCGCTCGACATCATCTTGCACTTTCGACCGCGTATAGACCAATCGTGGGCGCAAAGAACTCTCGCCCTGTAATGTATCGCTATTGATCTTAATATTACCCTCAAAACTCACGCGGTTGATAATAGGATTCTCAATAACTGAGACAATCAAGCCATCACCTTCGCGACGAATATTAACGTCAGCAAACAAACCAGATGCAAATAAAGTCTTAACAGACTGGTCAATTAACTGAGCCTCAGCGCGCATGCCTTCGCGCAAAACCATGTAAGCGCGCACGGTCTCAGCCTCAACACGTAGCGTGCCCTCAACCCGAATGAAGGATACCGGCTTAGCCTCAACTTTGCTTGCAGAAGGTGCCGATGGCTGTTCTGCGCCGGCTGTATCTTGAGCCAAAGCAAATTGACTGCCACTAAGCGCAGTACTGGCGAGCAGCCCAATCGCCACTAATTTCAATGATAACTTTGCCATCAATATTCCTCGCTCAAGGGCGTAGCCCATGCCGACACTTGTCAAAAACTAACTATCCAAAAATGCCTAATTGGCTCAAATCATTCCATGTCACAAATACAAATAAGGTTAACACCATACCGAGTCCAACACGCATACCTATATCTTGCACGCGCTGCGACATGGGTTTTCCGAACACCCCTTCATAAGCATAAAACATGAGGTGACCGCCATCCAACATCGGTATTGGAAAGAGATTAATTAAGCCAATACTCACAGAAATCACAGCCGTTAAATGTATCAAGGCTATTAATCCTAAAGTTGCGGTTTGCCCAGAAATTTGAGCAATTTTTATGGGACCACCAAGCACGTCCACACTTTCACGCCCAGTTATAATGCGACCAATCATGACAAAGGTCTGCTCAATGATAAAATATGTTTCTTCAGTGGCTTTCACGACGGCGTCAATAGGGCCAAATTTACGCATTGTCACACTATCGGAACTCGCCGCAGCACTCACACCCAGACGACCAATTTTAAACTCATTGCCAAAACGGTCACGTTCCAAAACGCGCTCGGGCGTTGCCACGATATCCATCAAAGCATTGCCGCGTTCGATAGTGAAGGTTAGGTTTTGATCTGCATTCACCGTCACAACACGCTGAACATCGTTAAACCCATCCACCTGATTACCATCAATTGCAATAATACGATCACCAGTCGTAAAGCCTGCACGCGCAGCGGCACTATCTTCAATGACTTGCGCGATAATTGGCCGAACAATTTGCTGACCAAACGACATAAATAAAGCCGAAAAAATAACAATTGCCAGAATGAAATTCGCAATAGGACCTGCAGACACAACGGCGACACGTTGCCAAAGCGGTTTAAAGTGTAATGACTTTCCGCGCTCATCATCGCTCATAGAATGAAGCTTTTCCGAATCTGGCACACTTGCTGCGTTCTCATCACCTGAAAATTTCACATATCCACCAAGGGGGATCCAACCAATTTGCCAATCAGTTCCGTGCCGATCTTTCCAACGTAAAAGAGAGCGGCCAAACCCAATCGAGAAGGTTTCAACACTCACACCACACCGGCGAGCCACCCAGAAGTGACCTAATTCGTGAAAGAAAACGACGATCGTCAACACAAAGACAAAGGGGACAATATAGCCCACACCAATTCCCTGTAATGATGATAAAAATTCCACGAACATCTCCTTCAAATTATAATCTATCTTAGCTTTTAACCATTATGCCCAAATATCGATTGATGGAAAGAGAAACTCCAAAAAACCTATAAAAAACAAGTCATTTAGACATATTTTTTACTAAATTATTAGCTAATATGCGAATTTCGTGATCAAACGCAGAAACTGCCTCTAATGTATCAAAAACCTGCGCTGAATCTGGCGCAGAAAGAACCTTGGTCATAACATTTTCAACCAGGTCTGCGATTGACAGAAAACCAATCTGTCCGCTTAAAAAAGCATCGACAGCGACCTCATTCGCGGAATTCAAAGCCGTTGGTGCAGCACCACCGATACGCATCGCTTCTTCGGCTAAGGCCAAGCATTTAAAAACATCACGATCAGCTTCAAAAAAAGTTAGCATACCAATATCAGCCAAATTGAGTTTATCCATATTGGTCGATAACCGCGCGGGATATCCCATACAATGAATGATAGGAGCGCGCATATCTGTTGGGGCCTTATGGCTTATCATTGTGCCATCACTCAATATGACAATGGCATGGACAATAGATTGCGGATGAACCAAAACATTCAAGCTGTTATGTGGGAGGTCAAATAAATATCGGGCCTCTATGAGCTCAAGTCCTTTATTCATCAAGGTTGCGCTATCCACCGAAATTTTCTGACCCATTGACCATGTCGGATGATTCACAGCTTGGGCAGGCGTAACATGCGCCAAATCTTGGCGTGATTTTCCCAAAAAAGGTCCCCCCGAAGCTGTTAGAATTAAAGTCTCGAGATTTTGAACACCATGGGCCTCAATAAGTTGAAGCGCAGCATTATGTTCAGAATCAACAGGCAAAACACGCGCCCCATATTTTCTGGCCTCGTTCATAAACAAAGCGCCTGCTGCAACCAAACATTCCTTGTTAGCCAAACCAACCCGCGTGCCCTGCTTAAGCGCTTCAAGTGTTGGCGCCAAGCCCGCAAAACCAACAATGGCCGCCATAATGAAACCGGCATCAACTTGCGCGACCTCAATCAGTCCTTGCGCCCCACTGACAACTTTTATATTGGTCCCAGCAAGTTCACTGCGCAGAAGATCCTCTTTTTCAGGATTACCAATCGCTACGAGCTCAGGATTATATTTTTTAGCGATTTGCGCTAAGCCAAGCGCATCATTATGAGCACTCAACGCCACGATCTTAAAATGATCAGGATATTGATCAACAACATTTAGCGTACTCGTGCCGATTGAACCCGTTGCTCCTAACAAGGAGACACGTAAGGTCATCTCACATACCCCACAATAATGTGATCGGGGACTCACCCATCTGGTGCAAAGCAAGTAAGAGGTATAACCCAACGGCGATAAGGGCACTTACCATACCATCAACACGGTCTAAAATACCGCCATGACCAGGTATAATGCTTCCAGAATCTTTAATGTCATGCAGGCGCTTGATCGACGACTCGAATAAGTCGCCCCCTTGAGCAATAATCGCAATAAGCGCAGCACTCAAAAAACCACCCCAAAGGGCAACATTTACTTCGTTTAAAAAATTATAGAGCATAATTGATAAGGCACCACCAAACATGGCGCCAACAATTCCTCCAAGCAAACCAGACCA
>CBFHJI010000015.1:0-28790 GCA_965656255.1 Alphaproteobacteria bacterium
TGTGGTCCAACCGATCTTTCGACATATTGCCCCTGCCTCCAATGACTGGTTATTTCTCCCATGCTTGATATCAATAATATTACTTACCGAATTGCCGGTCGAACATTGTTTGACCAAGCCTCTTTGTCGATTCCTTCAGGCCATCATATTGGTCTTGTTGGTCCCAACGGTACTGGTAAGTCAACGCTTTTTAAGTTGATTGCGAACGAGCTTGAGTTAGATGGTGGCGATATTTCGATGATGTCGAATACGCAAATGGGCATGGTACGCCAAGATATACCCGATGATGATACGCCGTTGATTGAAGTTGTCTTGGCGGCAGATACGGAGCGCGCAAATCTTCTTGCAGAGCTTGAAACGGATATTGATGTCGAACGTATGTCAGATATTTATATGCGATTGGCGGATATCAATGCCTATGAGGCACCTTCACAAGCTGCGATTATTTTATCGGGACTTGGGTTTAGTACTGAACAACAAAGTCAACCGATCAATGCCTTTTCGGGTGGTTGGAAAATGCGCGTTGCGTTGGCTGCGGCTTTGTTCCGAAAACCAAATTTATTATTATTGGATGAGCCGACAAACCATCTGGATTTTGAGGCTATCGTTTGGCTTGAAGCTTTTTTGCAAAGCTATGAACATACCTTTATTATTATTAGTCATGATCGTGAAACGTTAAACAAAGTTGTCACGCATATTGCGCATCTTGATCAACAAAAATTGACGCTCTATAGCGGCAATTATGATCAGTTTGAGAGTGCGCATGCGCAAAAGAGAATGGGGCATCAGGCTTTGTTTGAAAAACAACAAGCCCATAAAAAGAAGATGATGGCTTTTGTCGATCGCTTTGGTGCAAAAGCCAGTAAGGCTAAGCAGGCGCAAAGCCGGCTGCGTTCGATTGAGCGCATGGATATGGTAGACGCACTTATTGCGGAAAGATCAACATCTTTTAAATTTCCACAGCCTGAAAAAATGTCATCACCTATTGTCACCATTGATATGGTTGATGTTGGCTATGAACCTGGAAAACCAATTTTGCGGAATGTTAATTTTAGTTTGGCGGGTGATGATCGGATTGCCCTTCTCGGCGCAAACGGCAATGGTAAATCGACTCTGGTGAAATTGATTTCTGATAATTTATCAGCCATGTCGGGGCAGGTGACGCGTAACAATAAATTGCGAATTGGATATTTCGCTCAGCATCAGTCAGATGAGCTTGATGACCAATCAACGCCCTATGAGGCACTTCGCGAAGCTGTTGGCGAAATTGGTGAAGCCAAATGCCGCGCTCTCCTCGGAAAATTTGGTTTTGATAAAACAAAATCCGATACAAAAATTATGAAATTATCAGGTGGAGAAAAAGCCCGCTTGTTATTTTGTATGATGAGCCACGATGCACCCCATATTATGCTGCTTGATGAACCGACAAACCACCTCGACATTGATGCGCGACAAGCCTTAATCCAAGCCCTCAATGGCTATGAGGGATGTGTTATTTTGGTTAGTCACGACCCCCATTTGGTTGAAGCCGTGGCTGAGCGACTTTATCTTGTAAAGGACGGCGGTGTTCTGGCATATGATGATGATCTCGAGGCTTATCGTGGTTTGATTATGGATCAAAGACGCAAGGAGCGCTCTGAAGCGCGCAAAGGCAAGAAAACAAATAAAAACGCGCCAGCAGACGCTAAAGACGTCAAGTCTCAAAGCGCTAAAGCAGAAAAGCTAGAAGCTAAACTTGCAAAGCTCATTGAGAAAAAAACGGAACTCGAAACGGCTATGTCTGCACCCAAAGCCATGGCCGATTCCGAGATTATGACGGGGCTTTTGTCAGATTATGCTCTTATTGAAAAAGAAATTGCTGAAGCAGAGACAAGTTGGTTGGAAATTCAGGTTTAGCGGCTAATCCACTGCTTGCATTTGGGTATGGGGCTTGATTTAAATATCGATGACTGCCATTGAAGCAAATGAGGCAAATCATTTATATAAACATAGATGGATAAATGATTTATGTGTCGGGATAAGCACAGGCGCGTGTTGCCATCTCGATGTGAAGAAGACCAAGAGACGAAGAAGGAGAAGGCTATGACCTTAACGAAACCACGCCACGTGACAATTTTTGGCGGATCAGGGTTTGTTGGACGCCATATTGTGCGCGCCCTTGCAAAAACAGGTGTGCAAATTCGTGTTGCTATTCGTAAGCCTAATGAAGCTTTGTTTCTTAAAACCGCTGGGCGTGTTGGGCAGATCGAGCTTATGCAAGTTAATATTTGCGATCCGTCAAGCGTCAAGCGCGCGCTTGAGGGCACAGAGGCTGTCATTAACGCCGTAGGTATTTTATTTGAGACAGGGTCACAAAAATTTGACTCAGTTCAAGCCATTGGTGCGGCCAATGTCGCTAAATTGGCAAAAAAAGCGGGTATTAAGACATTCATACATATTTCTGCAATTGGTGCTGATCTTAATAGTGCGTCGCTTTATGCGCAAAGCAAGGCACGTGGGGAGCAGGCTGTCATGAAGTCTATACCAACTGCCATTATTCTTCGGCCGTCACTTGTGATTGGTCCTGAAGATGATTTTTTCAACCGCTTTGCGCAAATGGCTAGCTTGGCGCCGTTTTTACCGCTTATTGGAGGCGGAAAAACACTTTATCAGCCTGTGCAAGTTTATGACCTTGCAGCCTGCGTGGTGGCAGCAATTGGTGCCGGCGAGGATAAGGCGGGGTGCTACCATATTGGCGGGCCGCGCATATATAGTTTTAAAGCTTTAATGGAATTATTGCTGGCGCAAATTGGGCGTAAAACCTTGTTATTACCCATGCCTTATTGGGCGGCAGGTCTGATCGCGCGTATTGCACAATTTGCACCAAAGCCATTATTGACCCCGGACCAACTTATTATGTTACGACAAGATAATATTGTCACCGGCGAGAATGGTTTGCAGGTTTTTGGGGTTGATGGGCAAAGTATTGAAGCCATTTTACCTGATTACTTGGCGCGATATCGCAAAAGCTAAATCTGCTGTTAGCCCTGGCTTGGTGCTGTTAGGTGAAGAGTAAAATAGCAACGCCAAGCCCGATGCGGTAGATCACAAAGGGCGTGTAGCTTAAGCGCGCCGTTAACCATAAGAATCCATGAATTGTCGCCATTGCAAAGACAGCCGCAATCGATGCCCCAATGAATGCATCGCTGATGGCGCCATCTTGTTCTGACTGCATGAGCTCCAATAAGCTCGCAATGGCAAACATAGCAATAACAGGCATGGCGATAAGCATTGAGAACTTCGCGGCGTCTCGGCGTGAGAGGCCCAGAAAACGTCCCATTGTCATGGTGACGCCTGACCGGCTTGCGCCGGGGATTAAGGCGAGCAGTTGAGCTAAGCCCACCAGGAGGGCATGTCGACCATCTAAGTTTTCAATTTTTTTTGATGTCGCAAACCTGTCAGCAATATAAAGCGGAATGGCAAAGCCAATGCTGGCATAGGCAATAATATGGGCTTGTCGCAGCATGTCTATCCAACCACTGAGCACCATAATACCCCCACCAATTATAATGGGAATGGTTGACCAGATAATAGCATAGCTCAGGCGCGCAGCTTGGCTTTCGCGGCGGCGAAGAATGTCCCATAAGCCGAGCAGCATCAGCCGAAGCTCTTTATGAAAATAAGCCATGACGGCGATTAATGTGCCGCCATGTAACGCGACATCGATGAGCACCCCCTGATCAGCGAAATGGCCAAAAATATGAGCAAGTGCAAGATGCCCGGATGAACTGACAGGCAAGAATTCGGTGACACCTTGGAGGATGGCAAGAAAGGCAAGAATTTCAATATTCATACCGGCTAGATTAGGCTCAAGACGATGCAATGGCAATTGCTTCTTGCGCGCCAACCGAACGCCAAGTAATTTGCCGATAATGGCTAGTTTATTTCATCATGCTTTATGTCCCTTTTCGCGCAAGATTCGTCTCATGCTCCATGAAAAAAGCGTTGTGACTGAGTTGGTCGATGAGAGGCCGTGGGAGCGCCGCCTCGATTTCCTGATGCTGAACCCTTCAGGGGAGGTGCCTGTATTGATGGATGATGTTGGTGTGATCGCTGGGCATTACCCAATATCTGAATGGCTTCTGACATTTGACCAAGGAACCCCCTTATTGCCTCAAACGCCCTATGAGCAGGCAGAGGTACGTCGTTTAACGGCCTGGTTTGATGAGAAGTTTCATGAAGAAGTTGGCCGGCTTATTGTTTACGAAAAAATTGACCGACGATTTATGAGTGCGCAAGATGGTGGTGGTGGACCCGATCTCGATACCGTTCGGGCGGGATTGCACAATTTAAATCTTCATATGAGTTATATCGAATATTTGCTTGAGCGTCGTGATTGGTTGGCCGGCGATGATATGAGCATGGCTGACCTAACCGCGGCGGCGCACTTGTCTTGCATCGATTATATTGGCGATATTAGCTGGAAGAAGTGGTCAATCGCACGCGATTGGTATGCGCGTATTAAGTCGCGTCCGAGTTTTCGTCCGCTCTTGGCCGATCATGTCTCGGGTGTACGCCCGCCTACACATTACGTGGATCTGGACTTTTAGTCGGCATGACAGATCTTGAGCAGCAGCAATTTAAAGAGGCGCTTACCGCAGAAGCGTTTCGTCTTGGATTTTGTGATATTGGTTTTACGACCCCGGATGCTATCGGGGAGGCGGGTCCGCGCTTGCGTGACTTTGTTGATCATGGCTATCACGGCGAAATGGACTGGATGCAGACTCATATCGAGCGGCGAGTAAGCCCGCGGCATTTATGGGCAGAGGCCAAATCGGTTGTCATGCTCATGATGAATTATGGACCAGATGAAGACCCTTTATTGAAAAACGAACATCAACAAATCGGCAATATTTCCGTTTATGCACAGGGGCATGATTATCACGATATTGTGAAGAAGAAACTTAAAACGCTGGCGCGATGGTTGATTGATTCCGCCGGTGGGGATGTCAAAGTATTCGTCGACACAGCCCCCCTCATGGAAAAGCCATTAGCCCAAATGGCTGGCCTGGGATGGCAGGGCAAACATACAAATATTGTGTCGCGTCGCCATGGGTCTTGGACTTTCTTAGGGAGTATTTTTACGACAGTTGAACTACAGCACACTGAGCCCGAAACGGATCATTGTGGGCAATGTCATGCATGTCTCGATATTTGTCCAACACAAGCCTTTGTTGCACCCTATAAAATGGACGCACGAAAATGTATTTCTTATCTCACGATCGAGCATAAGGGAGCCATTCCACATGTTTACCGTGAAGCGATCGGTAATCGCATTTATGGCTGCGATGATTGTTTGGCGGTGTGCCCTTGGAATAAATACGCGCATCAAGCCAGCGAATTACGCTTGGTTGGTCGTGCCGAAAATAAGGCGCCGGATTTATTGACCCTGGTTGGTTTATCCGATGCGGCTTTTCGAGCTAGGTTTCAGGCATCACCTATAAAACGGATTGGACGTGCGCGCTTTACGCGTAATGTGTTAATCGCGATCGGTAATATGGGCACTGCCGCCGATGAGCGCTATCTTTTGGCTGTGGAGGCGCTTTTAAATGATGAAGTATCTATTATACGTGGGGCGGCAATCTGGGCGTTAAAGCGCCTTGATCCGGATCGTGCGCTGGCGCTTATGCCGGCGTTAAAATCAAAAGAACCAGATACTGAAGTTTTGATTGAATGGGAAATGGCATGAGTAATCATATTTTATTCGCGGGTTTAAGTTACTGCGCTCAAGCCATGGTCGAGCCTTTGCGCGCTAAAGGGTGGCGCTTAAGCGCGACGGCGCGAGATGCTGATAAGGTGCGCGCACTTTCTGAACAAGGAATAGATGCTGTTTTGTTAACGGACGATTCTATTCGTGATGCGCTGTCTGAGGTAACGCATATCCTTTTAAGTGCGCCACCAGATGTGGTCACTGGCGATCCGCTTTATCCAGTGTTATCTCCTGCGATCAAGGCCATGCCGAAACATATAAAATGGATAGGCTATCTCTCAACAACAGGAGTCTATGGCGATCATGCAGGGGCTTGGATTGATGAGGATAGCCCCGCCGGGCCGATGGGTGCACGTGGCCAGCGCCGCGTTGAGGCCGAAGAATTATGGCGAAGTCTTGGTGAAGCGACGGGTTGTCCCACACATTTCTTTCGGCTTCCGGGTATTTATGGTCCGGGGCGAAATATGGTGGCGACGGTGCGCGCCGGCAAAGCACGGCGCATTATCAAAAAGGGGCAAGTTTTTTCACGTATTCACGTCGATGACATTGCGCAAACAGTAATTGCGTCTATGCATCGCCCCCATGCCGGTCGCACCTATAATGTCTGTGATGACTTGCCCACCGCGCCCGCTGATGTTGTGTTATATGCCGCCGAGCTTTTAGGGGTTGCCCCGCCAGAGGCGATTGCTTTTGAGGATGCCGACCTATCTCCGATGGCGCAAAGTTTTTATGCTGAGAATAAACGGCTGAGAAATGACCGCATTAAGACCGAGCTTGGGGTTGAGCTCCAATACCCAACTTATAAGCATGGGCTAAAGGCTTGTCTTGATGGTGGTGATTAATAGGCGTCGTTAATGGCTTTGTTTGTACGATCAAGCGCCGTCAGGAGCAAAGCAATTTCATGCGGGTTGGATAATCTATGATCACCCGATTTTAAAAATAATAACTCGATCATTTGGCTTGTGCATTTTTCGGAAAATTCCGAGGACAGCGTCCATGGAACAGCATCATCTTTTTGACCATGTAAAATAGTGATCGGGGCATGGATCGCAATTTCACCATTTAAAATTTGATGATTACGCCCATCGGTTATTAAGTTTTGGGTGATTGGATATCCTTCTGAATCATATTCGGAGCTTCGGTGAACAAACCCATTTTGTGCCAGGGATGCTTTGTCATCATCTGAAAATCCGTTCCACATCAGACGCTCTGTCATGTCAAAGGCCGGAGCAATAAGCACTAGCCCCGCAATGCGGGTGCCTAGGTCAAGCGCGGCGAGGCTTGCCATATAACCACCAAAACTTGACCCAACAAGTATTTGCGGACCTTGTGTTAAATCACGGATGAGTGTTGTGACCTCCTCCCGCCATCCAGAAATCGTTCCGTCTTTAAAGGCGCCACTCGAGGCTCCGTGCCCAAAATAATCAAAGAGCAAACAATCGTGGTTATTGCGTTGTGCCCACTCATAAACAGCTTGAGCTTTGGTGCCTGTGAGATCTGACTTAAAGCCTGGCAGGAAAACGATGCCAGGACTTTGCCCTTGGGTCTTTTGATAAGCAATTTTCTGGGTGCCAAACTGACTATTCTCATACTCAAAAAAGTTTAAGGTCATGGTTTCCTCATTTTACAATTTGTCACATCTAATGGCATAACGTATGACAATCGAAACGAAAGAACAAACGCAGCTTGCGGGGCTTTGGAAATAGAAATGGCAAAAAACATGATATCGGATCATAAAGATGTTTCGCCGTGTAGCGGTTTAACAGTGATGCAGGTGATCCCTGAACTTGATATTGGTGGCGCTGAGTTAACCACACTTGAAATGACGCAAAGTCTGGTTGCTGCGGGTGGCCGCGCGATTGTCGTGTCGCAGGGTGGGCGATTAGCGGCAGCTATTACGCAGGCAGGGGGCGAAAATATTATTTTACCCGTGGCGTCTAAGAACCCACTGACGATGATCAAGAATGCATATGCCTTAGCGGGTTTGGTGCGAAAATATAATGTCGATATCATTCACGCGCGGTCGCGCGCGCCAGCCTGGTCTGCTTTTTGGGCGGCGCGTAAAACTGGTGCTGCCTTTTTGACGACTTACCACAGCAAGGTTCACATGGGGCCAAGGCTTAAAGTATTATACAATTCCGTTATGACGCGCGGCGATGTGGTGATAGCCAATTCTGAATTTACCGCTGATCAGATTAAAAAAGCGCATGGTGTTGCGTCTGAACGCATTCGCGTTATTCCCCGTGGGTGCGATGTCGATGCTCTTGATCCTAAAAATTATAATGCAGAAAAACGTGCAGCATTGCGCCGTCAATTTGGTTTTGGTGACGATGATTTTGTCATTCTTTGTCCGGCACGGTTAACGCGCTGGAAAGGGCAGCATGTTTTGCTGGAAGCTGTTTCATTATGCTTTCAAGATTCTGTGCCGCAAAAAGAATGGAAGAAGGGATCTGTTCAGATTTTATTTGCCGGCGATGCGCAGGGTCGCGATGATTATGTCGACGAGCTCAATGCTCTCGCCCAAAAACATAATTTAAATGTAAGCTTTGCTGGTTTGGTAGATGATATGCCGGCCATTTATGCAGCCAGTGACCTGATTGTTATTCCCTCGGTGATAGCTGAGCCGTTTGGTCGTACAGCGATTGAGGCGCAAGCCGCTGGCCGGCCGGTCATTGCGTCTAATGCCGGTGGGTTTCAAGAGACAGTTTGTCCTGTCGGCGGTGATGAGGCCGCCACAGGCTGGTTGGTAACGCCTGATAATGCTCCGGCTCTGGCTTTGGCTCTGGAGGAGGCAATGTCGCTTAGTCCGCGAAAGCGTGATGCAATGGGGCGTGCGGCCCGCAAATATATATTAAGCAAATATACGCGTGCGCGCATGTGCGCCAGTACGTTACAGGTTTATTGCGATCTATGGCGTTAAACCACATGCGTGATCAAATATCAGGCTTGTTTATGCAAGAGGGCGCTGTGTTGCTGATCTTGGCCGGGGCTCCCTGTGACGCCGATATATCGGGGATTATTTTGGAGGTTCAGGCGCATAAGGGGCCTGTTGCTGTTCTTATTCGTCAGGACCAAGCCGCTGATGCGCATATGGCGCAAAACCAATTTTTTTACGAGCGTTTGGGCTTGCTCGGTTTTATTGCTTTAATCCGTCGTCTGTCATGGTACCGTTTTAAAATTGTTTGGGATCCATGGCCTGAGGATTATAGATGGCTGCGGCTTTGGGTTTGGCCAAGGCCAAAATGGCTATTGGGCGAATTGGCTGAGTCAGATTTTATAGACTTGCCTGTTGACTTAAATGAATTCTCGCATAAACACTGATATAGCGCATCTGCGCTTTGTTTTAATCACAACAGGAGACGATCATAGTACGTAGACCTACCGCAGCGGCACCCACAAGGGATGGGCCGCGTGTTAATGAAATGATTACTGAGTCTAAAGTTTTAGTAATTACGGATGAAGGCGAAAAGCTGGGTGTTATCGATATCGATACGGCCATGGCATTGGCTGCAGAAAAGGGCATGGACCTGGTTGAGGTTTCCCCGAATGCGAAGCCGCCCGTATGTAAAATTCTAGATTATGGCAAGCTGAAATATCAAGAACAGAAAAAAGCCAGCGAAGCGCGCAAAAAACAAAAAACGGTTGATGTTAAAGAAATCAAGATGCGACCGAACATTGATAAGCATGACTATGAGGTCAAAATGCGCAGTGTCGTCAAATTCATTAATGAAGGCGATAAGGTCAAGGTAACGCTTCGTTTTAGGGGCCGTGAAATGGCGCACCAAGAGCTTGGTATGCAGCTTCTTGCCCGCGTGCGGGGGGATGTTGACGAGATTGCCAAGCCCGACGCCATGCCAACCCTTGAGGGACGTCAGATGATTATGATGCTCTCACCGAAAACAGCTTAACGTTTAATTATTGTCGAGTGCTTTTAGTGCATCTGGGCGATCGGTTATAATCGCATCGATCCCCATTGCCTTGAGCCTGGACATGTCAGCTTGTTCATTGACGGTCCATGCGCCCACTTTGATGCCTAAAGCTTGCGCCTGAGCAAGTCGTTCTGGTGTAATGTCGCGCCAATAAGCAAACCAGCCTGTCCCCTGAGCGGCAGCAATGGCATTTAATATTTTTTCGCCATGAGAGTTCCCTTTTTGCGCCCGCCAGTCATAAGACCCAAACCAATGAGCGCCATTTTGTGACGCATTGCGTAGAAAATGCGTTTCTATAAGGTCATTGGGCAGCGGTTGATCAGGGTCAGTGATCGAAAACTCGAGCGTTGTATAAGCATGGTTCAGGTCCGGAAAACGCTCACGTAGGCGGTTAATGCACCGCCAGTCAAAAGAAACAAGATGAATGCGCTCGCGGTCTTTGCGCGGGGCGATTGCTGTGATGAATGCCTCGCTCAGGGCTTTATTTTCCTGCGTTTCGGCCAAACTTGTCTTTAATTCTGCATAAATAAGAAATTGTGATGGGGCTTTGGCGTCAATTAAGGACATAAAATCGTCCCAACTCGGCACAGGCGTGCCTTGATAGGCTGTAAAAAGGCCATTATTGCGACGATTGAGGTCTGTGCCCACATCTAAGGCCTGGAGTTGGGCCAGAGAGAGGTTTTTAACCAGATCACCGGGTGGCTGGATAAATTTCCCGTCGCGCTGGGTATTGGTAGGTCTGAGGCGATCGTCGTGATATATGATCAAAGCCCCATCTGAGCTAAGCTGGAGGTCAAGCTCAATGCCATCAGCGCCCATGTCGATTGCGTTTGAGAAGGCTATTATTGTATTTTCTGGCCATAAGGCGGCACCACCACGATGGGCGATATTCTTGACATATGCGGTCATAATGATCTTTCGGTCCTCATCAAATAAGACAAATTATAACCGGAAAATTGACTGTTTGCTGATGTTTTTCGGCTTGCAATCTGGCTGTAGTGGCGTATAAAGCTGTCTTTCCATATGATGGAAAACTAAAGAGCGAGCCGGCTGAAAGGGCTGCCGTGTTTGCTCAAATTGCTAAATCGCGCATTTATTGCGCTAATGAATGTGCCGTCATGGCACAGATGAGGAGAGCGAAATGCCCAAAATGAAGACGAAAAGCGGGGCCAAAAAGCGCTTTAAAGTGACTGGCACCGGAAAAGTCGTGGCTGGCCAAGCAGGCAAGCGTCACGGAATGATCAAACGCAGCAATAAGCAGATCCGCAATAAGCGGGGCACGACCATGATGGCCGAGCCGGATGCTAAAATTGTTCGCAAATATATGCCGTATCTTTAAGCTAGAGGAGTAAACACATATGTCTCGTGTAAAACGCGGCGTGACTTCTCATGCACGCCATAAAAAAGTTCTAAGCAAAGCGAAAGGCTATTACGGCCGTCGCAAAAATACAATCAAAGTCGCCAAGCAAGCTGTCACCAAGGCGGGTCAATATGCATATCGTGACCGTCGTGTCCGCAAACGGAATTTCCGTGCTTTGTGGATCCAGCGGATCAATGCGGCAACGCGTTCACATGGTTTGACCTATGGTCGTTTCATCGATGGTCTTACGAAAGCCGGCGTTGAAGTTGACCGTAAAGTCTTATCAGATCTTGCCATCCATCAGCCGGAGGCGTTTGAGGCACTTGTGGGTAAAGCCCGTGAGGCATTAAACTAGGCCGAGGGAGAACCCGATGGCCGACATTGATCTTGATCAATTAGAGACCGAACTGAAAAGCAATATTGAGGGGGCTAATGACTTAGCCGCCCTTGATGCTGTTCGCGTGGCAGCCCTTGGCAAAAAGGGATCCATATCAGATTTGCTCAAAACACTCGGCGCGATGGATGCTGATACGCGCAAAATTCAGGGGCCGCTTATTAACGGGCTCCGGGATCGCGTTGCCCAATATATTCAAGAAGCGCGTCTTCAGCTTGAAAATGCGGCGCTTAATGCGCGGCTTATTGCCGAACGTGTGGATGTGAGCTTGCCGATTTCGGCATCGGCCATTTCTGAGGGTCGGATACATCCTATCTCACAAACCATGGATGAGCTGACGGCAATTTTTGCAGATCTTGGTTTTGTCATTGCTGATGGTCCAGATATCGAAACAGATTTCTATAATTTTACAGCTTTGAATATTCCCGAGACTCATCCGGCGCGACAAATGCACGATACGTTTTATTTTGAGGGCGAGGAGCCGCTTTTGCTGCGCACTCATACGAGCCCTGTGCAAATTCGTACAATGGAACAGGGTGCGCCACCTTTTCGTTTTATTGCGCCCGGCCGGACATATCGATGTGACAGCGATCAAACCCACACACCTATGTTTCACCAGCTTGAAGGTTTGATGGTGGATGAGACAACCAATCTCGGTCATCTTAAGTGGACGCTCGAGGCTTTCCTTGCGGCATTTTTTGAGGTCGACGAAATTAAAATTAGATTTCGTCCAAGCTATTTCCCCTTTACCGAACCGAGTATGGAGGTCGATATGCAATGCGATCGTTCTGGTGGCACGGTTCGTATTGGTGGTGGCAATGATTGGCTGGAAATTGGCGGAAGCGGAATGGTTAATCGTGCCGTTTTAGAACATGCCGGGATTGATGCAGATAAATATCAGGGCTTTGCCTTTGGCATGGGGATTGATCGTTTGGCAATGCTGAAATATGGCATGCCTGACTTACGTGCGTTTTTTGATGCTGACCTGCGATGGTTAAAGCATTATGGATTTGTTCCATTTGATATGCCCGATCTCGCACGCGGCTTGTCAGATAGTTAAGGGCAAAGCGTCATGAAATTCACCCTAACATGGTTAAAAGACCACTTAGAGACAGAAGCATCTGTCGATGAAATTGTTGATGCATTGAATGTCATTGGCTTAGAGGTGGAAGGCCTTGATGATCCAAGCGCCAAGCTCGCCGCTTTTGAGGTCGCTGAAATTATTGATGCGCAGCCCCATCCCGACGCTGACCGCCTTCGTGTCTGCACGGTCCAAAGCCAGCGTGGAACGCATCAGGTTGTTTGTGGCGCACCCAATGCACGGGCTGGTCTTCGAGGTATTTTTGCTCATGAGGGCGCGGTTATTCCTGCCAATGGGATGACACTTACCAAAGCTAAAATACGTGGCGTTGAAAGCCGCGGTATGATGTGCTCGGAAGCCGAGTTGGAATTGTCAGATGCTCATGATGGTATTATTGAGCTTGGGTCAGATATTGCGATTGGTACACCAGCGGCTCAGGCTCTTGGTTTAAATGACCCTGTCTTTGAAATTGCAATTACACCAAACCGGCCCGACTGTCTTGGGGTTCGTGGTATTGCTCGGGATCTTGCGGCCTATGGATTGGGTAGCTTAAGACCTGATTTAGATATGAATATTCCCAATGGGCCGGCTTGCCCGATAGATGTTTCTGTTGATGGAGAAAAATGCCTCGGATTTGCAGGGCGGGTTATTTCAGACGTACAAAATGGTCCGAGCCCCGATTGGTTAAAGACGCGCCTCAAGGCTATTGGCTTACGTTCGATTAATGCCTTAGTCGATATTACCAATTACATATCTTATGATCGCGGTCGCCCGCTCCATGTTTACGATGCAGATAAATTGTCAGGTCCTATTGCGGCGCGTTCTGCCGCGTCAGGTGAGTCCTTTGTCACACTCGATGATGTTGATGTGACGCTCACGCCCGAGGATTGCGTTATTGCTGATGCGCGTTCGGTATTAGGTCTGGCCGGTATTATGGGTGGCGCACAATCAGGTTCTGAACTTGAAACAAAAAACGTTTTTATTGAAAGCGCATTTTTTGAAGCTACGACAATCGCGCTGAGTGGCCGTCGTCACAATATTAATTCAGATGCACGCTATAGATTTGAGCGGGGCGTTGACCCAAAATCGATTATGTTTGGGCTTGATCTTGCCACTAAGATGATCCTTGATATTTGCGGTGGCACAGCGAGCGCTGCAACACTTGCGGGTGGTGAGCCAGATTTAGGATATCAAACCGATTTTGATCCCGCTTTGGTTGCCAAACTGTCCGGTGTCGAGATGGACGTCGAGCAGATGCGTCAGATTCTGATAAAACTTGGTTTTGACGTTGTCCCATCTGGCCATATTTGGCGTGTGACGGCACCAAGCTGGCGGCCTGATATTTTAGGAAATGCCGATCTCGTTGAAGAGATCGTGCGTATTTATGGTTTGGACAAAGTACCATCTTTGCCACTGCCAATGACAACGACTATCGCCAAACCGATTTTAACAGACGCCCAGAAACGCCAACGTTTGGCCCGCCGCATACTTGCGGGTCGTGGTCTTGTAGAGGCTGTCACCTGGTCCTTTGTCTCTGAGGCCCAGGCCATGGCCTTTGGGGGCGATCCGGCATTAAAACTGGCTAACCCTATTTCTGCCGAATTGAGCAATATGCGTCCTAGTTTATTACCGGGCCTTGTGAGTGCGGCTGAGCGTAATATGAGCCGTGGTGCCAATGACTTTGGTTTGTTTGAGGTGGGCAATGTTTTTCATGCGCTTGCGCCTGGCGCCCAATCATTAATGGCAACCTCTATTCGCATCGGCGCGCGGACGCAGCGATCATGGGCGCAAACACAAGTTCCTTTCGACACATTCGATGCCAAAGCAGATGTGATTTCTGTTTTGGTGGGGCTTGGTGTAGATGAGCAAACGTTAAAGACATCGACCAATGTACCCGATTACTATCATCCGGGCCGCTCGGGCGTGTTGTTCCGCGACCCTAAAACACCTTTAGCCTATTTTGGTACGCTTCATCCTCGGCTTGTTGATGAGCTTGGCTTGTCATGCGATGTGGTGTGCAGTGAATTGTTTGTGATGAACTTACCTATGGCCAAAAAGAAATCACATAAAACAAAGGCGGCTCTTGAGTTATCGCCGTTCCAGACGGTTAAACGTGATTTTGCTTTTGAAGTATCTGAAGAAGTTGCCGCAGATGATATTTTGCGCGCCGCCCGCGGTGCAGATCGTCAGCTTATCACCAATACGCTGATTTTTGATGTTTTCCGCGGGAAAGGCGTTGCTGAAGGCCATAAGTCGGTTGGGCTAGAAGTGACGCTGAGCCCTAAATCAGCAACATTAACCGATGCTGAGATCGATGCTGCGATGAATGCCGTGATTGAAGCGGTCGCAAAAGCCTGCGGCGGGAAATTACGCGGTTAATTGACACAATAGCGATTTGTTGGATTGGCGAAAGCCACAGCGAGTGCTATATCGGCGTAATGACAGACCTTTCGCTTATTCGAAATTTTGCAATCATTGCTCATATTGATCATGGTAAATCAACCGTGGCAGACCGCCTTATTCAATTTACCGGCGGTTTGACCGACCGTGAAATGCAAGAGCAAGTGCTCGATAGTATGGATATTGAGCGAGAGCGCGGAATTACGATCAAGGCGCAGACAGTGCGCTTAAATTATAAAGCCCAAGATGGCCTGACCTATCAGCTCAACCTCATTGATACGCCTGGTCATGTGGACTTTGCTTATGAGGTTAACCGCTCTCTTGCTGCCTGCGAAGGCTCGCTTTTAATTGTTGACGCGAGCCAAGGTGTGGAAGCTCAAACACTGGCAAATGTTTATCAGGCTATTGAGGTGAATCACGAAATCCTTCCTGTGCTTAATAAAGTGGATTTGCCGGCTGCGGACCCAGAGCGCGTGCGCACTCAAATTGAAGATGTTATAGGGCTGGATACTGCTAATAGTGTCGAGATTTCAGCGAAGACGGGAATGGGGATAGACCTTGTTCTCGAGTCGATTGTAACTCAATTGCCAAGCCCCAAAGGCGATGTAACAGCCCCGCTTAAAGCCATGCTGGTTGATAGTTGGTATGATAGTTATTTGGGTGTTGTGGTTCTTATTCGCGTCATTGATGGCGAGATGAAAAAAGGCCAAAAGATTCGTATGATGTCTTCAGGCTTAACCTGTTTGGTTGATCAAGTCGGGGTTTTTAATCCGAAGCGACAAACGGTCAAATCTCTTGGTCCTGGCGAGATTGGTTTTTTTACAGGCGCGATCAAAGAAGTTGCTGACACGCGGGTTGGTGACACGGTCACAGATGATAGACAGCCTTGCGCGTTAGCTCTGCCTGGTTTTAAACCTGCCCAGCCCGTTGTCTTTTGTGGTCTGTTCCCTGTCGATAGTAGCGAGTTTGAAGATTTGCGCGAGGCCATGTCAAAGCTTCGCCTGAATGATGCTAGTTTTGAATTTGAAATGGAGAGCTCTGCGGCTTTAGGGTTTGGTTTCCGGTGTGGGTTTCTCGGTCTGTTGCATCTTGAGATTATTCGTGAACGCCTTGAGCGAGAGTTCGATATTGATTTGATCACAACAGCGCCCAGCGTGGTTTATCAAATTAAACTGACGGACGGGTCGCGGATTGAGCTTCACAACCCGGCAGATATGCCTGACGTGGTTAAAATCGAAACAGTTGAAGAACCATGGATTACGGCGTCTATTTTGGTTCCAGACGATTATCTGGGTGCTGTACTGAAATTATGTGAAGATCGACGTGGCCGTCAAAAAAATCTTACCTATGCTGGTAATCGGGCAATGGTTGAATATGAGTTGCCGTTGAATGAGGTCGTATTTGATTTTTATGATCGGCTTAAATCCGTTTCCAAAGGCTATGCAAGTTTTGATTACAGCATAACGGGCTATGAGGCAGGTCCACTTGTTAAAATGTCACTCTTGGTCAATGCTGAGCCGGTTGATGCGTTGTCAATGATTGTGCATAGAGATCGTGCCGAAATGCGCGGACGTGCCATGTGCGAACGCCTCAAAGATCTCATTCCGCGCCATTTGTTCAAGATACCAATCCAAGCGGCCTTGGGTGGCAAGGTTATTGCGCGCGAAACAATTGCAGCTTTGCGTAAAGACGTTACAGCAAAATGTTACGGTGGCGATGTCTCGCGCAAACGAAAACTGCTCGACAAGCAAAAAGAAGGTAAAAAGAAAATGCGCCAATTTGGGAAAGTGGAAATTCCACAAACTGCCTTTATTGCCGCACTTAAAATGGATGACTAGCCCAGCTTGACGTGCACCAGCCAACCCCCTAAGAAAAGGCAGCTGGTTTACACTCTAACCAATATATTTGGAAAGACGAGACTGGACTGGAGAGGTGGCCGAGTGGCTGAAGGCGCACGCTTGGAAAGCGTGTAGGCGTTAACGCGTCTCGAGGGTTCGAATCCCTCTCTCTCCGCCAGACGCATTATTAATCATTTAAAAATTGGGTTTGGACTGGGTTTATGTATCCCATGTCCTCAAACATGCAAAACGACAAGTAGCGGTTTCTAACATGTGCCAGATGAATGGAACGGGGCGGTGAGAGCACACGTTTTATATTTTTGTTAAGTCTTCGTGTTGCTGTTTGCGAGAAGGGATGTGCTCGGCGAGATAAGATAAGATGATTTTTCTTATTGAATCCATTGACTGCATCTTATCGTCATTGGTGCTGCGTCCAATATCGAATATGAGAGCGTCAATTTGTAAGATAATGAACCGCCCCATTTCTTCTATCGTAATATTGTCGGATTTGTAATTCATCATGATCAACCATTGTTGGATACGTTTTTCAAGGTCCAAGCTCATGCGCCACCAATGTTCTTCCAATTGAGGATCAAGCCGACAAATAAGCTTGGTTTTAACAATCCAAGGGCGTTCTATAATGTGAATGGCGAGATATTTGATGAAGCGTCCAACCTCTTCCTCCCAGTTTTCTGCACTCATTTTTTCAAAAAGAAATATCTCTATGGCAGTGTCGATATCGGCATGAAACTCTTCTAAAAACCGTGCGCATATTGCGGTCATATCTGGGAAATAGCGATAGACAGAGTGAACACTAATACCGGCTTTATTAGCCAGTGTTGTAATGTTGAGATCGTTAAAGCCTAGTTCGCTCACATGATCTCGCGCCGCATCAATAATTTTTTGAAAGCGAACCTGAGACCGTGCTTGGGCAGGGCGTGTGTATAGTGGAACGCGAATAACCATCAAAACTCCATACGCAATAATATTGTTTAACACGTTGAGGCATCATCCGACAGGCGTTTTATGGCTAATTGTGCACCCACATAATCCATACGTTAAAAAGTTAGTGACATTATGCTTGGCAATTAGATCTGCCTGTATCATTGTTTGAGTGTGCGCGGCAGAAAATATTAATTTTTTAAAATTAAAGCGCATACTGATTTCAATTCTGATGAAAGTCAGGTTTATTTTTTAAGGACGATAATCATGTCAGAGACAAATATGAATCAGTTAGTTCCCATGAGTTCAACATATGGATTTGACGAGCTAGAAGAATTAAAGGCTCAAAAAACCGAGCTTGAACAAAAGATTAATGAACTCCATTCAGAGAACCGCGCAGAGGCTTTGAAAACGGTCATAAAATTGTGCAAACAATTTGATTTCAATGCTGTCGCTATTGGGCTGGCGCCTCGCGCATCAGGCAATGGAAAAATGCCATGGTTTTCGCTTGGTACGAAAAAGAATTCATTCGTCGTTTCGCGTTCAAAATAAAGACCAAGTTTTATTTATTGAATGACCCGCGCATCAAAGGTTGGGTTCCCTCTTTTGCGGCGCCATTATTGGCCAAATTAGGCAAAGGCCTATGAATGATAAGCCGTGATGCAAATTTTCTTAAGCGCTGAAAACGTGCCGATGGATGCAATCTGGGTGGTTGCACGCGACAAAAGAAGCGCCATCAAAGGACACACGTTCAGGCTCAATTGTTAGAGACGTATATCTCCTGCATCAACACTTTTCTGTTGAGCTGATGTGAGAGGCTCGACATGTTCGGCATCGCGCGCAAGTAGATATAATTTGTCTTCAAATGTACCAACCGCATAAGCTTCACGTTTTAATTTAGCTTTCTGGAATTTAAAGGTGCCCGTTACATCGGCCTTCGCGCCAATGCGGATAAAGCGCGGCACAGCATAAGCGGGAAGCTTCTCGCGCATATGTGCGACCAGGCCATCGAAATCAATTTTATCTTGGTCTTTAAGCGTTGCGTAAAGCATGCCGCAGCGTCCGTCTCTGCCCGGCACTTCGACACCATATACAACAGCGTCTTGAATATCGGGCCATTGCATAATGACACTTTCCACTTCAGTTGTAGCCACATTCTCGCCTTGCCAGCGGAATGTATCGCCGATGCGGTCACCAAACTGAATATGCCCATGTGGTTGTAAAATAACCAAGTCGCCAGAGTTGAAATATTGATCGCCTTGAACAAAAACATTTCGAAGAATTTTTTTCTCACTGGCCGCGGGGTCCGTATAGCCGTCAAATGGGTTTTGTTCGTTAATGGCGACAATTAAAAGGCCTGTATGACCTAGCTTGGTGCGGGTCATAAATCCGTCTTCATTGCGAATAGGCGCGTCAGCATCGACATCAAAATCAACAATAGTCCATGCCTTACCAGCTCCAGGTGACCAGCCCACAGTTTTGTCAAAGTTGAAAATATTGACAAAAGCTGTGTTTCCTTCGGAAGCGCCATAGAATTCGTGAATGCGTGGGATATTGAAACGGTTTTTAAATTCCATCCAAATATCAGGGCGTAGGCCATTACCAATGATTTTTTCAACATTGTGATCTTGATCGCCAGCACTTGCTGGTAAGGCTAAAAGGTAACGCAAGAGTTCGCCAATATAGACAAATGCAGTGGCGTTGAATTTTCGACAATCATCGAAAAACTGGGTGGCGCTGAATTTGCGGCGAATAGCGAAAGTCGAGCCTGCAATGAGCGAGCTGGCAAAGCCAACGACCAAAGCTGTGCTGTGATAAAGCGGTAAGGGACAGTAATAGACATCTTCTGGCGACAAGGTCATGACATTGACGCCAAATTGTGTGCCGCCACGGAAGAGTCTGAGATTGCTGGTGATACTGGCCTTTGGTAAGCCTGTTGTGCCAGATGTAAAAATTAAGAAGCAAGATGTCGCCAAAGTTAAAGTTTGGTCTGGGGTAACATTAATTTTAGACATATCGGCGACAAGAGGTGCAAGATCAAGATAACCCTTAGGCGCACTTGATGCATTACCATCGGCTAAGAAAAGCATTTTTCCTTGATATTCTTCTTCAATCAGATCGGCCACTGTGTCCATATTGGCAACGCACTCCGAGCCAATGACCAAGAGTGATGGTTCTATCAAACGCAAGCAATGAGCCAAGGCTTCATTGGTCAGTCCAGTATTAACCATGCCAGCAACGGCACCAAGTTTTAAACATGCCAACACATTGACCAAGAGATCAGGGCGGTTTTCAATATTGATTGCTATGCGGTCGCCATATTTGATTCCGCGTGACTGAAAGTAATGCGCTGTTTGGTTCACCTGCGCGTTAAATTCCTGCCATGTTAAAGTTTTATCTTCATACATAAGGGCCAAATTGTGAGGGCGTTCTTTGGCGTGACGCTCTAGAAAATCAGCGGCGGATATTTCATCTTCAGGCCGCGAATTCAAAATGCTACGTAATGTTGAAATGGCGCCAGGCCGCGCAAGCAGTTTTGCAAACCGAAAGAGAAACTTACCAGTTGAGATTTTCTGTTCAACAAACGCCATATGCGGACTCCCTTTAACATGGCCAATAAATTAAGGCCGATCGCATGATATCTATAAATGAATGTGCTCATAAGCACGAAAACATTAAGACGTTAGCGACATATGTTTCATTTTGCTAGGGGTGATCCGCAGGGCAAGCATGTTAATGTTGTCGCAGGCGAATAAGGAGCCTGTGCAAATTGATTTTGCCAATTAGGCCGAGAGTATGCGGACAATATCATATTTATAGAAAGGGTCATTTCGAGCCAAAATAGCATGCGGTAATATTTTTCCAGCGAGCCACATCGGTCCATAAGTGGCGATTTGCGCCAGTAAAGACTGACGATGAAAAATAGCACCATTTGCGGCAGCGGTGTTTTGGGCCATTGTTGTTCGTTTAATGCGAAAGGCATGGAAGGCTGAAAGAGCAGATTCAATATTTGTCGGCTCTTGGCTGCAAAAATGTGCGACAGCATAGGCATCTTCTATGGCCATGACCGCCCCTTGGGCCACGAAGGGCAGGGCAGGATGGGCGGCATCACCCATTAAAGAAACATGACCCTCGTGCCAATGCGATAAGGGGGCGCGGTCAAACAAAGCCCATCTGTAGTGGGTTTCTGCGCATTCAATAAGGGTTGTGATGTCGGGATGCCAGCAGTCAAAATCAGCAAGTATGTCGGCGCGCTCCCCTTTTTCTGTCCATTCTTCTGACGTCCAGTTTTGGCCCTCGACAATACCCACGAAATTTGTGAGATGCCCCCCACGCAATTGATAGGTGACGCAATGGCGTTTTGGACCAACCCAAATACAGGCGCCCTGAGGTGGCGCAAATGGTCCAAGTGCCTTGGTTTCTACCGTTACGCGCCAAGCAATATTTCCCGTAAATCGCGGCTTATCAGGCCCGTGCATTTGGTCTCGAACTGTGGAGTGTATGCCATCAGCGGCAATTACAAGGTCGGCTTCTAGGTCTGTCCCGTCTTCGAGATAGACACGGGCTTTATTGCCGAGGTTCTCATAGGCGGTTACGCAGGCTTTAAAATGTACAGCCTTGGGGGCGCGTTGGTTTAAGGTTTGTGCAAGCGCCGCGACGAGGTCTGCTCGGTGAATATGTAAATAAGATGCCCCCCAACGCTTTTGCGAAATTTTAGCCAGGGGTACGGAAAAAATATGACGCCCCGACCGCCCAGCCCGCATAGATAAAGCCTGAGGGTAGCAAGCTTGTTCAAAGAAATGCGGAGTTGTTTCTGGTGTGATATCGAGGGCTTGGAGCACTTTGAGGCCATTTGGCGAGATCTGAATGCCCGCGCCAATGTCATTATAGGCCTCGGCTTTCTCGAGCACAGATACATGCCACCCGCGCTTTAGGAATGCGAGGGCTGTTGTAAGCCCCCCAATACCGCCGCCGATAATAATTACATGCATATATTTTCCTTTTGACGCTTGGATCCTACAATCTAGCGCTCAGCAAATTCTACTGCAATAAAGCCGAGTATCCAAGGCTATTCATATGCGCTTGCGGGCGCGGATGGGTTGCTGATAGGTGCTGAATTGCTCTTGATCATGCCCTATAGCGAGGGCATAGTCGCAGTCAATCTATTGAAGGAATGATGATGCATCGAACAATTGAAGAAATGATTGCGAATGGTTTTGGTACATTGCCCGAGTTTATTCGCGTTCATGCGCAAATGCGTCCAGAGCATATTGCGGTGCGCCACCAGGATGCCAGCTTAACCTATCAAGAACTTGATCATCTCATGGATCGCTTTGCTGCGGGGTTGCAGAAAGAAAATATTGCGCAGGGGGCCCATATTTCGGTTTGTGGTCTTAGCTCAATTCATTATGTCATTGTGTTTTTGGGCACTCTTCGTGCCGGTATGACGATTGCGCCCCTGGCTCCGTCATCAACACCTAACCAATTGGCATCTATGCTCGAAGATTGCGCCGCGCCTTTGTTTTTCATCGATGCAGGTATTGAAGAACATATGCGGGAAACCCCATTATCGACCCGTGTTATTCGCTTCGATGAAGACTCTTTTGAGGCATTTTTGGGTGACGCGGAGCAATTTAAACCTGTCACAATCGCCCCGGCGGATGCTTTTAATGTGATTTACTCTTCAGGGACGACGGGCACGCCAAAAGGCATTGTGCAAGCTCATAAAATGCGCTGGGCCATGATGATCCCTAATGACCCGCCAGGCTTTGGTCCCGATGCTGTGACTTTGTTGTCGACGCCTCTATATTCGAATACAACCATGACCTGTTTTATTCCGACCTTGTCTGGGGGAGGCACGGTTATTTTAATGGAGAAGTTTAATGTTCAGGGCTATTTAGAATTAGCCCAAAAGTGGTGTGTGACCCACACAATGCTTGTTCCTGTGCAGTATAGGCGCATCATGTCCGATCCTGAATTTGCTTCCTATGATTTATCCCATTTTGAAATGAAATTTTGTACAAGCGCCCCCTTTGCTGCGGCGCTAAAGGCTGACGTGCTCGCGCGTTGGCCGGGTGGGCTTATTGAATATTACGGCATGACCGAAGGCGGCGGCTCTTGCGCTTTAGTGGCGCATAACCACCCAGATAAATTGGATACGGTTGGTCAGCCCTTGCCGGGTCATACCATGTTTGCCATTCGCGAAGACGGCACACGCTGTGATGTTGACGAGGTTGGAGAAATTGTTGGCACATCGGCTTTCATTATGCGCGGCTATCACAACCAACCCGAAAAAACACGGGAGACCGAATGGTATGATGAGGAAGGCGTGCGCCACATAAGAACCGGTGATATTGGTCGTTTCGATGCTGATGGTTTTTTAACTCTTATGGATCGCAAGAAAGATATGATTATTTCTGGCGGTTTTAATATTTACCCAAGCGATATTGAAGCGATTCTCGCGACCCATCCTGATATTGTGGAATCAGCAGTTGTTGGGGTGCCATCAGATGAATGGGGAGAAACGCCTGTTGGCTTCTTTGTTCTGCGCGATGGCGCAAGTGTGAGTGGGGAAGATGTGCGCTTGTGGTTAAATGAACGTGTTGGCAAAACTCAACGTCTTAATGCCGCGGTGGTCTTGCCACAATTACCCCGCAGCGCTATCGGTAAAATATTAAAGCGTGAATTGCGTGACGAATTTAAAGCCTGACCTATATAAAGCCTGTTTGGAAATCGATTAAATCTAAAATATAAATGTCTCTGAGACGCAAACTTGACGCAAAATAAAGTGGAGAAAAGATATGGAATTTGCACTTGATGATGACCACCGCATGTTATGTGATTTGGTGCAAAAATTTGTTGCTAATGAGCTCATGCCGTTAGAGCAAGGTATTCTCAATCGCCACGCAGCTGGCCAAGAAGCCAAAATATTACCTGAAGATAAAGCGCGTCTAGATGCGCTCACAAAAGATCTCGGGCTCTGGAGCCTTGATGCCCCAGAGACCTCAGGCGGCATGAATATGCCATTTGTGGCCCTTGTTGGGGTGAATGAAGCTTTGGGAAGCACAGTTGCAACTTATACTTTGCCACCTGATTCTCCTAATTTGCGTATGCTCGCTGAAACTGTTGATGAGCGGCAAAAAGAAGCCTATCTCGACCCTTATGCACGCGGCGAAACCATATCGGCTATTGGTATTTCTGAGCCTGGCGCAGGGGCAGATCCAGCAAAAATGGCAACCCGCGCCGTCCGCGATGGCGATGATTGGATTATTAATGGCCGTAAAATCTGGATCACGCGTGCTGCTGACGCAGATTTCACTATTTTAATGGCGATCACCGATCCTAAAAAGGGCGCTAAAGGCGGCATGTCAGCGTTCCTTGTTGATCATGATACGCCAGGGTTTAAGCCTGTTCGCGCCATCCCAATGTTGGGCGGTGAGGTGACCTATGAAGTTGAACTTGTTGATTGCCGAGTTCCAGGTTGGAAACTACTTGGTAAAGAGGGCGATGGTTTTGGTCCCATGCAGGTGCGTTTAGGCACACGGCGAATGGAGATGGGTGCCTGGTGTATCGGTGCGGCCCAGCGTGCGCTGAATATGATGATAGAGCATGCTGAACAACGCTCAACCTTTGGGCAGAAATTGTCAGAGCGTCAGTCAATCCAGTGGTGGGTCGCTGATGGCGCTGCGAAAATTCATGCCGCGCGCCTTATGGCCTATGATTGCGCCTGGAAGCTTGATCAAGGCAAAGACGTGCGCACGGAAATATCTATGCTCAAGGTTTATGCAACCGAAATGGCACAAGAGATTATTGACCATGCTATGCAAAGTTTTGGCGCGATGGGTATGACGCTTGAAATGCCGTTGCAAATGCTTGCTGGTCGTGTCCGCAACATGCGCATTTATGATGGGCCCTCAGAGGTGCATCGCATGGTGGTCGCCCGTAATCTTATGAATACGCGCCCTGCTTAATTTTTCGTTTGATGGTTAAGGGCCGCGAATAAATTTCTTAGGTGAACATCAGAAGATGTGGCGCGGCCACATAGTCAGCCAAAACGCTGAGCCAACGTGCGCCGACAGCCCCGTTAATGGCGCGATGGTCACAGGAGAGCGTGACGCCAATAAGATTTTTGCTTGTGATGTCACCGGCGGCGGTTTTTTGCAAACGCTCTTGTATACGGCCAATGGCGAGAATCGCCGCTTGGGGTGGGTTGATCACCGCAGTGAAATTATCGATATCATACATGCCTAGATTTGATATGGAAAAACTGCCGCCTTCATATTCACTCGGTTTTAACCTCCGTTCCTGCGCGCGTGCGGCAAGCGCTTTCACCTCTTGGGAAATCTGTTGCACAGATTTTGTTTCGGCATCTCTGATAATAGGGGTGATCAGCCCTTCGGGAAGAGCAACAGCCACCCCAATATCGGCATGGTGATGGCGTAAGATCGCATTATCTGTAAAAGAAACATTAATGCTTGGTTCTTCCATAAGCGCCAAAGCGACGGCACGAATGAGAAAGTCGTTAATGCTCACTTTTTCATTCTTTTCAGCCAGGATCGCATTGATCTTTTGGCGCAATTTAA
This sequence comes from Alphaproteobacteria bacterium, assembly GCA_965656255.1. Classification (GTDB taxonomy): domain Bacteria; phylum Pseudomonadota; class Alphaproteobacteria; order RS24; family RS24; genus JAYODZ01. Next base: position 25,277 of record CBFHJI010000015.1, read on the forward strand.
TAATTTCGTCGACGTCTAAGTCACGGCTTAGATAAAAGTGAGGCATGGCTTGCTTGGCTGCTACCAAGCGCGCGGCGATAGATGTTTGCATGGGCGTGAGCGTGAGCTCATCATAACGCGATGGGTCTGCGTATAGTCGAGCATCGGGTAAGGTGCTGGAGGGTGGCGCACCAAGCGAAGGTTGCGACAGATTTTCGCCTAAATGAGTTCTTTGTTGACTTGTTTTTGGGGGGTTGATGGCCTCAAGATCGCGTTTGATGATACGCCCATTTGGACCTGTTCCGTTAACGGCACTGATGTCGATATTGCGTTCAAGCGCTATCTTTCTTGCCAAGGGGCTGATGAGTGTGCGTTCACGCATTGCTAGACCTTATATGTTACTGCATTGACTGCGGTTATAATGTCCTGCGCTGTCGGTAAGGCTAAGGCCTCTAGGTTTTCAGCATATGGCATTGGAATATCTAAACCGCTTACACGTTTGATTGGTGCGTCTAAATGGTCGAAAGCATGTTCTTGGACATATGCAGCAATTTCTGAACCAATTCCAGAAACCTGCCATCCTTCTTCAACCGTGACGAGCCGATTGGTTTTCTGGACCGAAGCAATGATCGTTGCCATGTCTAAAGGCCGAAGACTGCGTAGGTTGATAATCTCGGCATCAATTCCTGACTCAGCAAGTGTCTGGGCGGCCTCTAAGCAATGGGCGACACCCCGGGCGTAAGAGACAAGGGTTACATCTGTTCCTTGGCGGATAATATGTGCCTTGCCAATGGGTAAGACAAAATCATCAAGATCGGGCACTTCACCAACCTCGCCATAGAGTAATTCATGTTCGAGAAAAACAACCGGGTTGGGATCACGAATAGCCGCTTTTAACAATCCTTTTGCATCAGCAGCTGAGTAAGGGGCGAGCACAATGAGTCCGGGAATATGCGCATACCAAGAGGCAAAATCTTGGCTGTGTTGGGCGGCAACGCGCGCGGCAGCCCCATTGGGGCCCCTAAAGACGATCGGACATGTAATTTGTCCGCCGGACATGTAGCGCGTTTTTGCGGCACTGTTAATGATATGGTCTATGGCCTGCATCGCAAAATTAAATGTCATAAATTCAACAATAGGCTTTAAACCAGAAAAAGCGGCCCCCACACCGACACCAGCAATACCATATTCGGTGATTGGCGTGTCGATGACGCGTTCTTCTCCAAATTCTTTGAGCAGGCCTTGGGTCACTTTATAAGCGCCTTCATAGGCGGCCACTTCTTCCCCCATAATAAAAACATCAGGGTCGCGGCGCATTTCTTCTGCAATGGCATCCCGCAAAGCTTCTCGAACGGGCTGTGCTTTAACTTTTGTTCCCTCAGGCACGTCTGGCTTTGGAGTGCTGTGCTGCTTTTGTACAGGCGGGGGATCGGAGGGTGTCGGGGTTGTTTCTTGTTGTGCCTGTGAGGCCGCTGGCAGTGTCTGTTCTATATTAGTGATATCGTCATCAGCCATATTTTTGGCGGTTTCACCCTCGAGAAGGATCACTGCGATCGGTTCATTGACAGGGATTTGGTCAGGTCCCGCGTTATGAATAATTTTTCCAACAATACCATCGTCAATGGCTTCGAGTTCAACAATCGCTTTGTCTGTTTCGATTTCAGCCAGAATGTCGCCAGACTTTACAGGGTCATTTACCTTCACCATCCATTGGGCGATTTTGCCATGTTCCATGGTTGGTGATAGAGCGGGCATTGTAATTTTAATGGGCATCTGGCGCCTCCACCAAAATATCTATTGTTAATTCCTCAACGGGTGGCAATGGGCTTTCTAACGCATAGTCAACGGCGTCTGCTATGTCGTCATAGATTATTTTGCGTTTCGCTTTAATGTCGTCTTCGCTGATTATTTTACGGGCGACAAGCTTTTGTTCGGCGAGCATGATCGGGTCTGATGTGGCGCGAACTTCTTCAATTTCCTCGCGCTTTCTATATTTCGCAGGGTCCGACATGGAATGCCCGCGGTAACGATAGGTCATCATTTCTAAAATAAATGGTCCCTTGCCCGCCTTAACCCAAGCTATGGCTTCGCTGCCAGCTGCGACCACAGCCTCAATATCCATCCCGTCCACTTGCGCACCAGGGATGCCAAAACCTGCACCGCGTTGCGATAAATTTACCTGGGCAGAAGCGCGTTGAACGCTTGTTCCCATGGCATAACGGTTATTTTCAATGATATAAATAACAGGGAGTTTCCAGAGTGAGGCCATATTAAAACTCTCATAGACTTGCCCTTGATTGGCTGCGCCATCCCCAAAATAAACAAAACTCACATGATCATTCTTGCGATAGTGGTTGGCTAAAGCCAAGCCGGTTCCCAGCGCGACTTGGGCGCCAACAATGCCGTGCCCGCCATAGAAGTTTTTCTCAACAGAAAACATATGCATAGAGCCGCCCTTGCCTTTTGAATATCCATCGAGGCGACCTGTGAGTTCAGCCATCACCCTACCGGCATCCATCCCACAAGCGAGCATATGGGCATGATCGCGATAGCCTGTGATAATTTGATCGCCAGGTTTAACGCATAGTTGCATGCCAACGGCGATAGCCTCTTGGCCGATGTAGAGATGACAAAAACCTCCAATTTTACCCATGGCGTAAAGCTGACCGGCACGTTCCTCAAACCTACGGATGCGCACCATCTCCGCCCAGCCATTTAGCAGAGTTTGATTGTCGAGATTTTTTCGTTCTGAAGCCTTTTTCGGACCAGCTTTCTTTTTCGACGCAACTCTGGATGATATTTTTGCGCTAGGTTCGGTTTTCAATCTTGTCTTGGGCGTCGCTTTATTTTTTGTTATTTTGCGTTGCACCATCTAAATTCCTCCAGAATGAATGAACCCTTTAATACTGATCTTAATGTTACCGTTTGACAATATGACGATTTAAAATAGCAAGTTTTTTTCAGCTTTAGCGTTTTTGAGGTAATATTGATGCGCCAAAAGGTTCCATGGCGTATTTAAAATATCTGGCTTAAAAGAGTGCCCTTGTGGGTAAGACCAAAAGCGCACTTGCATTCAGTGTTTAGTCGCATATTTTAGCCCCTAATGGATGCGACTTCCGCGCAATTAAGGAGATTACGATGACTGAACGTGTGACCATATCTGGCCTTCAAATAGACTCAGAATTAGTTGATTTTGTAGCAAATGAGGCTGTTAAAGGCGTTGATGTTTCGGCTGAGCAATTTTGGCAAGCCTGTGCAAGCGTTTTAACTGCACATAAACAAAGAAACAAAGACTTACTCGCTAAGCGTGAAAAGCTTCAGTCGCAAATTGATGCCTGGCACAAAGAGCGTCATGGCCAAGCGCATGACGCTGAGGCTTATAAGGCGTTTTTGTCAGAGATTGGTTATTTGGTACCTGAAGGCCCGGCCTTCACAATTGAAACTCAGAATGTTGATCCTGAAATTGCAACCATTGCCGGACCTCAACTTGTGGTGCCGATTAAAAACGCGCGTTTTGCCGTTAATGCCGCCAATG